>NZ_JAGOIT010000082.1:0-11785 GCF_017995515.1 Propionivibrio sp.
GCATATCCACCGCAACACCCTCGACTACCGGCTGCGGCAAATCAGCGAACTGACTGGCCTTGATCTCGCGAACACCGATGACCGCTTGCTGCTGTACGTTGCTTTGCAGCTGGAATAGAGGCCTAGCCACGGCCTTGAGGCAGTCGGGGAACTACATACGACAGCAGTGCAGGACAGCAAGCGCGGAGACGACCTCTTCCATCACAACGCTACCGTACCCACTTTACGGAGTTGTCTGGCGTCAGTTTGAATGGCTCGAATCGCCCCTCAGCTGCCGTACGCGCTGTGAGGAGTTCTATGGCCGGAGACGGAGAGAAGCCGACGTTCGTGACGGCGGATCACCGCCAGGTCGTCGGCCTTATGTGGAACTCCACATAAGGCCGAGTAGCACGTCTTGCCCATCCGGCAGGTTTAGGAGGCGACCGAACCTTTGAATGGCAGCAATGGGGAGATAGTCACCGGCTGTTCATGGCCGATTGCCGCCGAGTCTATCAAGATGACTTCGTGCTGGACAAGAACCCGAAATCGCTTGTCAGGTGCGAAGACTGAGAGCGAATCATTCCCGGAACGGAAACGACGCACGACGGCGACAACCAGTTACGAAGGCCCTGGACGCCAGTTCGCGCGTCAAAAACTCAAATCGACGCCCCGTCGAACACCTCGAACGGCAGCCGCGTTGCATCGAGTTCCTCGACGCAGCCGAGATTGAGGCGGTAGTGGCCGGGCTTGCGCATCGTCTGGTGAAAGGGGTAGATGCCGCAGGTCTTGCAGAAGTGATGCTTGGCTACGCGGCTGCCGAATTCGTAGGTGGCGAGGTTGTCGCCGGTGACTTCGATCTCGATTTCATCCGGCGCGACAGTAA
The DNA here is from genome assembly GCF_017995515.1 of Propionivibrio sp. Lineage (GTDB taxonomy): Bacteria > Pseudomonadota > Gammaproteobacteria > Burkholderiales > Rhodocyclaceae > Propionivibrio. The sequence continues at coordinate 863 of NZ_JAGOIT010000082.1, forward strand.
AGGCACTCATCAGCGCGCCCTTGCGGCGGCAGATCGAGCAGTTGCAGCGCAGGCCGTTTTCGATCTTCTCCGGCCCCTTGAACGCAAAGCGGATGGCGCCGCAATGGCAGCTGCCCCGATAGGTCTTCATCACGCACTCCAATGACGATGCGAAGCCCGCATCTCACCACCCGGTGCCGCGGCACGCAAGCACAGGGGCTGTCAGCGCGCGCCGACGATGCCGGCGGCGATGCCGAGCAGCACGACGCCGGTGACCCGTTCGACCTTGCGCACATGCGCCATGAAGCGGCGCACGATCGGCGGATGACCGGCGGCGCGCGCAATGCACAAGTCCCAAAGCAGAACGGCGGAGAACATCCAGATGCCGTAGCCGAGTTGCACGCCAAACGACGTTCTGCGCTCGAAGCCGAGCGAAAACAGGCTGGCGTAGAACAGCGAGTTCTTCGGGTTGAGGATGCCTGAGAGGAAGCCAACGCGGCACTCGCGCCACCAATGCCACGAATTGCCGGAAGTCTTCGCGGCACCGCGCATCTCCGGCGTCAGTGCCTCGCCGCGCACGGTGAGAAAGCGCCAACCGAGCCAGGCCAGGTAGGCGCAGCCGGCCCACTTGAGCACGGCGAACAGGCCGGCGACTTCCTGCAACACGGCGACGCCGCTGATCGCCAGGCCGATATAGACGCCGTTGGCCAATGCGATGCCGACGCAGACACCGCTCGCGATGCGCGCGCCGTTGATCACCGCGCTGCGCACGATGAGGAAGAAGTCCGGACCCGGGCTCAACAAGGCGAGGAAGTGCGCCCCCGCGATCACCAGAAACTGCTGCCATAACGCCATATCGTTCTCCACCCGCGAAATGGGTGCAGGTTGGCCGTTCGGGAGCGATGCGTATTGAAGGAAATTGCGCGACTTACGACGAGGTGCCGACAACCAGCCGATACTCGCCCGGCGTCGCCGCGACGCGCTGCTTGAAGGCACGCTGGAAGTGGCTCTGGTCGGCGAAGCCGAGCTGCAACGCTGCGTCGGCAAGCGACATACCCTGGTCCAGCAAGCCGCGCGCTCGTTCGATGCGCTGGTCGAGCTGCCACGCGTGCGGCGTCATGCCGACCATGCGGCCGAAGGCGCGGACGAAGTGATAGCGGCTCATGCCGGCTTCGCCTGCAAGCAAGTCGAGCGACAGCGATTCGGCGCAGCGCTCGGCGATCAGCGCCTGCACCGCGCGCAAGCGCGCCGAATCCCGCTCGCCCGTCCAGGCCTTTCTCCGCAAACACCCTTCAGCAAAGAGATCACCGACAAAGACGAGCAACGCCGCCTCCTTGTCCTCGTCGGTCGCCGCACTGAATATGCACTCGTTGAGTCGCGTCAGCCGTTCATGCACGCGGCGCGGTGCGATATCGGGCGGTAGCCGGTTAAGGACCATTGCATCAAACGCGCCCATCTCGCCGATTACGCCGCCAATCCATGCCGGATCGAGGTAGAGCATCTGGTAGCTCCAGCGACCATCGTCCGCTGGATTGCACGAATGCACTTCGCCGGGAGGAATCAGCACCACGTCGCCACGCACGAGCTTCTGGCGCTGGCCGTTGCGCGAAAACACGCTCTCGCCGTCGTCGACGGCGCCGATCGACAACGTCGAATGCGAATGCAGCGCATAGCAGGCCGCGCTGTCGCTTGCCCGCCGGCTCTCGACAAAGGGCAGCGCCGGGCTGCGCCAGAAGTGGTGTGTGGTGGTGCGGGGCATCGCCGGAGTATAGCGCCGGAAAATGGCGGCTCAGGCCATCCACTGCAATGTGACCGCGGCCAACACCAGATAGCGCCCGAGCTTGGCCAGCGTGACGATGGCGATGAAGGTCGGTAGCGGCTCGCGCAGGACGCCAGCAACCAGCGTCAGCGGGTCGCCGATGATCGGCATCCAGGAAAGGAGCAGCGACCATCGGCCGTAGCGGTGATACCAGCCGGTCGCTCGCTCGAGCGCCTGCGGCTTGAACGGGAACCAGCGCCGGTCCCTGAAGTGTTCGAGATTGCGCCCGAGCCACCAGTTGATCGCCGAACCGAGCACGTTGCCGACGGTAGCTACGACGATCAACAGCCAGGCCGGCTGCTTGCCGGCGATCAGCAGGCCGGCAAGCACCAGTTCCGATTGCGCGGGAAACAGCGTTGAGGCGATCAGTGCGCTGGAAAACAGGCCAAGGCAGGCCGCCAGCCCGCTCATCGCCGGCTGTTGTGCAACAGCAGCTGCAGGCGCGCGAGCAGCTGGTCGCGCAAGGCGTGCAATTCGCCGATCTCGCCCTGCACTTCCTCGAAGGAATTACTCTTCCGGTATTCGCACAGCGTTTCGGCGAGATCGTGTACCTGCCGGTGCAGATGCTCGATGCGCCAGAAGTCGGGGTGGGAACCATAACGGCTCTGGCCGTCCGCATCCAGCCATTGCCCGAAGCGGCAGCGGTGGAAATCCATCGCCGGCGGCTCGTTTCGCGCATCCTTGAGATGCTTGCCCATGGCGGCGATCCACGCCCGGTGCTCGGTGGCAGCGAAGAGCAAGGGGTAATCGTCGCGATCGACCGGCGCCAGGTTGCTCCAGTTGGCATCGGGTCGCCGGCTGGCGACCCAGCTCGGCAGGTCACTCGCCGGGATCGGGCGTGCGATCCCGTAGCCCTGCGCCAGTTCGCAGCCCAGTTGCAGCAGTATCTTGCCGTGTTCGACCGTCTCGACCCCTTCGGCGATGACCTGACGCCGGAACGCCGAAGCCAGGCTGATGACGCCTTCGAGAATCGCGAGATCATCCGGGTCGTCGAGCATGTCGCGCACGAAGCTCTGGTCGATCTTGAGCAGCGACTCGGGCAGCCGCTTGAGGCAGGTGAGCGATGAATAGCCGGTGCCAAAGTCATCGAGCGCGAACTCGTCACCGCCCAGGCGCGCCAGCGTATCGCTTTCGCGCAGCGTTGCCTTCATCCGCGCGGACAGGGCGATCAACAGCTGGTCGCCCGTCTCGTGGCCGAAGGTGTCGTTGATCGCCTTGAAACCGTCCAGATCGAGGTAGGCTGCGGCCAGGATCTGCCGGTAGCGGCTCGCATGAACCATCGCCTGATGCAGCCGGTCGGCGAGCAGGACGCGGTTCGGCAGCGTCGTCAGCACGTCGTAATGGGCGATCTGCTCGAGCTGCTTTTCGTGCTCCTTGATCGGCGTGATGTCGGAGAAGAGCGCGACGTACTGCAGGACGTTGCCCTGCGTGTCGCGCACGGCGCTGATCGTTTTCATCTCGGCATACACTTCGCCGTTCTTGCGCCGGTTCCAGATCTCACCGTACCAATGGCCGGTCGCCGTCAGCTCGCGCCAGAGATCGGCGTAGAAACCGGCGTCATGGTGTCTCGACTTCAACATGCGCGGTTTTTGCCCGAGTACCTCTTCGCGCTCGTAACCGGTGATGGGCGTGAAGGCTTCGTTTACGTCGATGTCGGCGATCACGCCGACGAGTCCACGCTTGGTGCCGTTCGCATCGAGCAACTGGCGCCCGGTGAGGCGCCCCCAGAACTCCGTCTGATCGGCGCGCCGGTAGAGGCGATCGAGATCGACCGACGGAACCCGGCTGGCGAGCAGCGCCAGCATCTTCCCGCGCGAGTCATCGCGCTCGGATGGATGCACGAGCGCAACGTACTCGTTGCCCACAAGTTCATCGACCGTCATCCCGAACATCCCGCCAGGAAAACACCCAGCGTGGCGAGCGTGATCTTTGTACTGAGCGAGCGCCACTGGAGGGCCGGCCGTTTCATCCTGCGATTCCGTTGCGAAGGCTGCGGCGAGATGCCAGTTGAGGGAAGATGGTTTACCGACGCAATTCTTGCACACATCCGGCCGCGCGTTCCGGCTCCGGCCAAGTCTTGCTATAGTTCGGCCTGCGCGCCGCCGGCGGGGTTTCTCCATACCCAAACGGCGGCTTTTGTTTTTGCAGCGGAAAGCAAGCCGATGAGTTCTCTACCCTTCCCTCCCGAAATCCTGCGCGATGTGCAGAAACGCCGCACCTTCGCGATCATCTCGCACCCTGACGCTGGCAAGACGACGCTGACCGAAAAGCTGCTGCTGTTCGGCGGGGCGATCCAGCTGGCCGGCACGGTCAAGAGCCGCAAGAGCGCGCGCCACGCGACGTCGGACTGGATGGAAGTCGAGAAGCAGCGCGGCATCTCGGTCACCAGTTCGGTGATGCAGTTCGAGTACAGCGGGCACACGGTCAACCTCCTCGACACGCCGGGTCACCAGGACTTCTCCGAAGACACCTACCGCGTGCTGACCGCTGTCGACGCTGCCGTCATGGTGATCGATGCGGCCAAGGGCGTCGAAGCGCAGACGATCAAACTGATCGAAGTCTGCCGCATGCGCAACACGCCGATCATCACCTTCGTCAACAAGCTCGACCGCGAAGTGCGCGAGCCGTTCGAGCTGCTCGAAGAGATCGAGGACGTGCTCGACATCGAGTGCGCGCCGATCACCTGGCCGATCGGTATGGGCAAGACCTTCCGCGGCGTCTACCACCTCGGCGACGACAGCCTGCTGCGTTTTTCGCCGGGCGAGGAAAAGCGCACCGAGGCCGAGAAGATCGACGGCATCGACAACCCCTTCCTCGACGAGCAGTTCCCGCTCGAAGTCGGCAAGCTGCGCGAAGACGTCGATCTGATCCGCAGCGCGAGCAGCCCGTTCGACCTCGTCGGCTTCCTCGCCGGCCAGCAGACGCCGATCTTCTTCGGCTCCGGGATCAACAACTTCGGCGTGCAGGAGATCCTGCAGGCGCTGCTCGACTGGGCGCCGCAACCGCAGCCGCGCGATGCCGGCGTGCGCATGGTCGAACCGGCCGAGGCACCTTTCTCCGGTTTCGTGTTCAAGATCCAGGCCAACATGGACCCGAAGCACCGCGACCGCATCGCCTTCTTCCGCGTCTGTTCGGGCCGCTACACCTCGGGCATGAAGGTGAAGCACGTGCGCATGGACCGCGAGATGAAGCTGGCCAACGCACTGACCTTCATGGCCAACGAACGCGTGCTGATGGAAGACGCCGTCGCCGGCGACATCATCGGCATCCACAACCACGGCCAGCTGCACATCGGCGACACGCTGACCGAGGGCGAAACGCTCTCGTTCAAGGGCATCCCCTACTTCTCGCCGGAACTCTTCCGCGTCGCGCGTCTGCGTGATCCGCTGAAGAGCAAGCAGTTGCAGAAGGGGCTGCAGGAGCTCGGCGAAGAAGGCGCGATCCAGGTCTTCGAAAACCTGGCAACCGGCAACCTGCTACTCGGCGCCGTCGGCGTCCTGCAGTTCGAAGTCGTCGCCCAGCGCCTGCAGACCGAGTACAAGGTCGATGCCATCTTCGAACCGGCCGACATCAACACGGCGCGCTGGCTGACCTTCCCCGACGAAATCACGCGCAAGAACTTCGAGCGCGAGCAGCAGCACCGCATGGCCAAGGACGTGGACGGCAACTACGTCTACCTCGCCAGCACGCGCTACAACCTCGACGTGACGCGCGAGAAGTGGACCAAGGTCGGCTTCCACGCCTCGCGCGAGCACGGGCAGAAGCTGTCGGATTAAACACGCTGCCGTCGCATCCCCTCCGCCGCCGGCAGGGCTTCACGAATTGTTCAGATACGGTGGTCGAAGTCGACCGCCGCATCGCGCAGAAAATCTGCGCTCCTACCGACCCCGGGCGACGTTCTTGCGACCCGCGCGCTGCGAACTGCGCTCCTTCCGCTCCGCCCTCGACCTACCCAATCTCCAATCTTTGTCCAATCTGAAACAACCGGCAGTCCTCATGCGTCCGTTATTCGGCCGAAGGCGCCGATCTGCCGCTCCCGGTTTTTCGGGTGTTGTCTCCGTGGCTGTTTGATTGACCTGAAAGGCATCTCGATCGTCAGAATCTTATTTGCTGCATTTGATACCTCCGGCAGAGTTGGGACCATTGATTCAAATGCGACGGAGACGCTGGCTTTCGGACCGCTGAGTTCGAGTCGTAAAGTCGTCTGTAACACGGCAATCAGCAGCCGCGTGCTTGAAAAGGCGCGCGGCGGACATTACTCGCTCGACCGCATCGACGGCATTCCGCGAACGCTGTTGAAAAAGTACTGCCTGAAGGGAAACGGCCAGTATGAAGGCACGCTCCTGATCGTGAAGGAGCTACGCCAGCGCGTCGAATTCCACTACAGTAACCTGATGGCGCCGACCAAGGGGTTAGGCACCTTCGATATCATCTTCCTGCGCAATGTGATGATCTACTTCGACCCGGAGACAAAGCGCAAGGTGATCAACAACCTGCTTCCCTACCTGAAGATCGACGGCCATTTGCTGATCGGGCACTCGGAAACGCTCAACGGCATTACCAGCGACCTCGTTGCCGTGCGGCGCGTAACGCATCCGCACGCGAGCCCGAAGCACACGTAAGCAAGGAGAAGGCATGGCGACAAAAATCAAAGTGATGATCGTTGATGACTCTGCACTCGTTCGCCAGGTCATCACCCAGGCAATCTCGCGCGACCCGTCGATCGAGGTCGTCGCCACGGCGCAGGATCCGATCTTCGCGCTTGAGAAACTGAAGACGCAGTGGCCGGACGTCATCGTGCTGGACATCGAAATGCCGCGCATGGACGGCCTGACCTTCCTCAAGAAGATCATGGCCGAGCGCCCGACGCCGATCATCATCTGCTCATCGCTCGCCGAAAGCGGCGCGCAGGTAACGATGGAAGCCCTTGCCGCCGGCGCGGTGAGCATCATCACCAAGCCGAAGATCGACCTGAAGGCCTTCCTGCAGGATTCGGCAAACGACATCGTCGCCAACATCAAGGCCGCAGCGCGCGCCAACATGAAGGCCGTGCGCCGGATCGCCACGACGACGAACCTGCCTTCGCTCAATCGTCAGAAGCTCTCCGCCGACGTGATGCTGCCCAGCCCCCACACCGGCGCACGCATGTACGGCACCACCGACAAGCTGATCGCCATCGGCACGTCCACCGGCGGCACACAGGCGCTTGAAGCGGTACTGACCAGGTTGCCGGCGACGACGACCGGCATCGTCATCGTCCAGCACATGCCCGAGCGCTTCACCGCCATGTTCGCCGAACGCTTGAACGGGCTATGCCAGATCGAGGTGCGCGAAGGCAAGGACGGCGACCGGGTGCGCCCAGGCCTGGCGCTGATCGCGCCGGGTGGCCGACACATGATGGTCAAGCGCAGCGGCGCGCAATATTACGTGGAAGTCAAGGACGGCCCGCTGGTCAACCGCCACAAGCCATCGGTCGACGTGCTGTTCCGCTCGGTCGCCCAGTCTGCCGGCCGGAACGCCCTCGGCATCATCATGACCGGCATGGGTGACGACGGCGCGCGTGGGCTTAAGGAGATGCGCGATACCGGCTCGCCGACCATCGCCGAGGACGAATCGACCTGCGTCGTCTTCGGCATGCCCAAGGAAGCCATCCGCCTCGGCGGCGCCGCCAGGGTCGCGCCGCTCGACGAGATCCCGAAGGAGATCATCGACTACGCGTGACAAACACGCCCGTACGCGGCCTCAACCGGCGTTCAGGTCCTCGATGACTTCGTCGCTGCGCACGGGGAGCGTCGTCGGTCCCTGCCCGTCGGCCATCCACGCTTCGAGCAAGGTGTAGGTGACGGCGAGCACGACCGGGCCGACGAAGAGACCGATCAGGCCGAAGCCAAGCATGCCGCCGATAACGCCGGCGAAGATGAGGAGCAGCGGCAGATCGGCGCCCTTCTTGATCAGCACCGGGCGCAGGAAGTTGTCCAGGGTGCCGACGATCAGGCTCCACACCAGCAGGAACGTTGCCCAACCCGTCTCGCCCGTCCAGAACATCCAGCCAACCGCGGGAAAGAGAACCAGCGAAGGCCCCAACTGGGCGATGCACAGCATCAGCATCACCGCCGAAAGCAGCGATGCAAACGGCACGCCGGCAATCGCCAGTCCGATGCCGCCGAGGACCGTCTGCACGATGGCCGTGACGCCGACACCGAGCGCCACGCCACGGATCGCCTGACCGGCAAGGATGATCGAATTCTCGCCACGCTCACCCGCCATGCGGTAGCCGAAACGCCGAGCCTCGCTCGCCGCCACCTCGCCGTTGGCGTACAGAACTGCCGACAGGCCGACGATGAGCAGGAACTGGACGATCATCATGCCGAAGCCGCCAGCCTCGGCAAGCAGCCACTTCCCGGACTCGGCGGCATACGGCGCCACCTTGGCCAGCAAACCCTGCGCCTCGCTGGTCGCGACCTGCTGCCAGAGTTCAACGAGCCTGGCGCCAATCAGCGGAATGCCGGCGAGCCAGCCCGGCGGTGCAGAAAGGCCCGCCGCCGCCAGCCCGCGAACCAGCTCGACCATGCTCCCCGCGTGTTCGGCGATTGTCCCGACGGCAAGCACGATCGGCAACACGAGCAGGAGCAGCATCGCCAGTGTCATCAGCGCCACGGCCGGCGTCCGGCGACCGCCGAATCGCACTTCCAACGCCTCCAGAAGCGGCCAGGTCGCCACGACGATCATCGTCGCCCACACCGTCGCTGCAAGAAACGGCCGCAAGACCCAGAACGAAGCGACCATCAGCAGGATGATGCAAAGCACGGCCAGCACGGTGCGCGTCAGGTCACGTTGAATTTCTTTCATGGGGAGCTCTCGGCACGGATGAATGTAAGGCGGCATCTTACTGCAAGGCTCATAGCCGTCACCGGACCATCCGGCGAAAGTTCCGAGAGCCTGTTCGCCCGGGTTAGAATGCCGCGCGCATCAGCCGCGACAAATAGCGCTCAACATACACAGGAGACAGCATTGGCCAAAAGCAAAATGACCGTGGTAGCCGCATCGGTGGTTGCCGTTCTCGCCGTCGGTTATCCCGCCGCGGCATGGTATCTCGGCTCACAGATCGAAAAGGCGCATGCCGACGTGCGATCCATGATCGCCGCGCAGCCCTACCTGAAGATTGCAAGTGAAAGCTACGAGCGCGGCCTGTTCAGCGCCAGCGAGACGACGACGATCGAGATTCCGGCGGCTCTCTTCCAACCGGTTGTCACGGAAACCGATGAGGCCGCAGCCTCGGCGGAAAAGCCAAAAGCCGAACCGCCGATCCGCATCACCATCAAGACGGCAATCAAGCACGGCCCCCTGCCGGGATTCTCTGCACTGGCTGCCGGCAGCGAGACTTCGACCATCGAGTTCGACGAGCCGTTGCGCGCAAAGCTCGCAGAAGCCTTCGGCAGCGACCAGCCTTTCGACATCCGCACGACCTACAACTTTGTGGGCGGCGGCCGTTCAACCTTTGCCAGCAAACCGTTCAAGCTGGTTCTCCCGGGTGACACCCCGGAAAGCAACGCAAACCTCTCCGGCGAACCCACTGAACTGGTGATGGAATTCTCCAAGGGCCTCGCCGACTACACGGTCCGCGGAACGGCTCCCGGTTTCACGCTTTCCGAGGCCGACGGTTCCGGTCTCACCGTAAAAGGCATGGCGTTCGACAGCCAGCTCAAGCGCGTCTTCCCCGACGAGCCGCTGCTCTACGCCGGATCGCAGAAGGTCACCGTCGCCGAAATCAACGTCAACCCGGGCGCTGCGGAACAAGCCGAGCCGAAGCAGAAAGTAGCGCTCAAGGAAATCGCCTACGACGTGCGGATGCCGGTCACCGGCGAGTTCATGGACGTCATCGCGAAACTGGGCGTCAACGTCGTCCAGGTCGGCGAACAGAATTACGGTCCGGCCAATTACGACTTTTCGCTCAAACACCTGCACGGCCGCAAGCTCGCCACCCTGAGCCGCGGCATTACAGCCCTTTACGCCAAACCCGAGGTCTTCGCGAACCAGGGCCAGCTGGTGCAAGCCATGGCGCCCCTCGCGGCCCCGCTTTTCGATCTGCTGGCCGACGGCCCGGTCTTCTCGATCGACCGCATCGCCTTCCGCACCACCGACGGCGAAGCCAGCTTCAACGCCAGCGTCAAGCTGACCGATCCAAAGCCGGACGACTTCTCCAACCCGCTGATGCTGCTGGCCAAACTCGACGCGGGTGCGGCCATCGCGCTGCCGACCGCACTGGTCGACACGCTGATCGGCATCGGCAAGAGCGAGGAAGAAGTACCCTTCGCGCAGCAGAGTGCCGCCAACACGCTGGAGCAGTTCAAGCAGCAGGGTTACATCACGGTCGAGAACAACCTGCTCAAGACCAGCGTGACCTTCAAGAACGGCCAGCTTCAGGTCAACGGCAAGCCGTTCAATCCGATGGAGGCGATGATGCAGCAGCAATTTTCACCATCGGCACCGCAGGAAGCCGAGGTTGCGGCCGAAGAGCTTGAAGAAATGGAAGAAGCCGTAACGCAAGAGTGAATCTGAAGCCGGGAGTAGCACCGAGTCCGCTCGTCTGCCTGGCCTGAGAAAGCCAGCAGGGGGCGGTCCCGCCCTTCGCTAATTGCGTGGCAAACTGAAGCGCCCGGCAGGTCCTGCCGGTATCCGTTCTTCCGGATTCCGGTAACTGAACATCGCATGCGGGGTCGTGTCCGCCGTCCTCATCTTCTTCAATCTCCTTCCGACAAGGCTGACATTATCTCTTCGGCATCAGGTGGTCGGGGTTTTTGAGCATCCTGTCAGCCCCTCCGATACTGTAATTTTGGCCAGTAGAAAACTCAGATGCGCGGCGTTGAACACCTGACGTCGCTGCATTGCGCGCGATGGCGCAGGGCGTGATCGATGAGCACCAGCGCCAGCATCGCCTCGGCGATTGGCGTCGCGCGAATGCCGACGCAGGGGTCGTGACGGCCGTGTGTTTCGACGATTGCGGCCTCGCCGGCCAGATTCACCGTCTGGCGTGGCAGCCGGATGCTGGAGGTCGGCTTGATCGCCATGTGCACGACGATTTCCTGCCCGGTCGAGATGCCGCCGAGCACGCCACCGGCGTGATT
>NZ_JAGOIT010000082.1:11885-15666 GCF_017995515.1 Propionivibrio sp.
TTGCGGCCTCGCCGGCCAGATTCACCGTCTGGCGTGGCAGCCGGATGCTGGAGGTCGGCTTGATCGCCATGTGCACGACGATTTCCTGCCCGGTCGAGATGCCGCCGAGCACGCCACCGGCGTGATTGGAGAGAAAGCCCTGCGGCGTCATTTCGTCGCCGTGCTCGCTGCCTTTCTGTTCGATGCTGGCAAAGCCATCACCGATCTCGACGCCCTTCACCGCGTTGATGCCCATCATCGCGTAAGCGATCTCGGCATCGAGGCGGGCATAGACCGGCTCGCCCCAGCCCGGCGGCACGCCGGTTGCCGCGACGCTGATCTTTGCGCCGACAGAGTCGCCCGACTTGCGCAGCGCATCCATGTATTCCTCGAGCTGCGGAACGATCGCCGCGTCGGGCGCGAAGAACGGGTTCTGTCCGATCTGCGCCGCATCGACGAACGGAATGCGGATCGGCCCCAGCTGGCTCATCCAGCCCTGGATCGTGACGCCGAAGCGCTCGTTCAGCCACTTGCGCGCGATCGCACCGGCAGCGACGCGTACCGCCGTCTCGCGCGCCGACGAACGGCCGCCGCCGCGATAGTCGCGAAAGCCGTATTTCTGCGTATAGGCGTAGTCGGCGTGGCCCGGGCGGAAGGTTTCGGCGATGTTGCCGTAGTCCTTGCTGCGCTGGTCCTGATTGCGGATCAGGAGGCCGATCGGTGTGCCGGTCGTCCTGCCTTCGAAGACGCCGGAGAGGATCTCGACCGTATCCGGTTCGCGGCGCTGCGTGACGTGGCGCGACGTTCCCGGCTTGCGGCGATCGAGCTCGGCCTGGATATCGGCTTCGCTGATTTCGAGTCCCGGCGGACAGCCATCGACGACGCAGCCGATCGCCGGACCGTGCGATTCGCCAAAGGAAGTGACCGTGAATAAAGTGCCAAAGGTATTGCCGGACATGGGCTTCTCGGGAGCGATAGAATGGCCCCGAGTCTAACATAGCCAACGAGATGCCCTTGACCGCCAAACCGCCCGCCAACAAGCCGCCAGCGAAAGCGAAGCCAGCGCCCAGACCAAGCCCGACGGTCAATCCATTGCGTCAGGCCGACACCCGCTGGCAGCGCACGGTGCGCTACGGCTGGGACAAGGGCGGAGCGAAAGGCGGGCGGTAGCAACCACCGCCCGCATTCACCTTATTCGACATCGACCGGTACGAAGAGGCGCGCATCGTCGCGCTGGATGAGCAAGGCGACGCGCTTCGACGCCTTGCTGGCCAGGCTGCGCAGCTGCTCGACGCTGGAAACCGGTTCGCCGTTGACCGAGAGCAGCACGTCGCCGCGGCGAATCCCGGCGCGCGCGGCCGTTCCGGTCGCATTCTCGATCAACAGCCCGTTCTTGCCGTCGAGTTGCTTGCGCTCCTCGGCGGTCAGCGGACGCACGGCGAGGCCGAGCTTGCCTGTCGTCGCCTCCTTGTTTTCCTTGGCTGCGACCTGCTCCTCTTTCTGATTGCCGACCTTGACCTCGATATCACGCTGACCACCCTTGCGCCAGACCTGCAACTTGGCCGATTGTCCCGGCGTAATGTCGGCAATCACCGGCGGCAGCTCATTCGACGATGCAATCTCCTTGCCGTTAACCGAGAGAATCACGTCGCCCGGTTCCAGGCCGGCCTTCGCCGCCGGGCTGCCATCCTCGACCGAACTCACCAGAGCACCGCCCGGCTTCTTCATGCCGAACGACTCGGCGAGTGACTGATCGAGGTTCTGGATGGTGATCCCGAGCCGGCCGCGCTGCACCTTGCCGGTCTTGACGATCTGGTCCTCGACCTTCATCGCCACCTCGATCGGGATGGCGAAGGACAGGCCCTGGTAGCCGCCGGTTCGGCTATAGATCTGCGAGTTGATACCGATCACCTCGCCGGCCATGTTGAACAACGGCCCGCCGGAGTTGCCGGGATTCACCGCGACGTCGGTCTGGATGAACGGCACATAGGTGTCGTCAGGCAGCGAGCGCGACTTCGCCGAAATGATGCCGGCCGTCGCGCTACTCTCGAAACCGAAGGGCGAACCGATCGCCAGCACCCATTCGCCGACCTTGGCATTGATCGAGTTGCCGACCTTGAGCGTCGGCAGGTTGCGCGCGTCGATCTTGAGCACGGCGACGTCGGTCGTCTTGTCGGCGCCGAGCACCTTGGCCTTGAACTCGCGCTTGTCGGTCAGTTTGACGGTCACCTCGTCGGCGCCGTCGATGACGTGCGCGTTGGTCAGCACGATGCCGTCCTCGCGCAGGATAAAGCCCGACCCCTGTCCGCGCACCTGGCGCTCGCCGCGTTGCTGCGGCACACGGAAATGGCGGAAGAACTCGTAGAAGGGATCATCAGGATCGAGCTGCGGCAGATCCTGCAGGTTTGGATTCTTGACCGTACCCGAGATGCTGATATTCACGACGGCCGGCGAATTCCGCGCGACGATCGCGCTCATGTCGGGCAAGGCCGCACCGGCGACGGAAACGACAGGCGCCGCCGGAACAGTCGCGCTGTCGGTCGACTGCGTCTTGATCGTCGAACCGGTGGCGGCGTTGGCCAGCCAAGAGGCGCCGCCGTTGTTGATCGAGTAAGCGCCAACCAAGGCACTGGCAACCACCGTGGCAATCACACTCCTTTTAAGGCTTTGTGCATTCATGTTCATCCTCCGTTCGTGGCAATCGTTGATCAGGTGCAAGCGATTCGCTTGACGATGGGCAGGATGCTAAGACAGAAAAACTTAAAACCGACTTAAAGTTGCGTAACAAAATGTGATCTGATCTGCCTCTCCGGCGCGCGTGCAGGACTAAACTCGACGGTGTTCCCCGGACAATCCCGACCATGCGCCTCTTCTTCGCCCTATGGCCTTCGCCCGCTGCTGCCGAACGACTGGCCCGCGTCGCCACCGACGCAGCTGCGCGCCTCGGCGGAAAGCCGACGCGCCTGGAGACGCTCCACCTGACGCTCGCGTTTCTTGGTGAAGTGGCTGATGAGAACGTTCCTCGCTTGGTCGATCTGGTCAGCAACCTGCGCGCCGAGCCAATCGAGCTGCGCATCGACCAACCGGGTTACTGGCGCCGAAACTGCCTGTTCTGGGCCGGTTGCCACGACACTCTTGCGCCGTTGGAAACGCTCGTTGCCGAATTGCGCCAACGGCTCGGCGCAGCCGGATTCACCGTCAGCAACGGCGAGCGACCCTTTACGCCGCACGTGACGCTGGTGCGAAAAATCCCGGAGATACCCCTGAACGCGGCTCTTCCGGCCATCGGTCCGATCGAGTGGCGATGTTCCGATTTCGTTCTGGTGCGATCACAGCTTTCCGAGAAGGGGCCGAGCTACGAGCCGCTGGCCCGCTTTGCGCTGACGGAAAACCGGAATAGCTGAGGCCATTCGCCCGCGTTCGGGAACAGCACTGTCACCCGCAAGCCACTCGCTTCGTCGCCCGGCTGCGCGTCGGACAACCTGACCGAGGCGCCGTGCCGATCGGCGATGGTGCGCACGATCGAGAGACCAAGCCCGCTGCCGCTCTTTTCTCCGATGCCAACGGCGTTGTCGTCGTGGCGTCGATAGAAGCGATCGAACACGCGCTCGCGCTCGGCAGCGGGGATGCCGGGACCGTTATCTACCACTTCGAGGAACGTCCCGTCTTCGTTCTGGCCGCACGCAACGTCCACGCGCCCGCCGGCCGGCGTGTAGCGCAGTGCGTTACCGACCAGGTTGGCGAGCAGAATGCGCAGGGCGTCGGCGTCGCCTTGCACGACGGCCGATTCGTCGGCATCGGT
>NZ_JAGOIT010000083.1 GCF_017995515.1 Propionivibrio sp.
CTGCCAGCCCAGCGCTTCGAGCAGCGCGACGAAATCGGCGGCGCGCGCAATGCGAGAGGCCGGCCGCTTGCCGGGCGCGTCGTGGCGGGAGGGGGGAAATCACACCGTCTGCGTTCCGGCAGCAGACGCGCAACCGGTTTGGCTGAAGGCTACGGGTAAACGACGAGCGGCCGGACAAAAGCATCCGGCCGCCCTTGTTGCTTACCGATTGCGAAACTATTTCTGCTCGAAGTTCACATCGTATGGGTAGGAGCGATTGGGTTCCTTCGCCTTGCGAAAGGCCTCCTGTTCGGCCAGATTGATCGGCCGGTCCCAGAGAATCGCGCGACCGGCGAGTTGCTCGTCGGCCCATTCCGGATGTTTTGCCTGCATTTCACGCATGAAAACCGTGTATTCCGATTCATACCCTGCCATTTGATGCTCTCCCGATCAGGTTCAACGTACGGCCCTTTGCCGAAAGCGGTGATTATACCCGGGTGAGGATCAGTGGTATGCGATCGGGCGAGCGGCGCCAGCGCAGTAATCGTCAAGCAGGGCGTCGATCGACTCCTCGTCGCGATCTTCATAGGGAATGCTGTCGATCGCTTCGCGCAGGCCAAGCGCTACGGAACCTTGAACGAAAAGCGAACGTTTGCCGGTCTTGTCGACCAGTTCGAACGCCTGACGCGCCGGATAGGCCACGATGGCGTACTGGGTGCTGTTATAGACGACGTTCATGACGGCTCCTTTCCATGCGAGTGCTGCACCGGGGAGAAAACCCGGGTTATCGGGAAGATGCGTCCGGACTGGCCTATTTCAAGATCGTGTGTTCGCTTGCTCCTTTGCTGCTTCCTTTGCTTCTATTGACCCGGCACGAAGAAGTCTCAACTCCCGTTCGGGCTGAGCCTGTCGAAGCCCGCCCCCCCCTTCGACAAGCTCAGGGCGAACGGACTTCAAACATTATCGCGCCGGATCATTAAGAGTAGATGCCGGCAGGCAAAGTTCAACGACTTTTTGCGTGTGCGGAGTGTGCGTTTCGCCCGACGCGTAGAGCCGAGAAGACGGCCAGCACCTGGAAAACCGCGACGCCGACCCATAGCATCGGGTATTTTCCGCCGTCCATGATCGCGCCGAAGATCAGCGGTGCCGTCGCCAGTCCGGTGTCGAGGCCGGAGTAGACAAAGCCGTAAACGCGACCGAACGACGCCTCGCCCAGCCCCTTGGTCGCCGCCTTGCGCACGAGGAGATCGCGCGACGGGCCGGCGATACCGACGCCGGCCCCCATCAGCGCCATCAATGGGAGGATGGCCCAGTCCGCCGCCACACCGCTGGCGAGCAGCAGGCTCATCCCGGCGCCGAAGGTGATGCAGACCGCAATGATCTGTTCCTGCGCGCGCTTCGTCGCGAGGAAGCCGCCGGCGGCGATACCCGCCGCGCCGCCCAGGACGTACGCGGAAAGGCACGAGGCCGACGTCGCCAGCGACAGGCCGTACATCGCCTTCAACGCGGCGGCCGAGAAGTTCTGCAGCGCGCCGAAAGCGGCCGTGATCAGGAAGAAGAAAACGAAGCAGAGCAGCACGGCCGGCGAACGCAGCACGCTCAGCGTTGACACGGGCGGATGACCGCCGGACTGTTTGCTGCCGGCGTCTTGCGCTGCCTTGTCTTCAAGCACGTTCTGCAAGGCATAGAGAAGCACGCCGGAAATCACCGCGACGGCAGCCGCTGAAAAGGCTGCGGCGCGCCAGTTGATCGCCGAGGCGACGGCCGTCATCAGGAGCGGCGTCGCCGCCCAGCCGAGATTGCCGGAAAGACCATGCACCGAAAAGGCGTGGCCGAGGCGCGGCTTGGAGACGCGCCGGTTGAGGATGGTGAAGTCGGCCGGATGAAAAACGCTGTTGCCCGCACCCGCCACGGCTGCCGCGGCCATCAGCATCACGTAGTTCTGGGCGACGCCGAGCAATACACCGGACAGTGCGAGCAGTACCACGCCGCCGAACAGCACCGGCCGCGAACCGACGCGATCGACGACGAGCCCTGCCGCCGCCTGCCCGACGCCGGAGATGACGAAAAACACCGTCATCAACGCCCCGGCCTCGGTGAAGTTCATGTTGAACGCCGGCATCAGCCACGGGAAGAGCAGCGGGATGACCAGATGGAAGAAGTGCGAAACCGCGTGCACGAAGCCCACCAGTGAAATCACGGCAAAGTCGTTGCGCACCGGCAGGGCATCGGTTGAGGCAGACATACGTTTCTCCACGGAAAGAGGCGCCATTCTACGCGCCGGCCGAGGCGCGATGGACGCCGCAGCGCTCGGCGGTCCCATGCAACGCCAGGTACAGACCCAGCTGCATCACGCCATCCCATGCAATGCGATGTGTTGCATTTATCGCCATGGATTCAGTAGTACTGGAAAACTCACACACTTTTTCAAGTGCGATGCAAAACGATTTACTTATACTGAATACGTCAGCACTGGGACACGCATATCAAGACCTTACAGAATCGGGACACCGTCGTGCCTAACGCCAGAACACAGCCATCCAGCACACGCGCGACCAACCGGCACGGATTCGGTTGGCAAGTGCTACGCACTGCCTTGCCCATCCTCGCGCTGCTTTTCGCTGCACCGATCGCGCTCGCCGAGACGGGCCTCCTGCCCCCCGGACTGGAAATCAGCGGCTTCGGGACACTCGGTGCCATGCAAACGAACACCGACCAGGTGGAAGTCACACGCGACCAGTCGCAACAACATGGCGCAACAGACAGCCTTTCGCTCAAACAGGACTCGCTGATCGGCCTCCAAGCCTACTACAAGGCCAATGAATCGCTCGATTTCGTCGTGCAGGGCGTCAGTCGTTACGGCCCGCACGCCAGCTATCGCCCGGAACTCATGGCGGCGTTTGGCCGTTACGCGATCACGCCCAACTTTGGTATCCGCGCCGGACGCATCGGGACGGAGTTCTACATGCTTGCCGACTCGCGGCTCGTCGGTTACTCCTACCTCACCGTTCGCCCGCCGCGGGAGATTTTTGCCACCCTGCCGTTCCAGTACCTCGACGGCGCCGACTTCACGGCATCCGCACCGGTCGCCGACGGCATCCTGAAAGGTCGCGTGTTCCTTGGGCAATCGGGTGAAGAAGCGCCAGCCGCCGGCGATTTTCTCGATCTCTCCGAAAGTCCGCTCACCGGCGCCTACCTCGACTACCAGACCGGCCACTGGCAGTGGCGCCTGACTTACGCACAGATCAAGTTCAAGGATGACATCCCCGGATTCATCGGGACGCTCCGGACCACCTTGAGTCAAGTGGGAACCCCAGAAGCTGCGGCCGCAGGCGAAGCGATTTCGCTGAAAGACACGGCCTCCCGCTTCTATTCGCTCGGCGCCGTTTACGACCAGGGGCCGCTACAGGTTCAAGGCATGGTGGTCGAAATGCAGCACGACAGCGCCATCTACCAGGATTCGCTCGGCGCCTACGTCGTCGCCGGCTATCGCATCGGGCAGTTCACGCCGTACGCGGGTGTTGCATGGATCCGCTCGCAAGCGAAGCATGTCGACAGCGGTCTGCCCGATGGCGCACCGCTGAGCCAGGCTCTGCAACAGGCCATCGCGCGGACACACATGGAGCAGACCACCTTCACGCTGGGCACCCGCTGGGATTTCCACCGCAATATGGCCCTCAAGGCGCAGGTCGACTTCGTGCGAGGTTCGAGCGACTCCTTGTTCCTCTATCCGATCAGCAACGAAGCGTTCGACGGCAAGTTGAATGTTTACAGCGTATCGCTCGACTTCGTCTTCTGAGCATGCGAAAACTCATCCTTCTGCTGGCGTCGGCTTGCTTGCCCCTCACTGCGGGGGCGACCGATCTCGTCGTGGTCGCCAACCCGAAGAGCGGCATCGACCAGATGTCACGCAAGGAGGTGACGTTCGTATTCATGGGCCGCTGGCGCCAACTGCCGTCCGGCCTGCCGGCGATGCCGATCGACTTGCCGGACGAGAGTCCGCAACGCGCCGAGTTCTATCGCCAGCTGGTCAACAAGAGCCCGTCGGAGATCAAGGCCTATTGGTCGCGACTGATGTTCTCGGGCGGCGCCCGCCCACCCGTCACGGCAAACAACGCTGAAGAACAAATGAAACTGCTGGCGCACACGCCCGGCGCCGTCGGTTACATGGAACGCGCGGCCGTTGGCGGTCGCCTCAAGGTCGTCTTCGACTTCTCGTCGCCGTCTCAGTAGTTGGCGGCTCCGCCGAGTTCGGCCTCCACCCTGCTCCACTCCTCGTCGAGCCGCAAGAGCGTTGTCTCGATCCGCGCCCAATCGCCCTGTTTGGCGCTCGTCTCCAGATCGAGCATGAAATCGGCGAAATCATGCGCCCCCATGTACCTTGACGAAGACTTGCAGCGGTGACCGATCTGCGCGAGTTGCGCGGCATCCTTCGCCGCGAAGGCGAGATGCGCATCGGCCAGCGACTTGCTCGCCGTTTGCCGGAAAATCAACACCAGATTGCGTATCTGCTCGGCGTTACCGCGGATATTCCGCCGAATCCCGGTCAGATCAACATGCGTTTTCTCTTTCGTCGCCGCTTGTTCCTTTGTCGAAATGTTATCCGGCGCACTCGTCCTTCGTTCCGTTTCCCGCGGCGCAACGCCTGATGCGCCGGGCTGGATCCATTTGCCGAGAATCTGCAGGAACTGTTCCGGATTCACGGGCTTGGGAATGAAATCGTTCATCCCCACCCGGAGACAATCCTCGCGATCCTCGACCATGGCGTTCGCCGTCATCGCGATGATCGGCAGATCCGCCGTTGTCTTCAGCATCCGCAGCGCCTTAGTCGCTTGTAGCCCGTCGATCCCCGGCATGCGCACGTCCATGAGGATGCAGTCGAAGGGCGCCGAAGTCGCCCGGTCGACCGCCTCCTTGCCGTCGTTCGCCAGCGTAACGACCACACCGGCGTCTTCGAGCATCTCCTTGGCGATCTGCTGATTGAGCAGATTGTCCTCGGCCAGCAGAACCCGGGCGCCATCGAAACGCAGGGCGGGCTGCACGGTCGGCAGGTCGGACATCGGCACAGGCGCAGTATCCGGCGCTTCATCCGGCAAATCGACTTCGACGGTTGCCCAGAATGTGCTGCCAACCCCATAGGTACTTTTCACGCCAACCTCGCCGCTCATCAACCCGGCGATCTGCTTCGAGATGGCGAGCCCGAGGCCCGTGCCACCGTACTTCCGCGTGGTGGAAGGGTCGGCCTGGTGGAAAAGACCGAATAGCCGCGACATCTGTTCGTCGGTCAGGCCGATCCCCGAATCGCTCACTTCAAGCAGGATTCGACATCTCCGGTCCGTTTTCTCGGCCAGGCTGGCGCGCACCTCGACGAAGCCGTTCGCCGTGAACTTGATCGCGTTGTTGATGTAGTTCAGAAGGATCTGGCCAATGCGCAGACTGTCGCCGACCAGCCGGCGCGGAATCGCCAGTTCAACGTGAAAACTCAGCGTCAACCCCTTCTGCCGGGCGCGCAGACTGGCGATGGAGGCCACCCGGTCCATCAGTTGGTCCAGATCGAAGGCTGCAACTTCGAGCTCCAGCTTGCCGGATTCGATCTTGGCAAAGTCGAGGACGTCGTTGACGAGGTCGAGCAGATGCCCGCCCGAGGCGCGTATCTTCTCGATGTAGTCGCGTTGCTGCTCGGTGAGATCGGTCTTCAGGGCGAGATAAGCCATGCCGACCACCGCGTTGATCGGCGTACGGATCTCGTGGCTCATCGTTGCGAGGAAAGCGCCCTTGCTCAGGCTAGCCTGTTCGGCGGCATCCTTGGCGCGCGCGAGTCCGGAGGTCAGTTCGTTGATGTCACCGACGAGGCGTCCGAGCTCCGAATTCCCGTGCCCGGTCGGCACCGCGAGCAACTCGCCGCTGCCGTCGCGCATGGCGTGCAGTCGGTCCGACATCTTCTTGATCGGCAGGACGATCCAGCGGAAGACGACAAATGTCATGGCCAGCATGATGGCCAACATGTGCGGGACGAGCATCGAGACCGCAAAGAGCATCGACTCCCGACTCAAGCGCGTCAGCTCCTCCTGATCGGGGATGAGCACCATTTCGCAGACGGGGGCGCTGCTATCGAAAGGCGAATAGATCTTGCGGACGATTCCATGCGCTCGGTCGAGTTCGGCCTGCGTCCAGGGCTTGCCGTCGCGCGCGCTGTTCGCCAGTTCGCCCTCCGCACTGCGAATGACGACACCGCTGACGACAGAATTCATCAAGAGACCTTTGGCCACATCGGTCGCCAGCACGGCGTCCTCGACGAAACAGGCGGCGCTTGTCGTATTGGCGACCGTGTCGACCAGACTCTGCAGACGTGCGGACGCGTTACTTCGTGTCCGCTCATGCACGAGCGGGCTGATGATTGCCAGCGAACCGGCGCCCAACAGCAAGGCAACCAGCGCGACGATGCGCGCTGTCCGGTACGCGATACCGCTCCGAAAGGGAAAGGTCACTTGCTTCTGCGTCATCCGGTTGATGGAAGTCCGTTATGTCGGTTGCAATGATCGGAGCGAAGGAGAAAGCGCTGCACCGAAGCCATGCCTCAGGGTGGCTGACAAGCACCCCGATGTCAATATTCCATATGAGATGCTGGAGATACAGCGCACCGGAACAACATCAGCGCGGGCCGAACAACTTCAGGCCGGTAGCGATGCGTGTAAACGTGGTTAGCGCGCACAAAGCGGCGAAGCCCCAGGCGAGCGGTGGGAACCACGTGGGGAAGAGGCACATCGCGGTAAAGACGGCGATCGTTTCGCTCGCCTCGGTCAGTCCGCCGAGGTAGTAGAACCCCTTGCCCGGGTACGCCGTGCTGGTCAGTCCGCGCTTGGCGGCGATGACGGCGAAGGCGAGGAAGGTGCTGCCGGTGCCGACGAAGGCGTAGATGAGCACCGCCGCCGCGAGCGCGTTGGTCGCCGGATCAGCCAGCGCGAACGCCAGCGGGATCGACGAGTAGAAGAGAAAGTCGAGCGCGATATCGAGAAAGGCGCCGCGATCGGTCGGCCCGACCTGGCGCGCCAGCGCGCCATCGACGCCGTCGGCCAGGCGATTCACCAGGACCGGAAGAATCGCCCAGGGGAACTGCTGCAGCACGATCAGCGGCACGGCGGCGAGGCCCGCGACAAAGCCGAACCACGACACCTGATCGGCGCGAATGCCGCGCGCGGCCAACCGCGCCGCCAACGCGCTCAGAAAACCGCGCGACAGTTCGAGCACGCGCCGATCAAGCACCGCGCACCTCGCCGATCGAGCGTTCGTTGAACTCGCTGAACTCGCTGATTTCGATCACGCGTCCGCCGGCCGGGACGTCGTCGGGATCATGCGTCACCAGTAAAGCCGGAATGGCGAGCCGCGCGATGCGCTCGAAGACGAAGGAACGGAACTGCTCGCGCAGAACGGCATCGAGCTTCGCGAAAGGCTCGTCGAGCAGGAGCACATCCGGCTCGGCGAGCAGCGCACGCAAGACACTGACGCGCGCCCTTTGTCCGCCGGAGAGCGTCGCCGGATCGCGTTCAAAAAAACCGGCGAGGCCGACGTCGGCCAGAGTGTCTTCGATCAGCCGCCGCCGCGCGCCCCTGCCCTCAAGCTTGGCCGGCAGCGCGAACGCCAGATTTTTCCCGACCGAGAGGTGCGGAAAAAGCAGATCGTCCTGGAACAGGATGCCGATGCGCCGCGCCTCGATCGGCAAGCCGTCGCGACGCTCGCCGCCGATCCACAACTCGCCGCGCGCCTCGAACGCCGGATCGAGCGCGCCGATGATCCAGTTGAGCAGCGTCGATTTGCCCGACCCGGAGACGCCCATCAGGGTAAGAACCTCGCCGGGCTCTACACGCAGATTCAGGTCTGCGATCAGCGTCTGGTTTGAACGGGCGATCGTCGCGTTGCGGATTTCGAGTGGATTCATGGTCGCGATTATCGCAAGCCGCGCCGGTGTCTGCCGGACCATTGCTGCGAGACGCCGGCCAATGCAAACACGGCCAGCGGCAACAGCACCTGCAGGAACGATTGAACGGCCAGGATGCGCCGATTGCCGCCGGCGCTCAGGGCAACGGCCTCGGTCGTCACCGTGGCGAAGCGTCCGCCGCCTGCGAACAGAGTCGGCAGGTATTGCGCGATGCTCACCGAAAAACCGATGGCGAGTGCCGCGAGCAAGGGCTTGGCCAGCGTCGGCCATTTGACGAACAGGCAGGCCGACAGGCGCGTGTGGCCGAGCGCGCGCGCCGTTGTAATGAGCCGGACATCGAAGGCGCGGTACGGACCGATCAGCGTCAGCACCATATAGGGCAGCACCCACAGGAGGTGGGCCCAGACCAGGCCGGCGGCCGTTCCGTCGAGATTGAGATGCAGCAACGCGCTGTACTGGCCGACGGCGAGCGGCAGCGCCGGCACGATCAATGGCGCGTAGAGCACCGCATTGAAGCGCGCCGGCCCCCATTCGAGCCAGACGAGCGCGATCGGCAGCGCGATCAGGCAGGCGAGAACGCCGAACTGGAGCGAGTTGAGAAACGGGGCAAAATCGGCGCGCCGCCACGCGTCAAGGCTCAGCGCGTCGGGCAGCAGCGTGGGAAAGAACCACGCGCCGGCCAACGACCAGAGCACCAGACTTCCGACCACAAAACCGGTAATGACAAAGAGCGAACGCTGCAGCCACACGCTCCTGCACGCAAGCGCCGGCGATCCGCTCAGCGAGCGGCGCCCCGACGGCAGCGCACTCCGGCGCCGCACCAATCGCCATGCGGCTCGCGCGCAGTACGCGGGAACCACGAGCAGCGCGACGAGCACGACGATCGCCGCGCTGCCCATCGACTGCAAGTGCGGGCTTGCGTCGTTCAGCCAGCGCCAGACGAGCACCGCCAACGTCGGCGGCGTCCCCGGCCCGAGGATCACCGCCATATCGACGACCGACAATCCGTACGCGAACACTGCAGCCAGCGGCCAGCCAAGGCGGGGCAGCAACTGCGGCCAGAGGATCAGGCGCCACACCTGCGCACGGCCGTAGCCGAGCGAACGCGCGACGGTCATCTGACGCGCGATCTCCCGCTCGCCGAGGATTGCGAACAGCGTCCAGAGCAGGAAGCCACTTTCCTTGATGGCGAGCGCGACAGCCAGGGCGAGGCCGTACGGGTCTTGCACCGTCACCCACGCGGGTGGGGTCGTCCAGCCGATCAACTGCGCGATCAGCCGCGCCAACCAGCCGGACGGCGCGATGAGGAAGGACAAGCCGACGGCGAACGCGGCGTGCGGCACCGCCAGCAGCAGGCTCAGGCGGCGCCCGAGTACCGTCCACGCTCGTCCGGGGAAAGTGGAACTTGCGATCGCGCCGGCCATCAGCAAGGCAAAGGCGGTGCTCAATATCGTCGATACCAAGGTCGCCCGCACGGCTTGCGGCCATTCGTTGCTGGCGAGGAGCGCGAGCCACGCCTCCCCAGAGAAACCGGGCCGCAGCGCCCAATAGACACCGGGCAGCACGGGCGCGAAAACGAACGCGACGCCGGCGATGGCGAAAACGCTCATCGCCAAATCGGCGGGGCGAGGCACACGCGCCATCATCAGTCGGCCACCCTGCCCGTCATTCCGGCGCAAGCCGGAATGACGGGGGTTTTTATCATTCCGAGTGCTTCCGGATACGTGCTACCGCGACCCGTAGCGCTTCAACCACTCGGCCTCAATCGCCTCGACCCAGCTGGCGTGCGGTTCGGCCAGTGTCGGCACGGCCTCGGCAAGCGCGCCGGACGCGGTTTTCTGCATCGCCACGCGCATCGTCTCGGGCAATTTGGCCGGATCGAGCACGCTGCCGTCGCCCCACACCGTGATGTCGGCCTTGCGCGCCTGCGCCTCGGGCGAGAGGAGGAAGTTGGCAAAGACCTGCGCACCGGCCTTGGCCTTGGCATTCGCCGGGATCGCCAGGAAGTGGACGTTGCCGATCGTACCGCCCGTGAACCCGAAGCTGTACGCGCTTGGCGGCAGTTGCTTGCTGGCGATGAGGTTGGCCGCTTCGTTCGGGTTGAAGGTGAGCGACAGATTGAGTTCGCCGTCGGCGAGCATGCGATGCATCTCGGCGATCCCCTGCGGGAACGCCTTGCCCGCACGCCACAGCGCCGGATGCAGCCGGTCGAGATAGCTCCAAAGCGGCCCGCTCGCACGCTTGAAGGCTTCGGGCGTCACCGGCTGCTCAAGCGCAGAACGGTCCGGCGCCAGTTCAAGCAGGAGTTGCTTGACGAAGGTCGTACCGTGAAAGTCCGGCAACTTGGGATAGCTCACGCGCCCCGGATGCGCCTGGGCGAAGGCCAGCAGCGCCTGCGCCGAACGCGGCGGTGTTGCGACCACGGTCTTGTCGGCGATGAAGGTCAGCTGCGCCGTACCCCACGGCGCTTCCAGACCGTCGGTCGGCACCGAGAAATCGACGCGCACCGGCTTGCTCTGATCGACGAACGTCCAGTTCGGCAACTGCTCGGCCCACGGCCCAAAGAGCATCCCGGCCGATTTGAGGTTGCGGAAGTTCTCGCCATTGACCCACATCAGGTCGACCGAGCCACCCTCCTGGCGCCCGGCCTGCGCCTCGGTCTGGATGCGTTTGACGACCTCCGCCGCGTCGGTGATCTTCACGTGCTTCACCGTTACACCGTGGCGCTTCTGCACCTCGCCTGCCGCCCAGTCGATGTAGGCGTTGATCGCCTCGCCGCCGCCCCAGGCGTTGAAGTAGACCGTCTGGCCCTTTGCCGCGGCCTCGATCGATTTCCAGTCCGCGCCGTTCTGCGCAAAGGCGCTGGCAGCGACACAGGCCGAAGCGAGGCCCAGCATTAGCGATTTATTCATTTCGTCTCCAATGATTGTCATGGGAAAAGCGCTTGTCGATTAGTCGGCTTTCACCCGCAAACCTTACACACGCCCGCATTGTAAGGATTACAGCGACCAAACGACGTATGCACTGAGCTGCCTCACCGCAATAACCATTGATACGGTAGCCTTGCACCGTCATTCACCGAGAGTCCGGCATGCCCATCAAGAAAATCGCACTGCTGCTGTCGCTTGCCCTCGCCGTCGGATTGTTCTTCGCCTTCGACCTCGGCCAGCACCTCAACCTGCAGACGCTCAAGGCGCAACAGCAGAACATCGAATCCTTCCGCGCGGCACATCCCGGCGTGACGATCCTTGGCTATTTCGTCATCTACGTACTGGTCGCAGCACTTTCCCTGCCCGGCGCGACCTTGCTGACGCTCGCTGGCGGCGCCGTCTTCGGCTTGGGGTGGGGCTTGTTGATCATCTCATTCGCGTCGACGATCGGCGCGACGCTCGCTTTCCTCATCGCGCGCTATCTGCTGCGCGACTGGGTGAGCCAGCGCTTCGGCCAGCGGCTGAAGACCATCGACGACGGCATTGCGCGCGAGGGTGCGTTCTATCTGTTTACGCTGCGGCTGGTGCCGCTGTTTCCCTTCTTCCTGATCAACCTGCTGCTCGGCCTCACCGCGATGAAGGCGCGCACCTTTTACTGGGTCAGTCAGGTCGGCATGTTCGCCGGTACGGTCGTCTATGTGAATGCGGGGACGCAACTCGGCAGGATCGAATCGCTCGCCGGCATCGTCTCGCCCGCCCTGCTCGGCTCGTTCGCTTTGCTCGGCATCTTCCCGCTGATCGCTCGGAAAATCGTCGAACGCATTCGCGCCAACAAGGTCTATGCCGGCTGGAAGCGGCCGCGCCGATTCGACCGCAATCTCGTCGTCATCGGCGCCGGCAGCGCCGGCCTGGTCACCGCTTACATCGCCGCCGCCGTGAAAGCCAAGGTCACATTGGTCGAAAAGAACCGCATGGGCGGCGATTGCCTGAACACCGGCTGTGTTCCGTCCAAGGCGCTGATCCGCTCGGCGAAGCTGCTCGCGCAGATGGCGCGCTCAAAGGAATTCGGCATCGCGTCGGCACGCGCCGAGTTCGACTTCAAGGACGTGATGGAGCGCGTGCAGGCGGTCATCCGCGCCATCGAGCCGCACGATTCCGTCGAGCGCTACACGGCGCTCGGTGTCGATGTCGTCGAAGGCAGCGCAAAAATCGTCTCGCCGTGGGAGGTTGAAATCGCGCGCGCTGATGGCGAGAAGCAGCGGATTTCGACGCGCGCCATCGTCATCGCCGCCGGCGCCCGCCCCTTCGTACCACCGATTTCCGGTATCGAAGCCGTCGGCTACCTCACGTCAGATACCGTGTGGAACTTGCACGAGTTGCCCCAGCGCCTGCTCGTGCTCGGCGGTGGTCCGATCGGTTGCGAGCTGGCGCAAGCCTTCGCCCGCTTCGGCGCGATGGTCACGCTCGTCGAGATGGCGCCGCGCCTGCTGGTACGCGAAGACGAAGACGTCTCGGCGATCGTCGAGCAGCGCTTTGCGGCCGAACGTATCCGCGTCCTGACCGGGCACCGCGCAAAGCAGTTCGTCACCGAAAATGGGGAGAAAACGCTGATCGCCGAACACCAAGGCGGCGAGGCGCACATCGCCTTCGACGCCGTACTCGTCGCCGTTGGTCGCGCAGCAAACCTCACCGGCTACGGGCTGGAGGAACTCGGTATCCCGACCGGCAGGACCGTGGAAACCAACGAGTTCCTGCAGACGCGCTTCCCCAACATCTACGCTGCCGGCGACGTCGCCGGCCCCTTCCAGTTCACCCACACTGCCGCGCATCAGGCGTGGTACGCCGCCGTCAATGCGCTGTTCGACCCGTTCAAGCGATTCAAGGCCGATTACGCGGTGGTTCCCGCCGCGACCTTCATCGACCCGGAAGTCGCGCGCGTTGGCTTGAACGAGCAGGAAGCTCGCGCGCAGAACATCGCCTTCGAAACCAGTACGTACCAGCTCGACGACCTCGACCGCGCGATTGCTGACGGCGAAGCGCACGGCTTCGTCAAGGTGCTGACCGTCCCCGGCAAGGACCGCATCCTCGGCGTCACCCTCGTCGGCGAACACGCTGCCGAGTTCATTGCCGAATACGTGCTCGCGATGAAGCACGGCTTCGGACTGAACAAGATCCTCGGCACCATCCACATCTACCCGACGCTGGCCGAAGCCAACAAGTACGTTGCCGGCGTGTGGAAGAAAGCACACGCGCCGCAAGGACTGCTGCGCTGGGTCGAGCGGTTTCATGCGTGGCGACGGGGCGGCGGCTAACCACCCGTCCGGCTGATGCAACGGCAAAGACCGTCTTGCCGCTGCGCCCTCAGTGCGCCTCGCCGCCCTTCGCCCCGCCGATCATAATGCGGTCGCACGCGGCGATGGCCATCGCCGAGAGCAGGAAGGCGATGTGGATACCCGCTTGCGCCAGCAGCACCTTCTCGCTGTCGGCCTCGGCGTTGATGAAGGTCTTGAGCAGGTGGATCGATGAGATGCCGATGATCGCCGTCGCCAGTTTCACCTTGAGCACTGAAGCATTGACGTGCGATAGCCACTCCGGCTGATCGGGGTGGTTTTCCAGGTTCATGCGCGAGACGAAAGTCTCGTAGCCGCCGACGATGACCATGATCAGGAGGTTCGAAATCATCACTACTTCGATCAGACGAGGTCGACATACCCATCCCGTCTCGCCGCACGGCGATCCGTATCGTCAGCCTGAGTAATGACGAATACAATGCACAAGACATGTCATCGACCTCCCGCCCCCTCGCCGTGAAAACGTCCCAGGATTCCCCACGCGAGGAACGCAAGCTCAAACCGCATTGCCTGAGCATCGACCTCGAGGTCGGTCGCAACAGCGCCGTCATCCATCAGCTGGCCGGATTACGCGGCGACACCGGTGACCACCTGACGTATCCGCCCGGCAATCTGGCAAGTGCCCTCGCGGCGCTGGACGCTTTGGCGGATGACGCGGCGTTCCTGCTGGGGCACAACCTGATCGCCTTCGATCTGCCGCAACTGCACGCCAGCCAGCCGAACCTGCGCCTGCTCGGCAAGCCGGTGATCGACACCCTGCGCCTCAACCCGCTGGCCTTCCCGAAGAATCCCTATCACCACCTCGTCAAGCACTACCAGGACGGCCAACTGCTCGCCGACCGCAAGAACGATCCGCTGCTCGACGCGGAACTCGCCCTGCAAGTATTCTGCGATCAGGAACTGGCGCTGCGCCGGATGCAGCAGTCGTCGCCCGACCTGCTGCTCGCGTGGCATTGGCTGACGACGCTCGACCAGAGCGTTTCCGGCCTCAACCGCTTCCTCATGATGGTGCGCGAAGCACCGCGCCCCGGCGAAGAGAACGCCAAGGCCGCCATGCGCCGTCTGCTCGCCGGCAAGACCTGCGCGCCAGCGGCCGCCCGGATCGTCGACACGGCGGCGCAGGTCGCCTGGCCGCTGGCCTACGCGCTGGCGTGGCTGTCGGTCGCCGGCGGCAATTCCGTGATGCCGCCCTGGGTGCGCCACCAGTTCCCCGACGCCGGACGCCTGGTTCGCCAGCTGCGCGACGTTCCCTGCGCCGATCCCGATTGCGCGTGGTGCCGCCGGGAACACGACTCACTCAAGCAGCTGAAACAATGGTTCGGCGAGACCTACGCGTTCCGTCCCGAGCCGGTCGATAAAGAAACCGGGCTGCCACTGCAGCAAGTCATCGTCGAGAGCGCGATGCGCGGCGATCACTGCCTCGGCATTCTGCCGACCGGCACCGGCAAGTCGCTGTGCTACCAGATTCCCGCCTTGTCGCGCTTTGTCCGTACCGGCGCCCTGTCGGTCGTCATTTCGCCGCTGGTGGCGCTGATGGAGGATCAGGTCAAGGGCTTGCACGAACGCGGCGTCGACTGTTGCGCGGCGATCAACGGGCTGCTGTCGATGCCCGAGCGTGCCGACGTGCTCGAACGCGTGCGGCTGGGCGACGTCGGCATCCTGCTCATCGCCCCGGAACAGCTGCGCAATCGCAGCGTGCGCAAGGTGCTGGCGCAGCGCGAAATCGGCGCCTGGGTTTTCGACGAAGCGCACTGCCTGTCGAAGTGGGGGCAAGACTTTCGCCCGGACTACCGCTACGTCGCCCGCTTCATCCGCGAGTCGGCGGAGAATGCACCGAGCCGTGACCTGCCCTTGATCCAGTGTTTGACGGCAACCGCCAAGCCGGAAGTCGTCGCCGACATCGTCGGCCATTTCCGCGAGAAGCTGGGCATCGAGATGCGCCCGCTGGACGGCGGCTCGGAGCGCAAGAACCTCAAGTTCGACGTCGTCCAGACCACCGTGGCGGAAAAGTTCGAGCAGGTGGCCCGCCTGATCGAGCAAGACCTGCCGCCGGAGATCAGCGGCGGCGCCATCGCCTACTGCGCCACGCGCAAGCAGACCGAAGAGCTCGCGCGCTTTCTCGGCGACAAGGGGCTGGCCGCCGCGCCTTACCACGCCAAGCTGCCACCGGAGACCAAGAAGGAAACCCAGAAGGCCTTCATTACCGGCGCGCTGCGCGTCATCGCCGCGACCAACGCCTTCGGCATGGGCATCGACAAGCCCGA
>NZ_JAGOIT010000084.1 GCF_017995515.1 Propionivibrio sp.
GCCCACAAGCTCCACAGCGCTCAATCCAATCGATATAAAATCCGGGAAAGTCAAAACCAAATCCCCGGCACCGGCCTTAGCTTATTCCTCCCCGGTGACTGTCCAAACGACCGGGACCACCGCAGTCGGCTGGCCGAACCTGATGCCTTATTCCAATGCGCGATAGAAATGGTGCGCGAAAGGCAAGCGGAGCAGATCAAGTAGCGTCGGCGCGTGAGTTGTTGCGCACGGCGAAGACGGCCAGGGTCATCGGCCGGTCGATTGGGGCGACGTGCAATTTGCGTACGCGTTACAGCAAGGGGGGCGTGGTGGTCGTGCCTCCCCTCAGGGAACAGATCGCTGAACGACTGGGCAAGCCGGTTGCGCTATCGACGATCTATCGGATGCTGGCGCGCAATGGCTGGCGCAAGCTGGCGCCTGACACGGCCCATCCCCAGGGAAATCCTTCGGCGCGTGAGGACTGGAAAAAAACTCCAGGGGAACCTGGATCAGATCGTGGCGAGCTGGAACAACGACCGGCCGCTGCGGCTGATGTTCCAGGACGAGGCGCGTTTCGGACGCATCCCGGACACACGCTACTGTTGGTGCCGTCGCCCAGTTCGACCGCTCGTCTATGCCATGGTAACGCAGCAATATATCGACGCCTATGGCGTCGTCAGTCCTCAGGACGGTTGCTTCGATAGCCTGGTGCTCCCTCATGGCAATTCCGACTGCATGCAAATCTTCAGGGACGAGATCGCCTGCCGCCACCCCAACGACAACATCACCATGGTTCTCGATGGTGCTGGCTGGCACAAAAGTACGGAATTTCAGCTACCCGACAATCTGCGCTTGCTCTTCCTGCCACCGTATTCTCCAGAGCTGAACCCGCAAGAGCACCTCTGGGACGAGCTCCGAGAAAAGCATTTCCACAACCGCGTCTTCGACAGCATCGATGCCCTTGAAGATCAACTCGTCAGTGCGCTACGCAACCTCGAAGACGCACCGGATCGCGTCCAGAGCATTACCGCCCGGGATTGGATTACTAATGCGGTTTCTATTGCGAACTTGAATTTCACCTCCAAGCAAGTGCGCCCTGCCGGGCGCACCCCACAAAAAAGGCACCGCCGAAGCGATGCCTTTCTGATCAGCAGGAACTGGCTGGATTAGAAGCCGGCGCCCTTGATCGACTTGAGGCCCTTGTAGATGGCCTTGGCACCGAGTTGCTCTTCGATGCGGATCAGCTGGTTGTACTTGCAGATACGGTCGGTACGCGACAGCGAACCGGTCTTGATCTGGCCGGCGCTGGTACCGACGGCGAGGTCGGCGATGAACGAGTCTTCGGTTTCGCCCGAGCGGTGCGACGAGATCACGCCGTAGCCGGCTTGCTGTGCCATCTTGATGGCGTCCAGCGTTTCGGTGACGGTACCGATCTGGTTAACCTTGATCAGGATCGCGTTGCAGGCGCCCATGTCGATGCCCTTCTTCAGGCGAACCGGGTTGGTCACGAAGAAGTCGTCGCCGACGATCTGGACCTTTTTGCCCAGCGCCTGCGTGAACTTGACGTAGCCTTCCCAGTCGCTCTGGTCGAGACCGTCCTCGATCGAAACGATCGGGTACTTCTTGCACCAGTCTTCGTAGATGGCGATCATTTCGTCGGCGGTGAACAGCTTGTCCGGATTCGACTTCCAGAACTTGTAGCCCTCGCGGCCGCCTTCGTCGAACAGTTCGGACGATGCGCAGTCGAGTGCGATGGCGATCTGCTTGCCCGGCTTGTAGCCGGCAGCCTTGATGGCTTCCATGACAACTTCCAGCGCCTGGTCGTTGGTCAGATTCGGTGCGAAGCCGCCTTCGTCGCCGACGGCGGTGACGTGGCCGCCCTTCTTCAGGATGCTCTTCAGCGCGTGGAACACTTCGGTGATCCACTGCAGGCCTTCGGAGAAGGTCTTGGCGCCGACCGGCATGATCATGAATTCCTGGAAGTCGATCATGTTGTCAGCGTGCTTGCCGCCGTTGATGATGTTGGCCATCGGCGTCGGCAGCGAGAATTCCTTGTTCTTGTGCAGCTTGGCGATGTACTTCCACACCGGCATTTTGCTGACGTTGGCGGCAGCGACGGTGATCGCCATCGAAGCGCCGAGCAGCGCGTTGGCGCCGAGCTTCGACTTGTTGGCGGTGCCGTCGAGCGCGATCATCGCGTCGTCGAGTTCGCGCTGCTTGAGCGGGTTCTTGCCCTTGAGCAGCTTGGCGATCGGGCCATTGACGGCTTCAACAG
This sequence comes from Propionivibrio sp., assembly GCF_017995515.1. Classification (GTDB taxonomy): domain Bacteria; phylum Pseudomonadota; class Gammaproteobacteria; order Burkholderiales; family Rhodocyclaceae; genus Propionivibrio. The sequence goes on from NZ_JAGOIT010000084.1 coordinate 2,255, forward strand.
CCTTAAGCACGCCCTTGCCGAGATAGACCTTCTTGTTGCCGTCGCGCAGTTCGCAGGCTTCGAATTCGCCCGTCGAAGCACCCGACGGAACCGCTGCACGTGCGACGAAACCGTTGTCGAGCGTGATGTCGACTTCCACAGTCGGGTTGCCGCGCGAATCGAGGATCTGGCGACCGATGACCTTGGTGATCTTGACGAAGTCAGCAACCGGAGCCGCCTTCACGGCAACTTTCTTTGCTGCTGCAGCCGGCTTGGCAGGGGCAGCTTTCTTTGCGGGAGCGACTTTCTTTGCGGGAGCGACTTTCTTGGTGGGTGCAGCTTTAGCTTTAGAGGCAGTGGCCATTTTTGGATTCCAATGCAGAGGTTAATCAAGAAACGCTGTGGACAAACAACAAAAGCGTGAGTATACAACGGAATGACTATCGTTTTTTCACTCGCGACGATCGCTTTTTCCCGCACCGCCGACGATACGACAAACGAATGGCCGGCACCGCAAAGATCGACACCGGCCACTCGACGAAAAATGATTCCCGCATAGCGCCCGCTTGACGTCGATGCCGCCCTGATATCCGGCGCGATCCTTACGCGGCCTTGGCCACGTCGGCGCGCAGCTCGCGACGCAGTATCTTGCCGACGTTCGTCTTTGGCAATTCGTTGCGGAACTCGACGTGCGCCGGCACCTTGTAACCGGTGAGATTCTCGCGGCAGTGCGCAATCAACTGCGCCGGCGTCAGCGCCGGGTCTTTCCTGACGACGAAAATCTTCACCGCTTCGCCCGACTTTTCGTCCGGCACGCCGACGGCGGCGACTTCAAGCACGCCGGGATGCATGGCGACGACATCCTCGACTTCGTTCGGGTAGACGTTGAAGCCGGACACGAGAATCATGTCCTTCTTACGGTCGACGATGCGGATGAAGCCCTTGTTGTCCATCACCGCCACGTCGCCTGTGCGCAGGAAGCCGTCGGGCATCAGCACGTTGGCGGTTTCCTCCGGGCGGTTGTAATAGCCCTTCATCACCTGCGGACCACGGATGCACAGTTCGCCGCGCTCGCCCAGCGCCACATCCACGCCGTCGTCGTTGCGAATCGCCACTTCGGTCGATGAAATCGGCAAGCCGATCGCGCCGTTGTACTCGGGAATGTTGAGCGGATTGATCGTCGCCGCCGGTGACGTTTCGGTCAGGCCGTAGGCTTCGATCAGCGGCTTGCCGGTGAGCAGCTTCCATCGTTCCGCGACCGCCTTCTGCACCGCCATGCCGCCACCCAGCGTCACCTTGAGCTTCGCGAAGTCGAGCGCGTTGAATGCTTCGTTGTTGAGTAGCGCGTTGAACAGCGTGTTGACGCCCGTCACCACCGTGAACGGATACTTCGCCACTTCGGCGACGAAGGCCGGGATGTCGCGCGGGTTGGTGATCAGCAAGTTGGTCGCACCGATGCGGATGAAGGTGAAGCAGTTCGCTGTCAGCGCAAAGATGTGGTACAGCGGCAAGGCCGTCACCACCAACTCGCCGCCTTCGGTGATGGCCGGCTTGATCCAGGCGTAGGCCTGCGCCAGATTGGCGAGGATGTTGCGGTGCGTCAGCATCGCGCCCTTGGAAACGCCGGTCGTCCCGCCCGTGTATTGCAGGAAGGCGAGGTCTTCCTGCGTGACTTTCACCGGCTGGAATGACTGCCGAGCACCCTGCGCCAGCACGGCACCGAAATCGACCGAGCGCGGCAGACTCCACGCCGGCACCATCTTCTTCACATACTTGACGACGAAATTGACGATGGAACCCTTGGGGAAGCCGAGCATGTCTCCGAGGCGCGCGATGACGACATTCTTCACCGGCGTCTTGCCGATCACCTGTTCCAGCGTATGGGCGAAGTTCTCCAGGATGACGACGGTTTCGGCGCCAGAATCCTTGAGCTGGTGCTCCAGTTCGCGCGGCGTGTAGAGTGGATTGCAGTTAACAACGACATAGCCGGCACGCAGCGCACCGAGCATGGCGATCGGATACTGCAGCACGTTCGGCATCATGATCGCCACACGCGCGCCCTTCGGAAGTTTCAACACCGATTGCAGATACGCTGCGAAGCTCTTCGTTTGTTGATCGAGCTGCGTGTAGGTGATTTGCGCACCCATATTGATATAGGCGACCCGGTCGCCGTACTTCCTGGCGCTGTTTTCGAAGAGTTCGCCCAGCGACTGAAACTCGCCCAGATCGATTTCGGCGGGCACACCTTCCTGATAACTCCGCAGCCAAATCTTGTCCACGCTCAACCCCCGCTAAAAAGTTGTTCATTGATGGAATCGCCGCTGCCAAACGATCTTCTTGTGCACCACTATTGTCAGTCAGCCCGGCAAGCAACCATACGACAGCGTATGGAACGGAAAGTTCTTTCCGGTGCGTTCAAGCCGTTGATTTGTCATGCGCAATTCATGCATCACCGGCCGGCTGTGATTTCCATGTTAGGGCATGGTTGGCCGGGATGAAAGGCGGTCGGCACGCCGTCGGGCGAGCCGTGCCAACCCACCTTTAGCCGACTTCGACGACCGATCCGTCGGCAAAGATGAGCGCCCCGTGCACGGGGCGTTCCGGGAAGACAGCGGCCACGACGCTGCAATAGGCCGCTACCTGTGCGCGATACGCATCGAGCCGCCCGCTGTCGCTGCCGGAACTTTTGTAGTCGAGCACCCAAAAGCCGGAATCGAGTTCGACCAGGCGGTCGAGCCGCTGCAAGCCGCCGTCGCCGCGGGTCAGCTCCAGCTCGTTCCACGCGCGACGATAAAACGCCGGATCGAAGAAACGTTGCAGCGCCGGTGCCGCCAGCAGGCGTTCGGCGACGGGCAGGACGCGCCGGTATTCGCCGTCGTCGAAACCCATCGCCGCCCACCAGCGATCGTCGCCGGCGCCGTCGGTGCGTTTTTCCAGCAGCGCGTGCAGCAGAATGCCGAAGCGTTCCGCCGCCCCCGGCGCGACGCGGCGCTCACCGACCGCCGGCAGCGGAGCGAGTGCGTCGGCATGAACGGATGGCGTCGCCGGCCTGGATGGTGCAAGCGCCGCTTGATCCGCCGTCGGCAATTGGTCGCCGAACGCCGCGCCGGATTCGCCGCCAGCGAGCTTCTCAAGTGCGGCTTCCAGCAATCGATACGGCGTCCCATCCTTGGCCTTGGCGTTCTCGATGCCGCTGGCGATGAACACCTGACGCGCGCGCGTGATGGCGACGTAGAGCAGATTCAACTCTTCGCGCTTGGCTGCAGCCGCCTCGGCCTCGAACATCGGCTGCCGCGCTGCGCCGCGATCTTCCTTGCGTCCGAAGAACGAAAAGTGGCTGGGCGCGGCCTCCGCCGGCGGCCAATCGACGATCACATCCCACGACTCGCCGCCGCGCGGCACATCGTTGGCGCCGAGCAGCCAGACAATCGGCGCCTCCAGGCCCTTGGCGCCGTGGATCGTGAGAATGCGCACACGGCCGGCGCCGGCATCGTGCGCTGCAATCTCGCCCTCGTCCGGCGCGTCGTTGGCGTCCGCATCGCGCAGCGCGCGCAACTCGTCGATGAAGCGCGGCAGGCTCGGATAGCGCCCACCGTCAACGTCGAGCGCCAGCAACAGCAACGCGCGCAGGTTGGCTTCGACGCTGGCGGCTGCCGCCTCCGGCACGGCCATGCGATAGCGCGCCAGCACTTCACCCTGATGAAAGATGCGGTCGAGCAGATCGTGCGCCGGCAGGCGGTCGGCGGCGGGTAGCCAGTCGCCGAGCAAACGCGCGGCCCGCGCCAGTTTCGGAGACGCGTTCCCGCCGTGCACCAAGGCATTCAGCCGCTGCCACCATGACGCCTCGGAACGACGCGCCAGCTCGATCAGCTCCTCGTCGCTGCAGGCAAAAATCGGCGAGCGCAGCGTCTGCGCGAGTTTCAAATCGTCGAGCGGCGTCACGAAGAATTCAAGCAGTGCCACCACGTCACGCACTTCGAGCGCCGCCAGCAGGCCGCCGCGCGAACCGGCGTCGAACGGAATTCCCGCCGCGGCGAGCGCACGCTCGTAGCCGGCGAGATGCGTGCGCGAACGCACGAGCAGCATGAAATCGCCATAGCGCGCCGGACGCTGGACGCTCCGCCCATCGGCGCCGCGCTCGTCGATCTGCCAGGCCGGCCAATCCAACCCGACGATCTCACAGATCTTCGCTGCCAGAGCTTCGGCTTCCATGCGCCGGCGCGCGTCTTCCGGCTCGACCTCGGCCTCGATCAACGGGTTGCGCAGCCCGGTTCGCTCCGGCGCTTCTTCCGTTTCGGTATTGCCGAACAAGGGCAGCACTTCGATCCGGCCAGGCAAGGCGCCGGCAAACGAGCTTTGCTCGCGGAAGGGCATGAATTCCGGCACACCGAGGAACAAGGCGTTGACCACATCGATGATCGGCCGGGCGTTGCGCCGTGTCGCGTCCTGTTCACAACGCAGCGCGCCGAATTCGCGTTCAAGAAAATCGGCCGCCACCGCGAACAGGCGCGGCTCGGCGCGGCGGAAGCGATAAATCGACTGCTTCGGATCACCAACGAGGAAGACGACCGGACGCGACGCGTCCGAATAAGCGGCCAGCCAGGCGAGCAGGATTTGCCATTGCAGCGGGTTCGTATCCTGGAATTCGTCGAGCAGCACGTGGCTGTAGCGGGCGTCGAGTCGGGCTTGCAGGAACGCCGCGGTCTGCTCGTCGCGCAAGAGCTTGAGCACGTTCCATTCGGCGTCAACGAAATCGATCTGCCGCCGCGCCTGTTTGAATGCCTCGACGTGCGCGAGGAAGGCCGCAAACACGGCGCACGCGTCCTCATTGAAGGCGAGGATGCGCTCGGCGGTCTGGCGCTCAAGGCACTCGATCAGTCGTTCGCCCTGGCGTGCGTGCAGGTCGAGAAAGCGCAGCGCACCTTCCGGTGTGAAGCGCTTGTCGAGCGTCTTGCCCGGCTTCTTCGAGCGCAGCGTGTTTTCCTTGGTCAGAAAAACCGAACGCAAGCCTTCGAAGCAGAACGTCGGATCGACCTCGACCAGCGCGGCACGCAGATTCGCCGCCGCGTCTTGATCGCCCTTGAGTTCGCTCTTCTCGAGGAAGCCGAGATAGGCGTAAAAATCGAGCGACCATTGCGTGGCAAAGAACTCGGCCAATGCCTCGCCGGGCTCGCCGGCGCCAAGCTGATCGCGCAAGCTATCGATCACTCTCGTCGCCGCATCGCCGCCCTCATCGGCGAACGCCAGCCATTCGCTGCGCCGGTCAAGCGCACGCCGGATCAGTTGCCGCGTCGAATCGAGCCCGACGTCGCCGAGCAAGCGGACGAAGGACTGCGTAATGTCAGCGTCTGGCGTCTTCTGCAGATCGGCCGCGAAGGACTGCCAGAGTTCATCGAACAGGCGCGAGTCGGAATCGACGAGCGTCGCACCGGCCAGATTGGCCGACAGTGGCGCGGCATCGACCAGTTGCAGGAACCAGCCATGAAAGGTGCTAACCGCCAGTCCCGACTGCGCCGCCAGAACACGCTCGTACAATCCGCGCGCCGAGCGCACCAGTAAACTGTCGGCGACCACGCCGCGCTCGGCGAGAAAGTCTGCCACCTGCGTCTCGTCGCCGGTCGCAAGAAAATGCAGCCAGTCGACCACCCGCTCCTCGATCTCCCGCGCCGCCTTGCGCGTGAAGGTGATCGCCAGAATCTCGCCGGGCGCGACGCCGCCGAGCAGGAGGCGCACGATGCGCGACGCCAACAGCCACGTTTTGCCGCTGCCGGCGCAGGCTTCGACGACGACGCTGCGAGTGGGATTGAGGGCGCGGAGAACCAGAGACAAGGAGTCCGACATAATCTTTCCTGATTTTCAACTATTTTCAGGCAGGCTCATGTGGTGAGCCTGCCTGACTGTAGAGTGATCACATTGAACAACTGAAAGTAGCGGTCACGAATGAAAAAGCCGTGAAACCCCCGGAAAATCGCAAATACGGCCAAAAAACGGCAAAACACCTCCAGTTTACTTACCCACCGTCAGGCCGACTCAAGTCCGACAGGCTGCTAGAAAATACAATGAAATCAAAGCAAAGCTTCGGTTTGTCGAGCCGCATCAGGCGTTCGTAGAGGTCAATCTTTTCGCGTAGTTTTTGGAGGTTCGCCGCCATCGGAGCGCAGATAAGAAGATCCGGAAGCCGCCAGTATGGCAACACTGACGCCAAGAGACGAGCCGCAATCAGCCACGTACCGTCTACCGTTCCTCGCCGCGCAGCCCTGCCACCTCTGCCTGCAGCGCCTCCGGCGTCGCCGACTGCGGCGCGAACGCGGCGCTGGCGACCAGTCCGACCTTCGAAAACGGACGCAGATGCAAGGGATTGCTCATCGCCCGTCCGCCCTTGCGGCTGAAGAAACTGCCCCACAGGCCGCGTAGCGCCATCGGCACGACCGGCACCGGCGTGCGCCCGACGATGCGCTGGATCCCGGAACGGAAGGGAGAGAGTTCGCCCGTATCGGTGATCCGCCCTTCCGGGAAGATGCCGACCAGATCGCCGTCGGCCAGCGCCTTGGCCACTTCGTCGAAGGCTGCCTCCATCAGCACCGCATCCTCCTTGGCCGGCGCGATCGGGATCGCCTTCATGTGGCGGAAGATGAAGCCGATCAGCGGCGTGCGGAAGATCCGGTGATCCATGACGAAGCGGATCGGCCGCCGCACCGCCGCCGAGATGACGATCGGATCGACGAAGCTGACGTGGTTGCAGACGACGATGGCCGGCGCGTCGTGCGGGACGTTCTCCATGCCTTTCGTCTCAAGGCGATAGATCGAGTGCACAAGCAACCAGGCGACAAAGCGCAGCATGAACTCGGGTACCAGCGAATAGATGTAGATCGCCACCGCCGCATTGCACAACGCGGCGATGCCGAACAGCGTCGGTATCGACACGCCGTTACCCAGGAGACCCGCCGCCGCCAGCGCGCCGACGACCATGAACAGGGCGTTGAGAATGTTGTTGGCGGCGATGATGCGTGCGCGATGCGCCGGCTCGCTGCGCAACTGGATCAGGACGTAGAGCGGCACGATGAAGAAGCCGCCGAAAACACCGAGGGCGAAGAGGTCGAAGAGCACACGCCAGACGCCCGGGGCAGCGAGCAGGCCGGCGAGCGCGAGCGGGGCGGCAGCCGGTACCGTCGCCGGCGAAGCGAAGAAGAGGTCGACACCGAACAGCGTCAGGCCGATCGAGCCGAAGGGCACCAGGCCGATTTCGACGTGCTTGCCGGAGAGCTTCTCGCAGAGCATCGAGCCGAGGCCGATGCCGACGGTGAAGATCGCCAGGAGCAAGGTCACTGACGTCTCGTCGCCGCCGAGCACGTTCTTGGCGAACACCGGAAACTGCGCGAGGAAAAGCGCGCCGTACAGCCAGAACCACGAGATGCCGAGAATCGACAGGAACACGGTACGGTTGTGCCGCGCGAAGCCGATATTGCGCCAGGTTTCGGAGAACGGGTTCAGGTTCACCTTGAGTTCGGGCTCGGGCGCCGGCGCGGACGGAATCCCCCAACTGGCGGCGAACCCCGCCGCCGCAACCAGCAAACCGGCAAACGCGACCCACGCCGGATGCCCGCCGACCCCGGCGAGCAGACCGCCGGCCAGCGTGCCGACGAGAATGGCGACAAAGGTGCCCGACTCGACCAGCGCATTGCCGCCGACCAGTTCGTCCTCGGTGAGATGCTGCGGCAGGATCGCGTACTTGACCGGCCCGAACAGCGTCGAATGCAGGCCGAGCAGGCACAACGCGCCGAGCAGGACGGCAAGGCTGTGCTGGAAGAAGCCGAGCGCCGCGACGCCCATGATCAGCATCTCCAGCACCTTCACCCACCGGGCCAGCAGCGCCTTGTCGTACTTGTCGGCCAATTGGCCGGCTGTCGCCGAGAAGATGAAGAAGGGCAGGATGAAAATGCCGGCGGCGACATTGGTCAGGACTTCCGGTGCCAACGTCGTCCAGCTCGCGGCGTGAAAAGTCAGCAGGACGATCAGCGCGTTCTTGAACAGGTTGTCATTGAACGCGCCGAGAAACTGCGCGACGAAGAACGGCGCGAAACGGCGGGTTTTGAGCAGGAAAAACTGGGAATGCGGCGCTGAAGATGTCTGCGGAGTCTTTTCGGAAGCCATCGCACGCTTTCGGAATATCAAAAAAGCCGCCAGCGTAGACGAAAAATCACCGGCTGGGCGACGGTCCGTCCCTGCTGCGCAGCCGATGCCGCGCCGGCGTCTTTCGGGAAATCGGCCGTTTCAAACCGCGTATAATCCATGGCTTCGTCCGCTCCGGACCTTAACTCAGTCACCGACCCCAGCCATGCAGGAAAAATACGCCCCCGAAGACATCGAACTCGCCGCACAGGCGCACTGGAACAAGACGCACGCCGCGCGCGCCGTCGAGGACCTGACCAAGCCCAAGTACTACTGCCTGTCGATGTTTCCCTACCCTTCGGGCAAGCTGCACATGGGCCACGTGCGCAACTACACGATCGGCGACGTGCTCTCGCGTTTCCACACGATGCTCGGGTACAACGTGATGCAACCGATGGGCTGGGACGCCTTCGGCATGCCGGCCGAGAACGCGGCGATCCAGAATAACGTGCCGCCGGCGCAGTGGACGTATTCGAACATCGAGTACATGAAGGGCCAGCTCAATCGACTCGGCTTCGCCATCGACTGGGAACGCGAAGTCGCAACCTGCAAGCCGGACTACTACCGCTGGGAGCAGTGGCTGTTCACCCGCCTGTTTGAAAAGGGCCTGATCTACAAACGCTACGGCACGGTGAACTGGGACCCGATCGACCAGACGGTGCTCGCCAACGAGCAGGTGATCGACGGGCGCGGCTGGCGCTCGGGTGCGCTGATCGAGAAGCGCGAGATCCCGATGTACTACATGAAGATCACCGCCTACGCCGAGGAACTCCTCGCCGACCTCGACCAGCTCGGCGGCTGGCCGGAGCAGGTCAAGCTGATGCAGAAGAACTGGATCGGCAAGAGCGAGGGCGTGCGCTTCGCCTTCCCGTACGAGCTCGACGGCAAGGCTGACAAGCTGTGGGTGTTCACCACGCGCGCCGATACGATCATGGGCGTCACCTTTGTCGCCGTCGCCGCCGAACACGCGTTGGCCACCTACGCGGCGAAGAACAATCCCGAACTCGCCGCCTTCATCGAGGAATGCAAGCAGGGCGGCGTCGCCGAAGCCGATATCGCGACGATGGAGAAGAAGGGGATGCCGACCGGCATCTTCGTTACGCATCCGCTGACCGGCGAAAAGGTCGAAGTCTGGGTCGGCAACTACGTGCTGATGGGCTACGGCGACGGCGCCGTGATGGCCGTTCCGTCGCACGACGAGCGCGATTTCGCCTTCGCCAAGAAATACGGCCTCAAGATTGAACAGGTCATCGGTGAGAAGGGCAAGGACGGCAGCGAGAAGACCTTCTCGACCGACGCCTGGGAAGAGTGGTACGCGACCAAGGACGGCTACTGCGTCAATTCCGGCAAGTACACGGGGCTCGCCTACAAGGCCGCCGTCGACGCCATCGCCGCCGACCTGGCGGCCAAGGGCCTGGGCGAGAAGAAGGTGCAGTTCCGCCTGCGCGACTGGGGCATCTCGCGCCAGCGTTACTGGGGTTGCCCGATCCCGGTCATCCACTGTGAATCCTGCGGCGACGTGCCGGTGCCCGACGATCAGCTGCCGGTCGTGCTGCCCGAGAACGTCACCGTCACCGGCGCCGGCAGCCCGCTGGCCAAGATGCCGGAATTCTACGAATGCGCCTGCCCGAAGTGCGGCCGGCCGGCGCGGCGCGAAACCGATACGATGGACACCTTCGTCGAGTCGTCGTGGTACTTCCTGCGCTACTGCTGCCCGGACAACGACCAGGCGATGGTCGACGAACGCGTCGCCTACTGGTGCAAGGGCGGCATCGACCAGTACATCGGCGGCATCGAGCACGCGATCCTGCACCTCCTGTACTCACGCTTCTGGACCAAGCTGATGCGCGACGTCGGCCTGTTCGGCGACGAGAAGCTGGATGAGCCGTTCGCCAACCTGCTGACGCAGGGCATGGTCGTGGCGCCGACGTTCTATCGCGACGGAGAAGGCGGCAAGAAGGACTGGATCAACCCGGCCGACGTCGAACTGGCGTGCGACGAACGCGGCCGCCCGGTCACGGCGACGCTGAAGAGCGACGGCCAGCCGGTGGTCATCGGCGGCACCGAAAAGATGTCGAAGTCGAAGAACAACGGCGTCGACCCGCAGGCGCTGATCGACCAGTACGGCGCCGACACGGCGCGCCTGTTCATCATGTTCGCCAGCGCCCCCGACCAGTCGCTCGAATGGTCGGATGCCGGCGTCGAAGGCGCCTACCGCTTCCTCAAGCGGGTGTGGCGCCTCGTCTTCGAGCACGTCTCCGGCGGTCTTGTTCCGGCCTGCTCCGGTGGCGAGCTGTCTACCGAATTGAAGACTTTCCGCCGCCAGCTGCACCAGACGATCGCCAAGGTCGCCGACGACTACGGTCGGCGCAAGCAGTTCAATACCGCGATCGCCGCCGTCATGGAACTCTTGAACGCCTACGCCAGGCTCACCGACGATTCGGCCACGGCGCGCGCCGTGCGTCAGGAAGCGCTCGAAGCCGTCGCGCTGCTGCTCTACCCGATCGTGCCGCACGTCTGCGAGGCGCTCTACGCCGAGCTGAAACCCGGCCAGATGGCGGGCGTACAAGCATTCCCGAAGGCCGACGCGACGGCGCTGGTGCAGGACGAAATCGAACTCGTGCTGCAGGTCAACGGCAAGCTGCGCGGCAGCCTCTGCGTCCCGGCCGGCGCCGACAAGGCGGCCATCGAAGCTGCAGCGCTGAACTCGGAAGTGGCGAAGAAGCACCTCGAAGGCAAGGCACCGAAGAAGGTCGTCGTCGTCCCCGGACGCCTCATCAACATCGTCGTCTAGGTTGCGGAGAGCATAATGATCGCCTTCATCGGCACGCGCCTGCATTTTGGGCTGTTCCTGCTGGCCGTCGGCCTCGGTACGCTGATGGCCGGCTGCGGCTTCCAGTTGCGCGGGTCCTACTCGTTGCCCTACGAGAGCATCTATGTAGGCGGCGCCGACTACAACCTGATCGTCGCCAACATGAAGCGCGCGATCCGCAACACGGGTACGCGGCTCGCCGACTCGAAAGAAGACGCGCAAGCGACCTTCCTGCCGGCCGGCGAGAAACGCGAGGCGAAGATTCTTTCGCTCTCAAGTACCGGCCGCGTGCGCGAAAAACGCCTTGTCTACACGTACAACTACCGGGTCATCGACGGCAAGGGCCGCGACCTCGTTCTGCCGGGCAGCGTGGAACTCACGCGCGAAATCACTTACGCCGACTCGGACGTTCTGGCCAAGACGCAGGAAGAAGAACTCCTGTGGCGCGACATGGAAGGCGACCTCGTGCAGCAGCTGATGCGCCGCCTGGCCGCGGCCAAGCCGACCGCGCCGACCACGCCGGAGTAAGGCGCCGATGCTGCTCAAGGGCGAGCAACTCGCGGCCCACCTCGACCGCGACCTGAAAGCGGTCTACGTCGTTTATGGCGACGAACCGCTGCTCGTCATCGAAGCCGCCGACGCCATCCGCGCCGCGGCCCGGCGGAAGGGTTTCGACGAGCGCGAGGTACTGACGGCGATTTCTGGCTTCAACTGGAACGAACTGCACCTCGCTACCGGCAACATGTCGCTGTTCGGCGGCCGCCAGCTGATCGACCTGCGCATCCCGACCGGCAAGCCGGGCCGCGAGGGCGGCAAGGCTATCCAGGATTACTGCGCCCGCCCTTCGCCCGATGCACTGCTGCTCGTCACGCTGCCCGGCCTCGACTGGAGCGAGGAGAAGGCGACCTGGCTGAAGGCGCTAACCGAGGCCGGTGTCGCCGTCAAGCTGATCCCGCCCAACCTCGCCGAACTCCCGGCGTGGATCGCCGGGCGCCTGCGCCGGCAGCAGCAGAAGGCCGGCAATGACGCGTTGCACTTCATCGCCGAACGCGTCGAAGGCAACCTGCTCGCTGCGCACCAGGAGATACAGAAGCTCGCCCTGCTCTACCCGGAGGGCGAACTCTCGCTGCAACAGATCCAGGAAGCCGTGCTCAACGTCGCCCGCTATGATCTCGACGGCCTGCGCGAAGCCCTGCTTTCGGGCGATGTCGCGCGCCTCACACGCACGCTGGATGGTTTGCAACAGGAAGGCGAAGCGCCGCCGCTCGTACTCTGGGCGATGACCGAGGAAGTGCGCGCACTGGCGCAGGTGAAGGCTGGGCAGAAACAGGGCCAGCCGGTCGACGCGCTGCTCAAGGAAGCGCGCGTCTGGGGCGCACGCCAGTCGCTGTTCAAGCGCGCGTTGCCGCGCATCAAGGAGAGCACAGCCAACGCCGCGCTGGAAGACGCTGCACGCATCGACCGGATGATCAAGGGAATCGGTGGGGGCGACGGGTGGACCGAGTTCTTGCGCCTGGGACTCGGACTCGCCGGTCATTAGAGGCACTCTGCAGGCAAACTGCGCACGCGAACGCGATCGGCGTTCGTCGCAAATCAGACCTTCATAAAGCGGGACAGCTCGCCCGTGGGTTGTGGGCGGCAGCTCATGCCGCGCCTTTCAGTGCTTTTCGTCCGCAGGCGCATCCGGCGCCAGATGTTCCCACAGGCAGTCGTCGCGCCACTCGGCTTCGTCGTTGAGGCCCTGGCAGCACTTGCCCTGGACCAGGCACTCACCACCGCAGGTATCGGCAACCACCACCACCCGTAATTCGGGATCGACTTTTCGTTCGCCATCCCAGTAACTACAGGTGGCACAGACTTTCACTTCGGCAGGAATGATGACTTTTTTCTGATTCATGGTGAGTTAGCAACAGGTTTCGTTTGCGGTCAGAGTGTATATCTTTCCAATGGTTCCTTTAAGGAAACGCTGAACAAATCATTTCATCCGGAAGCGAGAGGTGAGTGAGGCTGATTTGATTGGAATACAAGCTGATTTTTCTGACAAATACCTGTTTTTGCGGGGTATTTTTCTCATTTTCCGTTTTCAGGACGCACCTTGGGTGTTGGCGTCGAGTAGCCAACGACGCGCCAGCACCAGATTGGCGAAGCCGAACAGGGAGAAGAGCTGGGCTGTGTTCTTGGCCAAACCGCGGTAGCGTGTCTTGCGATGTCCGAAGAGGTTCTTCACCACATGGAACGGAT
>NZ_JAGOIT010000085.1 GCF_017995515.1 Propionivibrio sp.
TGCGGTTGCCGTAACGCTTGAGCAGTTCGCGGTAATCGAAACCCGCTGCCGCACAGTGGCCGGTGTCGAGCAGCAAGCCGACGGCCGGCGTTGTGCAGTCGAACAACGTGCAGATTTCGTCGAACGTTTCGGCGACCATCATCAGGTGGTGGTGGTAGGCCAGCCGCAAACCGTAGGTGGCGAGCAGTTGCGTAGCGAAGTCGGAGAGGCGCGCGGCGTAGGCCTGCATTTCCGCCGGCGTCAGCTTGCGCCGCGTCGACATGGCGACGTCGAGCGGCGCCTCCGGCACCATCGCGCCGCATTCGCCGTACACCATCACCTTCGCGCCGAGTGTCTTGAGCAAGTTGGCGTGTGCAGTGACCTCCTGCATCTCGGTCGCCACGTCGCGCTCGGCGAGAAATCCGGAATACCAGCCTGAAGCAAGCGCCAGACCGTGGCGCTCGAGGATCGGGCCGAGCACTTCGGGTTCGCGCGGGAACTTGCGGCCGAGTTCGACGCCGACGTAACCGGCCGCGGCGGCTTCGGCCAGGCATTGTTCGAGCGGCGTGTCGTCGCCGAGCTGCTCCAGAACGTCGTTGGTCCACGACAACGGGCTGACGGCAACACGGAATTTCTGTGCGCTCGGCGTTTGTTTTTCCTGATTCATGCGTGTCTCCAGTGACTGAATTGACGAAATCAAGATATGCTTGAAAAGGCATCAAAACAAACAGAACTGTGATGCGATCACATCAAATTCCCGTCGCCCCGCAGGAGCCAGTCATGCAGAAGAAAACCATCATCGCCGACATCGCCGCCGCGGCCGGCGTCAGCACGGCGACCGTCGATCGCGTGCTCAACCGGCGCGGCGGCGTCAGCCCCGAGAAGGAAGGGCGTGTGCTCGACTGGGCGCGCAAGCTGCAGGTCGACCGTGACCTCGAACGGCGACCGACGCGCCTCCTGCGCATCGGCGTCGTCATGCAGAATCCGGCCAATCCGTTCTACGAGGAGCTGCGCCAAGCATTCGCCAAGGCTAATTCGCTGTACTTCGGCGCGAGTCTGCAGACGACGCTCTACTACTTCGACGTAAAGGCACCGCGCGAAACGGCGGAGATGCTGCGCAAGATCGCGGCCTCGCAAGATGCATTGATCGTCGTCCTGCCCGACCATCAGTTAATCACGACGACCGTGCAGGCGATTGCGGCCGAACTGCCGGTCGTCACCATGGTTTCGGACCTGCCGCAGAGCGGCCGCATGGCCTACGTCGGTCTCGATAACCGCGCCGCTGGGCGTACGGCCGGCGAACTGATGGGGCGCTTTGTCGGCAGCCATGGCGGCGACATCGTCGTCGTCTCCGGCTTGCAGAGCTTCATCGGCCAAGGCGAGCGCGAGATGGGTTTTCGCGCCGTGCTCGCTGAACGCCATTCGCAGTGCCGTTTGCTCACCGTGCTCGAGACCCGCGAACAGCCGGAGAAAGCGGGCGAACTGGTGTCGACAATCCTGAAGCAGACGCCGGATCTGGCCGGCGTCTATAACCTCTCCGCCGGCGACAGCAGCATCGTTGGCGCGCTACGTCACTTCGCGCGTACCGACAAGACCGTGTTCATCACGCACGAGCTGACGCCCGAACGCAAGGCGCTGCTGCAGGAAGGCGTGATCGACGCGATCATCGACCAGAACCCGGAACTCGAAGCGATGACCGCCGTGCAACTCCTGGCCCGACACTTCGGGCGCAGTGGCGAGGAGGCGCTGCCGACGACGACGCCGGCACGGATCTACATTCGGGAGAACTGTTAGCCACGCCTCGCTTGGAGGGCCGGCTTCGCAGCCTCGCTACAGATTTTCGCTGTTGTAGATTTCAAACGGAATGATGACCGATTGCGTACCCGCTTCCGGCCCGGCGTTTTTCGCGCGCACCAGTGCGGCGAGGGTTTCGCGGGCGACGGTTGAGAACGGGTGCGAGATCACCAGTGTCAGTGAACCGTCGAGCAGACCGGCGCGAGTGGTCTCCATCAGGTCGTGGCCAACGGTGACGATTTCGCGGCCGCGACTGGCACGCAAGGCGGCCATTACGCCGCCGACGCCGCCACCGGAGACGTAGAGTCCACCGAGATCCCGGTGCTCGCGTAGCAGATCCTCTGTTATTTCGCGCGCGATGGCGTCCGACTCAAAGGTCGAGACTGGTTCGAGCAGGGTGAAGCTGTTGGCGTGCTCACGGAAGTACGAGCGGAAGCCGCTCTCGTACAGGTCGTGACAGCGGTAGCGGTGCGTGCCGACGAACATACCGATCTTCCTTTCCGGTGCGCACATGTGATGTAGCGCCCAGGCTGCCGTGCGGCCGACCTTCCAGCTATCGAGCCCGACATAGCCGACGTTGGTACGCGCCGACAGGGCGGTAACCAGCGCGATGACGGGGATGCCAGTAGCGGCGAGCTGTTCGATGGCTTCCGTGACGATCGGGTGTTCGGCGGCAAGTACGCCGAGCGCGTCGCATTCAGCGCCGAGCGCCAGCATCCGCGTCGATACGCTCTCCGGTGAAAGGTCGTCGATCAGCTCGACGACCGGCTGGACGTCGCTGATCTCACCTGCCGCGACACAGTTCTCGATCGCTCGTGCCAACGTCGTGGCAAAGAGCCGGTGCGGCGACTGGATGATGAAGCCGACGCGCAGCTTGCGTTTTGCCCCAGACGCCCCGTATTCGAGGCCGGCCAGTCCGTAGAAGCCGACTTCGCGTGCCGCCGCGAGCACGCGCTGCACCGTGCCGTCACTCACCGGCCCCGAGCGGCCGATGACCCGGTTGACCGTCGCCACCGAAACGCTTGCCGCCGCTGCCAGATCCTTGATCGTTGCCCGCTTCATGCCTGCTCCAATTGATCTCAGTTTTCCCGTTCTTGAATATCAATTCGTATCACGGTGGTACGCTTTCTGATACGGAATGAGACAGCCTATTAAGCCTTACTGTGCTGTTTTGAAAGTGTTTCTGATCGTATCAGCAATGCGCTCAATCCGGGTGAGGTGAAGTGCAACTTTATGCAGATGTCGACCGCACTTTTTCTTGCCGTCGGGTGCCGGCACCCCTAGTCTGGGCTCAGCTTTTCGACCGGGAAGAATCAGCCGAAAGGAAGCCTGGAAAGCGAAAGACAGCTTGCCGCCGAAGAGCCGAGGATTCGTCGATTCACCACCAAACTTATACAAGGGGATCAAATGAAAACGACTGTTCTGTCCGTTCTGTTGGGAAGCTTCATGTTGACCGCGGTTGCAGCGCACGCGGAGACAAAAATCGGCGTCACCATGGTCGACTACAACGACACCTTCCGCACCTTGTTGCGCGACGGCATCGCCGACGCGGCGAAGAAGGACGGCGTCGTAGTCGCCTTCGAAGATGCAAAATCGGACGTCGGCACGCAGATCGGTCAGGTGCAAAACTTCATCGCCGGCAAGTTTGACGCCATCATCATCCAGGCGGTCGATACCGACGCGACCCCGAAGATCACGCAGCTCGTTGCGGCGGCCGGCATTCCGCTCATCTACGTCAACCTGAAGCCATCAGACTTCGAGAAGCTCCCGGCGTCGGCCACGGTCGTCGCTTCCGACGAGATGGTCGGCGGCACGCTGGAGGCGACACAGGTCTGCAAACTACTCGGCGGCAAGGGCAACGTTCTCGTGCTGATGGGCGATCTGGCGCACGAAGCGGCCCGCACGCGCACCAAGGCCGTCGAGGAAGTGTTCAAGACGCCGGAGTGCAGCGGCATGACCATCCTCGACAAGCGCGAAGGAAAGTGGAGCCGCGTCACCGCCCAGGACCTGATGCTGAACTGGATCTCCGGCAGCATGAAGTTCGACGCGATCATCGCCAACAATGACGAGATGGCGCTCGGCGCGATCAACGCGCTGAAGTCGACCAAAACGATGAAGCCGACAACCGTCGTTGCCGGTATCGACGCAACCAGCGACGCGCTGGCGGCCATGAAGGCCGGCGATCTCAAGGTCACCGTCTTCCAGAACGCGAAGGCGCAGGGTCTGGGCGCAATCGATGCGGCGATCAAGCTGATCAAGAAGGAAAAGGTCGAGCGCTTCGTGAATGTCCCGTTCGAGCTGGTGACACCCGAAAACATGGACAAGTACGCGGCACCGAAGTAATCGCTTTACTCGGGTAACCCCCGATCGCCCCAACTCCGTGCGTTTGGGCCTCCATTGATGCTGATACCTCGACAACGATGGAGGCCGTCTTTTCCCGCCTCGCTGGGCAGGGCGCGCCGGGATTTCGGGCTGGAGCTTCGGGCAGAAACAAGCTGTCAGCAATTGGGAGAAATCATGAACTCAAAAGAAAAGATGGCCTTGGCGCTCAACCATCAAGCAGGCCCGGTTCCGCTTGATCTTGGCGCGATGCCGACAACCGGTATCCACGTTTCGGTACTCGAAGGCTTGCGCAAGCACTACGGACTTGAGAAGAAGACGCCCGTCGTGCTCTGCCCGTACCAGATGCTCGGCGTCGTCGACGACGACCTGCGCGAAGTGCTGGGCATCGACACCAAGCAGCTGTGGGCATCGGGCACGATGTTTGGCTTCAAGAACGAGAACTTCAAGAAGTGGATGTCGCCGTGGGGCCAGGAGGTGCTGGTCGCCGAGAAATTCGTTACCACCGAGAACGACGAGAAGATCTTCGTCTACGCGGAAGGCGACATGAGCTACCCGCCGTCGGCCGAGATGCCGAAGTCGAGCTACTTCTTCGACACGATCATCCGCCAAGAACCGTTCGACGAGGACAATCTCGACGCCAAAGATAATGCCGAGGAATTCACCGACATTACCGATGCCGAGCTGGACCGTCTCGCACGCCTCGCCGCCGAACTGAAGGATTCGCCGTACTGCATCACCGGCAACCTCGGCGGCACGGCGATCGGCGACATCTCGCTCGTCACCGCACCGATGCTGAAGAAACCGCGCGGGATTCGCGACATCGAGGAGTGGTACATGTCGACGATCACCCGGCAGGACTACCTGCACGAGGTGTTTACCAAGCAGGTTGACGTCGCGCTGCGCAACCTCGAGAAAATCCACGCCCGCGTCGGTGACGCGATCCAGGTCGCCTACATCTGCGGCAACGACTTCGGCACACAGAACAGTCCTTTCTGCTCAGCCGAGACCTTCCGCGAACTCTACGCACCGCACTACAAGCGCATCAACGGCTGGATCCACCAGCACACGAGCTGGAAGACCTTCAAGCACAGCTGCGGCTCGATCATGCCGCTGATCCCGGAAATGATTGATGCCGGTTTCGACATCATCAACCCGGTGCAATGGACGGCGAACAACATGGCCGTCGATAAGCTGAAGGCCGACTTCGGCAAGAACATCGTTTTCTGGGGCGGCGGCATTGATACGCAGAAGACGCTGCCCTACGGCACGCCGGCCGAGGTGCGCGCCGAGGTGTTCAAGGTCTGCGAGGCCCTGTCGAAGGACGGCGGGTTCGTCTTTAACACCATCCACAACATCCAGGCGCTGACGCCGATCGAGAACCTCGTCGCCATGTTCGCGGCGGTGAAGGAATTCAACGGGGCGTGATGCACCGGACCGAATCAACCAATCAAGACCTGTGAGGAAATCATGACTGACGGATTACTGGAACTCATCTCTGTCGCCGTACAGAAAGGGAAGGCCAAGGACATCAAGGTGCTGGTCCAGCAGGCCATCGACGAAGGCGTTGCCGCGGAAACCATCCTTAACGACGGGCTGATGGCTGGCATGAACATCATCGGCGGCAAGTTCAAGCGCGACGAAGTCTTCGTCCCCGAAGTGCTCGTCGCCGGCCGTGCGATGAATACCGGCACAGCGATGTTGAAGCCGCTGCTGGTGAACAGCACCCGCGAGAACAAGGGCAAGGTGCTGATCGGTACGGTCAAGGGCGACATGCACGACATCGGCAAGAACCTCGTCAAGATGATGATCGAGGGTAAGGGCTTTGAAGTCGTCGATCTCGGCGTCGATGTGCCGGCCGACAAGTTCCTGAAGACGGCCGAGGAAGGCAAGTTCGACATCGTCTGCCTGTCGGCGCTCCTGACGACGACGATGAACGAAATGAAGTGCGTCGTTGAGGAATTCCAGAAGGCCGGCGTGCGCGAGCGCTACAAGATCATGATCGGTGGCGCGCCGATTACGCAGAGCTTCTGCAATGCCATCGGCGCCGACAGCTACACGCCGGACGCGGCCACCGCCGCTGAAGCCGCGCTTGAACTGGTCAGCCGCAAGGCCGCCTGAAACACACGCAGCAACCAGCCGCATGAAAACCTGCACGGTGCGCGCCCACGCGGGGCAGACGATTCTGGAAGCCCTGCGCGGCGATCACCACGCGATCGACGCCCCCTGCGGCGGGCGTACACGCTGCATCCGATGCATGGTGCAGGTTTCAGACGATTCGACGCAGTCGCCAATTGTCGAACCACCCTCCAGCGAGGAGGGCGCGCTGGTCGGTCAGACGCGTTTGGCCGATGGTTGGCGGCTGGCATGTCGCGCCCGTCTGGTGACGAGCGGCGACATCTCGCTGAAATTGCCGGACGGCCGCCTGGAAATTCCCGATTTCCCCGTGCGTGCGCGGAAGTGGTCGAATGCCGCGCAGCGAACCGACGGGCAGTTCGTCATCGCCATCGACATCGGCACGACGACCGTCGCAGCCATTCTGGTCGACCGCACTCGCGGCGAACCGGTGGGGCGTGTCGCGGAAGCGAATCTTCAGCGCTCGTGGGGCGCCGATGTGATCGCACGTATCGAGCACGCCATCAGCGAACGTGCCTCGGCGCAATCGATGCAGTCGCTCATCCAGGCGCAGCTCGAACGGATGATCCTGGTGCTCTGCGCTGATCACGGACTTGCGGACGCGCCGCCCGTCTTCGTTTGCGGTAACACGGCGATGTTGCATCTGCTCGAAGGCGAGGATGTCTCGGGGCTTGCGAGGATGCCGTTCAGGCCGGTCTTTCTCGATAGTCGCATTACCCGCCTCGGGAAACGCCAAATTCCAGCCCGTCTTTGCGCCAGCCTATCGGCGTTTGTTGGGTCGGACATCACCGCCGGACTGTTTGCCTGTGGGCTCGACGGTGAGGTCAGCGCACCGCGCTTCCTGATCGACATCGGCACCAACGGCGAGATGGCGCTCGTCCTGCCCGGGCGCATTCTGGTCACCGCGACGGCTGCCGGGCCGGCGTTCGAAGGTGAAAACATCGCTTGCGGTTCGACAGCCATCGCTGGGGCGATCGACCACGTCTGGGTCGAGGATGAAGCGGGGGGCGACGGTGCCATTCGTTTCTCCTCGCTCGATAGCGAAAACGCTCGGCCGGCAAGCATTTGCGGTTCCGGCCTGCTCGATCTGATCGCCTGCCTGCGTCAGCTGGAAATCATCGACGAAGGTGGCGCTTTCGACACCAAAGAAGCACGCTTTTCATTCGGCGAAGGTCTCCCTTATCTCACCCAGGGTGACGTCCGCCAGTTTCAGCTGGCCAAGGGCGCCATTGCAGCGGGCATCGAACTACTTTGCAAGCGTGCCGGTGTCGCCTTTGACGAGGTCGAAACGATCTACCTCGCCGGCGGATTTGGTTCCACCCTGGCACCGGATTCGGCGCTGACTGTCGGCCTACTGCCCGCCGCGTTCACCGACCGCATTGAGGTCGCCGGCAACACGGCGCTGAACGGTACCGTTTCGCTCGGCGTCGATCCGGCGCTCTTCGACGCGGTCGACCACATCCGCCAACGCGTCGAGGTCGTCGATCTCGCCGCCGATCCGGGATTCGGCGATGTTTTCGCGGCCAACATGCTCTTTCCGGAGAACGACGGCGATGCTTGAAAAAACCGCACACAAACCGCAGCGGCTGCTCGTCATCGCTTGCGAAGTCTTCTGTCGTGAGGCGTGGGCCATCGCGGCAGACAGCCCGTACATCATCGACACGGTCTTCGTGACCAAGAGCCTGCACGACATCGGCGAAAGTCTGATGTCGTCACGCCTGCAGGAAATCATCGACAGCAAGACGCGGGAAGTCCCTGTCGAGACTCGGCCGGACGCCATCGTCCTTCTCTACGGCCTGTGCAACAACGGCATTCGCGGCCTGACCGCACCGGTGCCGCTCGTCGTTCCGCGCGCGCACGATTGCATCACGCTGCTGCTCGGCTCGCGCACGCGCTACGAGCAGCATTTCAACAGCAACCCAGCGACCTTCTACCGCTCGCCCGGCTGGATCGAACGCGACAGCGATCCGGACGCCAACCCGGCGAGCGTCACCGCACGTATGGGCATCACACATGACTACACGAAGCTCGTCGAGCAGTACGGCGAAGACAACGCCGAGTTCCTGATGGACTTGATTGGCGACTGGCTCAAGCACTACCGGCGCCTGGGGTTCATCAATACCGGCGTCGGCAATCAGGATGCTTATCGCGCGATTTGCCAAGAGCAGGCGCAGGAGCGCGACTGGGAATTCGAGGAAATCGCGGGTGACCGCCGGCTGCTCGAAGGTGCGCTGCACGGCTGCTGGCCGGACGACGAGTTTTTGGTGCTCCTGCCGGGCGAAGCCGTGGGCATCGCCAACGACCAACGACTCATCTGTGCCGAACGCATATCCGCAGACGCCACGAAGAACACCTGACAATCCAACCACCCGGGAGACGAAATGGAAGCGAACTACTACATCAAGCTGGCGCAGACGGGCAAGAAGATGCCGATCGCCACTCACCTGGTCTTGCACGAGAAGCCCGATCCCGAGGCCATTCTCATCGACGGCCCGCGGCTCGCCGAGGTGATGCTGGAAACGGCGCGCCGCTTTGGCAACCCGATGGCGCTGCCGGTGATGGATCTCACGCTCGAGAAGGACGTACTGCTACGCAAGATCGGCATTGCGGAAGAGGAAATCGAGGGCTACCACTTCGAGGAAATGCCCGGCGCGGCGACCATTGCACACGCCAAGGCGCCTGTCGACGTCCTCCAGTTTCCGCGCATTCGCGCCAACTGCGATGCGCTTGCACGCATCCGCGAGGGCGGCGAGGTGCTACCGGTCGGCATGAGCATCGGCCCATTCTCGCTGCTGACCAAGCTCGTGCACGACCCGATCTCGGCGATCTACATGGCCGGTACCGGCATGACGGCGGAGGACGATGACGACGTGGCGCTGATTACGACGCTCCTCGAACTGGCCGAGTCGGTAATCCGGGAAACCTGCCTCGCCCAGATCAAGGCCGGTGCGCGCGCGATCTTCCTGTGCGAACCGGCGGCCAACCTCGTCTATTTCTCGCCCAACCAGCTGCGAGAAGGCACGTCAGTCTTCGACGATTTCGTCATCCAGCCGAATCTACGCTTGAAGCAGCTGTTCGACGAAACCGGTACCGACCTGCTGTTCCACGATTGTGGTGAGCTGATCCCAGAAATGATATCCAGCTTCAACCAGCTTCGGCCGCGCCTGATCAGCTTCGGCAGCCCGGTCAAATTGTGGGACGCCGAACCTTACGTCGATAAGGACATCGTGCTCTTCGGGAACCTGCCGACCAAGAAGTTCTACTCGGACGAAGACGTCCCGCTTGATGGCGTCGCTGAGCTGGTGCAGGAGATCGAACGTCGGCTTATGCCGAGCGGGCACCCCTTCATCGTTGGGTCCGAGTGCGACGTGCTGGCAATGCCCGGTTACGAGCAGAAGATCATGGCCAAGGTGAAGGCCATGTGTCACTGCGGCTGCGCCAGCCGCTAGGCGGATTTCTGGCCGTGGCTCACCAAGCGGTCGAGCCGCTGCCGTTTATTGCCGGACGCCGCGCTGTCGGCCACGGTTTTCTATCGATTCATTCTCGAGGAGAGATGACATGAAAGGAATTGCTCTACTTGGGGCCGGACGGATGGCACAGGTGCATGCAGCGGCGATTGCCGCCGCCGGCGCACGGGTGGCCGCCATCTATGATCCGGTCGCCAGCGTTGCCGAGGCGCTCGCGGCACGCACCGGCGCGAAGACTGCGAAGACTGCGAAGACTGCGAAGACTGCTATAGAGGCCATGCAAGCAGCCGATGTCGACGCGATCGTGATCGCCACGTCCTCGGACACGCACGTCGAACTGATCGTCGAGGCAGTCAAGACGGGGAAACCGGTACTGTGCGAGAAGCCCTTGGCGCCCAGCCTCGCCGAAGCGCGGCGTTGCATCGAACTAATTGGCGAGGAGGCCGCCCGGCGCGTCTTCCTTGGCTTCAATCGCCGCTACGACCGCGGTCACGCCAGCGTGCGTGAGGCGGTCAAGGCCGGCCGCATCGGGCGACTGGAACAGCTGACGATCACCAGCCGCGACCCGTATCCACCGCCGCTCGAATACATCCCGCGCTCCGGCGGACTGTTCCGCGACATGATGATTCACGACTTTGATATGGCGCGTTCGATTCTCGGGCAGGACCCGGTGAGCCTGACGGCGCACGGCAGCTCGATCGTCGATCCGGAGATCGGTCGCCTCGGCGACATCGACACGGCAAGCGTCACGCTGCTCACCGCTGACGGAACGATCGCGACGATCCTCAACTCGCGGCGCTGCGCCTTCGGTTTCGACCAGCGCATCGAGGCGTTCGGTGCACTCGGCATGGTCGTCTCGGACAACCCGCGGCAATCGGGCTTCACAACCTTTGTGTCCGGTGCTGCGGGAACGCCGGCACCGATCCGCGAGTTCTTCATGGAACGCTACGGTGACAGTTACTCGGCCGAGATCGGCCTCTTCCTCGACTGCGCCGCCAACGGCCGCGAGATGCCGATCAACGCGCTCGATGGCCTGATGGCCGCCTTCCTCGCCGAAGCGGCGACGCGTTCGCTCAAGGAGGGAAGAACGATCAACCTCGAACAATTCGCCAAGGAGGTGCTCAATGGCTGACTGTCTGAACCGCCACACTGAAACCGCTGCCATCGTCACCGGCGGCGCGCAAGGCGTCGGCTACGCAATTGCCCGCCAGCTGGCACAGGAAGGCTGTACCCGTCTCTACCTCGCCGGGCGCGACGTCGCCAAGGGCGAGCGAGCGGTTGCCGAGTTGAAGGAACTCGGCGCTGTCGCCCGTTTCGTCGCACTCGATCTTCAGGACGTTGACGCCTGCCTCGGCATGGTCGACGCGGCCGTTGCCGAGCTCGGCAACGTGAATGCGTTGGTCAACGCCGCCGCGCTCGGCGCGCGCGGGACGCTGCTTGATACCTCGGTCGAGCTTTGGGATCAGATGTTCAACACCAACGTGCGCGGGCCGTTCTTCCTGATGCAGGGCTTCGTCAAGCATCGACTCGACCGGGGCGGCGGCGGTGCGATCGTGAACATCCTCTCGCAGTGCGCGCATTGCGGTCAGTCATACCTTTCGCCGTACTCGTCCTCGAAGGGCGCGCTGGCCACGCTCACGAAGAACGTCGCCAACGCCTACCGGAACAACCGGGTACGTTGCAACGCGATCCTTCCGGGCTGGATGGACACGCCGGGCGAAGACGGTACGCAGAGGAAATACCACGGCGCTACTGACGGCTGGCTGGAGCGCGCGGAAGCCGGGCAACCGATGGGGCAGCTTTGCAAGCCGCATCAACTCGCCGGTCTCGCCAGCTATCTGCTGAGTCCCGACGCCGGCGTGATGACAGGCGCGCTGATCGACTACGACCAGAATGTACCGGGGGCCTATCCAGAGTGATCGCCGAGTGAACGGTTCTTGAAGTGCCGTCACATTACCAGACCCCGGATGCTAGACCGATCCGGGGTTTGTTTTGTCATGCTTTCGATCAGTACCGACCTTGCTCTAAAACCATCTTGACAACCCGGTTATCGAGGTCTAACGTGCCGGTTAACGAGCCCGGGCACGTTCAAGGAATTACAAGCATGTCAGTCACCATTCGCCAGATCGCTGAAGCTGCCAAAGTGTCGCGGGGAACCGTGGACAAGGTGCTGAACAACCGGCCGGGGGTCAGTGTGGAGGTGCGCGAACAGATCCTGCAGCTGGCGAACGAACTCGGGTACAAACCCAATGCCGCCGGCAAGTCGTTGGCTTTCCAGAAGAAGCCGTTGCGCATCGGGTTCCTGCTGCCGACGGCGCACGATCCGTTTTACCTCGATGTTCAGGCCGGGATCGCGCGCGCGGCCGACGAACTGGCCGGCTTCGGTGTCGAGGTGGTTTGCCGGACGATGGAGCACATCACGGTCGCCGACCAGCTGGCGTGCATCCGCGCGATGGCGCAGTCGTCGCTGGCCGGGCTGGTACTTTCCCCGCTCGATGATCCGGCAGTGAGCGACGAACTCAACCGTCTTGCCGCGAACGGCCTGCGCATTGTGACGAGCAACTCGGACCTTCCGGCCGTCAACCGGCTGTGTTTCGTTGGCCAGGATCTCCATCGTAGCGGGCGTGTTGCTGGCGAACTCGTCGGCCAACTGCTTCCCGGTGGCGGGCAGGTACTCGTGCTGTCGGGTTTCTGCCGTTTCAAGGCGCACGTGGAGCGGATGGCGGGCTTCCGCGCCGTGCTCGACGAATTCCATCCGACCGTTCACATCGCGCAGACGATCACCGATATCGCAGACAACGCGATGAGTTACCGCGAGGTCATCGCTTACCTTGAGAGCCATCCGGCGCCCGATGCGATCTTTCTCACCGGCTTGGGGACGGCGGGTGTCGGGCGGGCGCTCGCCGAACGCGGGCGGACGGACATCAAGTTCGTCTGTTACGACCGGATACCCGAAACGCTCGAATTGCTCAGGAAACGCATCGTCAATTTCACGATCACGCAGGACCCGTTCATGCAGGGATATCAGCCCGTGAAGATCCTGTTCGATGCACTGTTCAACGGCACGCAGCCGGAGTCGGAGCACATCCGGACGCGCATCGAGATTTTGACGGCCGAGAACATCTGAATTTTTTTACGCATTTACGTGCCCGGGCACGTTCTTTAGACAAGGGGGGTTCGATATGTTCAAGCATGACAATTTCCGGGTCGACTTCAACACCGCCGACTACAGCGATCTGACGTTTTCCCAGAAGGATCGCGAGGTGCTGCGCCGGCTGGCCGGCGAGATCGCCGCAATCGCAGCGCGTCCGGTGATGGAAGAGCGGCGCAAGCTGTGGTTCGCGCACAACGCGCTCGGCAAGACGCGGCCGTTGATCCTCTGCGATCCGGAGAACGGCTGGAACGAGATCATCACTGACGACCAGATCGAATGCACGAACAGCGTCGCCCGGCACTGGGAGTGCTTCCTGCGCAAGCAACTGTTCTGGGGTAACCAGATGGACGATGACTACGTCGTCGAAGCCAAGCTGTTCATGCCCTACGTCTTCCAGTCCACGCCCTGGCGTGTGGCCGGCAGCGACAAGGTCGTCACGATGCACAGCACGGACCTGACGGGCGGCGCCTACCACATCGACCCGGTGCTCGACGACTACGCGCAGCTCAAGGATCTGGTCAAGGCGGAGTACATCGTCGATTTCGCGACCAGCGCGCGCGTGCTCGCGCTGGCGCAGGATACGCTCGGTGACTTACTTGAAGTGACGCAGGACACGGCCTGGTATTGGTCGGTCGGCCTGACCGACGAGTTCGCCTTCCTGCGCGGCCTGGAAAAGCTGCTGTACGACTTCTACGAGGAGCCGGACGGCATCCATGCCCTGATGGAAATCCTCTGTCAGGGACAGCTTGAACGCCTCGATTATCTCGAAGCCAACGGTCTCTTGACGCTCAACAACCGCAGCCACTACGTCGGTTCGGGCGGCATCGGTTTTACCGACGAGCTGCCCGGTGCCGGTTTCTCGGGCCTGGTCAGCACGAGGCATTTGTGGGGCTTGGCCGAGAGTCAGGTGACCGTCGGCATTTCGCCGGACATGTTCGCCGAATTCATCTTCCCCTATCAGAAACGCGTGATGGAGCGCTTCGGCCTCACTTGTTATGGCTGCTGCGAGCCGATGGACAACCGCATCGATCTCGTGAAGACGGTGAAGAACCTGCGCCGCGTGTCGGTTTCGCCGTGGGCCAACAAGCCGATCATGGCCGAGAAGCTCGGGCACGACTACGTCTACTCGCTCAAGGTGTCGCCGACGCCGCTGTCGATGGCGAACCTCGATGAAGACCACGTGCGCAAGGCGTTGCGCGAGCAGTTGCAGGCGGCAAAAGGTTGCTGCCTCGAACTGATCATGAAGGACAACCACACGCTCGGAAAGAACCCGCGCAACCTCACCCGCTGGGTCGAGATCGCACGCGAAGAAATTGCCGCCCTTTGAACAAACCACCCTTACGGAGAGCATCGCCATGAACGAACTGCTGAAACAAATCGCCGTCTGCGTCGAACGCGGAAAAGTGAACGTCAAGTCGCCGTATCCGCCCGATCTCAAGGGGCAGGGGGGCGTCGATGAACTGACCAAGGCTGCGTTGGCCGAGGGCGTCAGCGCCCAGGATTTGCTCGAACAAGGCTTGATCGAGGGCATGAAGGCGATCGGCGCACGTTTTCGCCGGGATGAGGTCTTCGTCCCCGACGTGCTGATGGCGGCCAAGGCGATGAAGACGGGTATGGCGCATATCCGGCCGTACTTCCAGTCAGGCGAGGTCAAGCGCCGCGGGACTTTCATCATCGGCACCGTCGCCGGCGACATGCACGACATCGGCAAGAACCTCGTTGCAATGGTCGCCGAGGGCGGCGGCTACGAAGTCATCGATCTCGGCATCGACGTGCCGACCGAGAAGTTCCTCGACGCGGCGGCGGAAAAGCCCGAGGCGGTGGTCGGCCTGAGCGCGCTGCTGACGACGACGATGACCAACATGGCGGAGACGGTCAAGGCGATGAAAGCGAAGAATCCGGCGACGCGCATCATGGTCGGCGGCGCGCCGGTGACCGAGCACTTCGCGCACGAGATCGGCGCCGACTGCTATTCGGCCGATCCACAGGGCGCGGTCGATTATCTCAACCGCGTCATGGCGTAAGCCCTAAGGAGGCGCACATGAAGATCAACATGAACGAATGGAAGCAGGCCGCGCTCGCCTCGCGCAAGCGTTTGGCGCTGCCTATCCTGACCAGCCTCGGCTTCGAACTTACCGGCAAAACGATACGCGACGGCGCGACCGACAGCCGCGCGCAGGCCGACGCCATCGTCGCGCTGGCACGGCGCTACGACTTCGCCGCCAGTCCGATGATGATGGACCTGTCGGTCGAGGCCGAAGCCTTCGGCGCGAGGATCAAGCTCTCCGACGACGAGGTGCCGGTCGTCATCGGCGCCGTGCTGCAGGATTGCTCCGAAGTCGAGGCGCTGGCGATCCCGTCGTTGGACACCGGCCGCATCCCGCTCTACCTGGAAGCGGCGCGGATGGCTGCGGCCGAAGTGACTGATCGTCCCGTCTTTGCCGGCTGCATCGGACCGT
>NZ_JAGOIT010000161.1 GCF_017995515.1 Propionivibrio sp.
CGATGCGCTCGCGCGCCGACAAAACCCCCTTGGCGTGCATCGCTTCGAGCTTCTCGGGCTTGATGTGGTTGATGATCTTCTCGCGCCGCCGGCGCAAGAGGTCTAGGAGTTCCGGCTTGATGGTCATTTTGGATCTTCTTTGCTTTTAGGCCCTTGCGGCCAGCGGTACTTGGCGAACGACGTCGAGTGGGAGGCTGCAATGAGGCAAATTAACGCGGGGTACTGGAGATTGAGCGGGGACGATGCTCGATCGCTACCCGCTCAATCCTTCGTTACAACGTTTAGTCCTTGAAGCGCGACTCAAGGATATCCACGGCGGGGAGACGCTTGCCTTCGAGGAACTCGAGGAAAGCGCCGCCGGCGGTCGAGATGTAGCCGACCTTGTCTTCGATCTTGAATACGTTGATCGCCGAAACGGTGTCGCCACCGCCGGCCAGCGTGAAGGCCTTCGACGTCGCGATGGCTTGGGCGAGCGCCTTGGTGCCGTTGGCGAACGCGTCCATTTCGAAAACGCCGACCGGACCGTTCCAGACGACCGTGCCGGCCGCCGCGATGATGTCGGCGAGCGCCTTGGCCGAGTTCGGGCCGATGTCGAGGATCATGTCGTCGTCGGCAACGTCGTCGACGCTCTTGATCGTGGCTTGCGCGGTGGCCGAGAATTCCTTGGCGACGACCACGTCGGTCGGCAGCGGAACCTTGACCTTGGCCATCACGGCCTTGGCTTGATCGACGAGATCACGTTCGGCGAGCGATTTTCCGATCTTCTTGCCCGAGGCGAGCAGGAAGGTGTTGGCGATACCGCCACCGACGATCAGTTGGTCAACCTTGGCCGACAGGCTTTCGAGCACGGTCAGCTTGGTCGAGACCTTGGAGCCGCCGACGATGGCGAGCATCGGACGAGCGGGTTGGGCGAGCGCCTTGGTCAGCGCTTCGAGCTCGGAGGCGACGCAGGGGCCGGCGCAGGCGACCGGGGCGAACTTGCCCATGCCGTAGGTCGTCGCTTCGGCGCGGTGCGCGGTACCGAAGGCGTCCATGACCCAGACGTCGCACAGGGCGGCCATCTTCTTCGACAGGTCTTCGTTGCACTTCTTCTCGCCCTTGTTGCAGCGGCTGTTCTCGAGCATGACGACTTCGCCCAGCTTGACTTCGAAGCCACCGTCGACCCAGTTCTGGACGAGGCGAACTTCCTGGCCGAGGAGTTCGGACATACGCTTGGCCACCGGGGCCAGCGAATCTTCGTTCTTGAACTCACCTTCGGTCGGACGACCGAGGTGCGAGGTAACCATCACTGCGGCGCCCTTGGACAGCGCGTACTTGATGCCCGGCAGCGCGGCACGGACACGGGTGTCGTCGGTAATGGCGAGGTTGTCGTCTTGCGGGACGTTGAGGTCGGCGCGGATGAATACACGCTTGCCGGCCACATCCAGATCGGTGAGGCGTTTGAAAGTCATGGCAGTACTCGATTCGAAGCTGGGAGTTGAAAACAAAAAAGGGGCACCTGAAGTGCCCCTTTGTCGGGGTGTTACTTGGTCATGACGCGAATCATTTCCAAGACCTTGTTGGAATAGCCCCACTCGTTGTCGTACCACGAAACAACCTTGACGAAGGTGCCGTCGAGCGCGATACCGGCTTCGGCATCGAACACCGACGTGCAGGTTTCACCACGGAAGTCGGTCGCGACAACCTTGTCTTCGGTGTAGCCGAGAACGCCCTTCATGGCGCCTTCCGACGCGGCCTTCATGGCTGCGCAGATGTCCTTGTACGAAACTTCCTTGTTCAGTTCGACGGTCAGGTCGACGACCGAAACGTCGGAGGTCGGAACGCGGAAGGCCATGCCCGTGAGCTTCTTGTTCAGTTCGGGAATGACGACGCCGACAGCCTTGGCAGCACCGGTCGAGGACGGGATGATGTTCTCGAGGATGCCACGACCACCGCGCCAATCCTTGTTGGACGGGCCGTCAACGGTCTTCTGGGTGGCGGTTGCAGCGTGAACCGTGGTCATCAGGCCGCGCTTGATGCCCCAGTTGTCGTTCAGAACCTTGGCAACCGGTGCCAGGCAGTTCGTCGTGCAGGATGCGTTCGAGATGATGGCCTGACCAGCGTAGGTCTGGTGGTTGACGCCGAAAACGAACATCGGGGTGTCGTCTTTCGACGGGGCGCTCTGGATGACTTTCTTGGCGCCGGCGGCGATGTGCTTCTCGCAGGTTTCTTTGGTCAGGAACAGGCCGGTCGATTCGACGACGACGTCGGCACCGACTTCGCCCCACTTCAGTTCGGCCGGATCCTTGACGGCGGTCAGGCGAATCTTCTTGCCGTTGACGACGAGCGTGTTGCCCTCGACAGCCACGGTGCCCTTGAAGCGGCCGTGAACCGAATCGTACTTGAGCATGTAAGCGAGGTAGTCAGGCTCCAGCAGATCGTTGATGCCAACGATCTCGATGTCGCTGAAATTCTGGACAGCAGCACGGAAAACCATACGACCGATACGACCAAAACCGTTGATACCTACTTTGATTGTCATGATTCACTTTCCTTTTTAAAAAAACCGGGTGCGGATGACGAAACCTTCGATCGGCAAGAATCCGTCATCTGGAGGTCAAAGAACTGCAACAAACTTGCCGCTGGGGGTAGAAATGGCATGTCGACAACCAAAAACCGCGGAAAAAAACGCCAAGAAAAACGCAATTTCCGTCCACATGTAAGACAAACGCCCCAAGGCAATGATTATGCGCCTGATTGGAGGATTTTTCCAGTCCGAGGGGCAATCGCGGGACTGTGGAGTGTGCGCTGTCGGCGCCGTGTCTGATGTTCCTGCGCGCGGATCGTCAATATGTCGATGCGGGCAAAACGGGGGCAATGCTCGGGTCTGTCGGTCGGGTCGCAAGCCGGCCGCAGAGGAAAAACGGCGCATCCTCGATGCCCGCTATTTGTTCCAGGTGGCTCGCGGAATTCGTTTTTTTTCGCATAGAATAGCCTTGCTACCGCTATTCGAACCGGCTTACGCCGCGAGCATAGCCAATCCAACGCCTAGAGGTTTTACCAAATGACGATCACTGCTTCGGCCGCATGGGCGGCTCTTGATACTCACCGGGGCGCAATCGCGAAGACCCATCTCCGCGATTTGTTCGCGGCCAATCCAAAGCGGGTTGAATCGCTTTCGTTGTCGTTCGGCGGCATGTTCTACGATTTTTCCAAGCAGCGGATGACCGCGGAGACGCTGGCTTTGCTCGTGTCGCTGGCCAAGGAGGCGCTGGTTCCGGAGTGGAGGGAGCGGATGTTCTCCGGGGAGAGGATCAACATCAGCGAAGGGCGCTCGGTGTTGCATACCGCATTGCGCAGGTCTGTCGGGCCGTTCCCCGGCAAGCAGTTCGACGTCATGCCGGAGGTGATCGAAACGCGGCGTCGCATGGCGGAATTCGCTGAGCGCCTGCGCTCAGGCAAACACCTCGGCCACAAAGGTATGCCGATTCGTGACGTGGTCAATATCGGTATCGGTGGATCCGACCTCGGGCCGAAGATGATGAATCAGGCGCTGCGTTCGATGAGCCATCCGGCGTTGAATGTGCATTACGTCTCCAACCTCGATGGCGCGCAGCTGGCGCCCTTGCTGCAGACGCTTGACCCGCGTACGACGCTTTTCATTGTCGTCAGTAAAACCTTCACCACGCAGGAGACGATGTTCAACGCCAATACGGCGCGCGACTGGCTGCGTGCCAATCTGGGTGACGAGCTCGTCGTCGAGAACCATTTTGCCGCGGTGTCGAGCAAGCCGGAACGGGCCGTTGAATTCGGTGTGCCCGGAAATCTGGTCTTTCCGATCTGGGACTGGGTCGGTGGTCGCTATTCTTTGTGGTCGGCCGTCGGCTTGGCGCTGATGGTCGCCATCGGGCCGCATGCGTTTGATGAAATGCTTCGTGGCGCAGAACGCATGGATGAACATTTCCGGTCGGCACCGTTCGAGCAGAACCTGCCGGTCGTGATGGCGCTCATCGGGATCTGGAACACCAATTTCCTGAGTGCTTCGACGCTCTCGATGCTGCCGTACAACGAGTCGCTGAAGTACTTTCCGTCCTTCCTGCAGCAGCTTGAAATGGAGAGCAACGGAAAAACGGTGACGGCGGACGGCAAGCCGCTCGACTACGAGACGTGCCCGATCGTCTGGGGCGAACTTGGCAACAACGGCCAGCACGCGTTTTTCCAGTTGCTGCATCAGGGCGGGCGTTTGATTCCCTGCGACTTCATCGCATCGGCCCGCTCCGACTATCCCTTGCCCGGCCACCAGGAGGCGCTGCTGTCCAACTGCTTCGCGCAGAGCGCGGCGTTGGCGTTTGGCCGCGATGAAGACGAGGTGCGCGCGAACATGGAAAAGGAGGGCGTCAGCCCGCAGCAAATCGCCGACTTGTTGCCGCATCGGGTGTT
>NZ_JAGOIT010000162.1 GCF_017995515.1 Propionivibrio sp.
GCTTGATCCACCCGACTTCGGCCGTTTGCGCGACGACAGACACCGCTCGGGGCGAAAAACGCTTGCCCAGCGAGCAAAATCAGGCGATCTTGAAGTCAAGCGGCAGGCCACTTGGGGAATGTCGGATCATAGGCGTTATCGCGAGACTATCATGAGAAGGGGCATGCGCTTGAATCTGGTACTGGGCCTTGCCGGCCTCGGCCTCGCGGCATCCGCAGGCGCACTCGCAGTGGCGCCCCAGGACTTCGCCACCGACATGGCCGCCGCGATGGAGCAGATGCATCATGAGATGATGGTCGCGCCGTCCGGTGATCCGGACCGCGACTTCGCGGCGATGATGATCCCGCATCACCAGGGCGCAATCGAGATGGCACAGGCGCAACTGCGCTACGGCAAGGACGAACGGCTGCGCCGTCTCGCGCAGGGCATCATCGTTGAACAGCGGCAGGAGATCGCGGTAATGCAGGCGATCCTTGCCGAGAAGGGCGCACCGCCGAGTGTGCCTCACCAGCATCAGGGAGACGGAAAATGATTACGAATCACCTCAAGATGGCGTTCGCCATGTCTGCCCTCGGCCTGCTGGCGAACCCCGCATCCGCGCAGCAGGTGCCCAATGCGACGCCCGACCGGCCGATCAGTTCGCAGGACCGCTTCTATACTTCGGACCAGTTTTCCAACACGGTATCGGTCATCGACCCATCAACCAACCGACTGCTCGGCGTCATCAAGCTCGGCGATCTGACGCCCGCCAATCTGAGCCCACTCTACAAGGGTCAGCTTCTGGTCCACGGCATGGGCTTCTCACCCGATGGCAGGACGCTGGCAGTGATCTCGATAGGGTCGAACTCGGTGACCTTCATCGATACGGCCACCAACGCGGTCAAGCACACCGCCTATGTCGGCCGCTCGCCGCACGAGGCGTTCTTCCGTCCCGACGGGCGCGAGGTCTGGGTCAGCGTTCGCGGCGAGGACTATATCCAGGTGCTCGATGGCAAGACGTTCGAACCCACCACGCGCATCACCGTCCCGAACGGCCCGGGCATGACGATCTTCTCGCCCGACGGCAAATACGGGTACGTTTGCTCGAGCTTCTCGCCCGAGACGGTCGTGATCGACACCAAAGCCAAGAAGGTCGTCGGACGTGTCGCCCAAGCTAGCCCCTTCTGCCCCGACATCGCCGCGACACCCGATGGCAGGCAGGTCTGGCTGACGCTCAAAGATGTCGGCAAGGTAATGGTGTTCGACGCCAAGCCGCCGTTCGCTGTCCTTAAGACGATCGACACCGGCCCCATCACCAATCACGTCAACATCGCCCGCACGTCGCGCGGACAGTTCGCCTATGTGACAGTCGGCACGCAGAACATCGTCAAGGTGTTCCGCACCGACACGTTCGAACAGGTGGCGACAGTTTCGGTCGGCGCGCTGCCGCACGGGTTATGGCCTTCGGGCGACGGCACCCGCATCTATGTTGGGCTGGAGAATGGCGACGGCGTTGCGGTCATCGATACTGCCACCAACCGCCTGCTCACGACCATCCCTATCGGTCAGGGGCCGCAGGGCGTCGCCTATGTACCGGGCGCGGTGCCTTCGGGCGACGGCATGGCCAATCTGGTCCCGCTCGATATGGCCAGCGGCAAGGTCCAGTTGACCCTGTCAGGCCAGGGCCAGAGCCAAGTCACTTTGTTCGATCAGGGGCAGGTCCAGATCCTGCAGGCCGCCGTCGCCGGCCTGCCGCCCAAGCAACCGTTCACGCTCGGACTGGCGACCAAACCCGACGGGACGGGTGCGATTCAACCTCTTGCCAAGTTCATGACCAATCCGGCCGGCGCCGCCATCGTCAACGCCGTCGGGCCGATCCGCCAGATTGTCGCGGATGCTGCCCCGGCCGAGCGCCGTTATTTGGTCATTCGTGCCGGTGATCCGGATTCGCAGGGCGCGGTAGTGCAGAAACAAGCCCATTGAAGCCCGCGCGCCGCTGGCTACCAATTGTGCGCAGCGGCGTTTCATCGCTCTTCGACTCCCTAGTTATTGAAGGGAAGCTCATCGACGTCCGCGTTTACCTAAAGCCGTCGGACACCGTCTAACCTGCTAACGACGGCTTTGTCCCAGATTCAGACGTCCAACCCTTAGTGCCGAACTTCGGCTCCTTCGTTGACCACGCAAGCCCCCACCCCGCTCTTCGTGGCCAATCCGTTGGCCGACCCCAAGCCTCCTTCAATCAACCCGTAAAGGGTCCGCTACGCTACGCGTGCGGCCACTGCGGCTGCACCTTCGTGGTGATTGCGGCTCGATACCGGCGAAGATCCAATGGAGGCCCTGGACGCATCGGTCGGGTGGAACACCCTCCTGAAGGCGAGGCCAGAAGTGGCGACAATCGCGGAAACCGCCAACCTTGATCCGCTGACGGTGGCGGCCGACCGCTATGCGACGTTGCGCAAGTTCGCCCCCGACCTGCTTGAGGCGCTCCAGTTCAGGGCCGGAAAGGGCAGTGCAAAAACGATCGCCGCCATCGAGATGCTGCGCGACCTCAACAGGTCGGGCAAACGCGATCTGCCTGCCGACGCTCCGATGCCCTTCCGCAAGGAATGGCGGAAAATCGTCGTGGGCGATGACGGCAAGATCAACCGGCGTCTCTGGGAAATCGCGACGATCGCGCATCTGCGCAACAAGCTGCGTTCCGGGGATGTCTGGGTGGAGCGATCGGCAGGATACCGCCGGTTCGACAGCTACCTGCTCAGCGAACCCCAGGCGAAGCCGATCGTGTCGGCTCTCGGTCTGCCACCCACAGCCGGCGAATGGCTCGAACAGCGGGGCCGCGAACTTGACTGGCGGCTTAAGAAATTTGCCCAGCGCCTGAAGCGCGACGC
Organism: Propionivibrio sp.; assembly: GCF_017995515.1. GTDB lineage: Bacteria > Pseudomonadota > Gammaproteobacteria > Burkholderiales > Rhodocyclaceae > Propionivibrio. The sequence goes on from NZ_JAGOIT010000162.1 coordinate 2,868, forward strand.
TCTGGAGGGTGTGCGATATCGCGACGACCGCCTCCAGATATCCCCCGTTCGCACGATCGCGACGCCCGACGCCGAAGCGCTGGCCGACCGGCTCGATGCCATGATGCCACGCATCCGCATCACCGAGCTACTGCATGAGGTGGCGCAGGAAACCGGCTTTCTTGCGGCGTTCACCAACCTGCGTACCGGCGAGCCGTGTCCCAATGAAAACGCGCTGCTCGCCACGATCCTCGCCGATGCGACCAATCTCGGCCTGTCGCGCATGGCGGCGGCGAGTCAGGGCGTCACGCGCGATCAGCTCCTCTGGACCCATGACGCCTATATCCGCGACGACAGCTACCGCGCGGCGCTGGCCCTCCTCATCAACGCGCACCACCGCCTGCCATTCTCACGAGTATGGGGCGACGGCACCACGTCCAGTTCCGATGGCCAGTTCTTCAGGGCCGCGAAGCGCGGCGCGTCGGGCGGCGATATCAACGCCCGCTATGGCGTCGATCATGGCTTCAGCTTCTACACCCATAATTCTGATCAGCGCGCGCCCTACCACGTCAAAGTGATCTCGGCCGCGACGCATGAGGCGCCCTATGTCCTCGACGGCCTCACCAGCCACGGCACCGATCTCAGGATCGTCGAGCATTACACCGACACCGGCGGGGCGACCGATCATGTCTTCGCCCTGTGCGCGATGCTGGGATTTCGCTTCTGCCCGCGCCTGCGCGACTTCCCCGACAGGCGGCTCGCGCCGATCGCGCCGGTCACGGCCTATCCGTCCATCACCCCGCTGTTGGGCAAGCGTATCCGCACCGACATCATCGGTGAGCAATGGGAAGACGTGCTGCGCCTCGTAGGGTCGATCAAGGCCGGCCATGTCGCGCCATCGGTCATGCTGCGAAAGCTCGCTGCCTACGAACGGCAGAACCAGCTCGATGTCGCGCTACAGGAAATCGGCAAGATCGAGCGGACGCTGTTCATGCTGGACTGGCTAGAAAATCCCGATCTGCGCCGGCGATGCCATGCCGGTCTCAACAACAGCGAGCAGCGCCATGCCCTGACGCAGGCGATCTACACATTCCGCCAGGGCCGCATCATCGACCGCAGCCACGAGGCGCAGCAATATCGGGCGTCCGGCCTCAATCTGCTCGTCGCCGCGATCGTCTATTGGAACACGATCTACATGGATGCCGCCGCCCAGCATCTACGATCAACATCGGTCGCGGTGCCTGATGATCTACTCGCCCATACGTCCCCAGTAGGTTGGGAGCATATTGCTTTCTCGGGCGATTTCCTCTGGGATCGAGCAGCCGCTTCCGCTGGCCGCAAGGCCCTCAATCTGCCGCCGGATAGCCGCGCCGCCTAAGCGTTCGCTGATTGTTCGCCCTTAGCGTTGTTTAGCGTACCATCCACGCTATGCCCTCTACGCACGCTGCTCGATGAGCTGAACACCCCGCTTTCGGCGTGCGGAACCTACGCGGGGTATCTCCGCCAAGTCTGGCAAGGCTGCGGGCATCCGCTGCGTGCTGGGCAAAGTCTGTGGCGACCG
>NZ_JAGOIT010000163.1 GCF_017995515.1 Propionivibrio sp.
GTCGCGCGTGCTAGAATCGTTTTCTTTTGCGCTCCCATATTCCAACAATGATTTCCGGCCTACTCAAGAAGATTTTCGGCAGCCGCAATGATCGGCTGATCAAGCAGTATTCCACGGTTGTCCGGCAGATCAACGCGCTGGAAGCTGGGATCAGCGCCTTGTCCGACGAGGCGCTACAAGCCAAGACCGACGAGTTCAGAACGCGCGTGACCAACGGCGAATCGCTCGACGCGTTGCTGCCGGAAGCCTTCGCCGTCGTGCGCGAAGCCGGCCAGCGCGTGCTCGGCATGCGCCACTTCGACGTCCAACTGATCGGCGGCATGGTGCTGCACTACGGCAAGATCGCCGAAATGCGTACCGGCGAAGGCAAGACGCTGGTCGCGACGCTGCCGGCCTACCTCAACGCGCTGTCCGGCAAGGGCGTGCATATCGTCACCGTCAATGATTACCTGGCCAGCCGCGACGCCGAGTGGATGGGCCGGCTGCATCGCTTCCTCGGCCTCACCGTCGGCTGCAACATGGCGGGCATGGATCACGCGGCCAAGCAGGCGGCGTTCGCCTGCGACATCACCTACGGCACGAACAACGAATTCGGCTTCGACTACCTGCGCGACAACATGGTCTACTCGACAGGCGAGCGGGTGCAGCGCAAGCTCAACTACGCGATCGTCGACGAAGTGGACTCGATCCTCATCGACGAGGCGCGCACGCCGCTGATCATTTCCGGCCAGGCCGAGGATCGCACCGACCTTTACGTGCGCATGAACCAGGTCGCGCCGATGCTGACGCGCTGTGCCGAAGAAAACGGCCCGGGCGACTACTGGGTCGACGAAAAGGGCCATCAGGTGCTGATGACCGAAGCCGGGCACGAACACGCCGAGGAAGTGCTGGAGCGCGTCGGCCTGCTGCCGGCTGGCACCAGCCTCTACGACGCCTCCAACATCGTCCTCATCCACCACCTCTACGCCGCGCTGCGCGCGCACAGCCTGTTCCTCAAGGATCAGCAGTACGTCGTGCAGAACGGTGAGGTCATCATCGTCGACGAGTTCACCGGCCGCCTGATGGCCGGTCGCCGCTGGTCGGACGGCCTGCATCAGGCCGTCGAAGCCAAGGAAGGCGTGGCGATCCAGAACGAGAACCAGACGCTGGCGTCGATCACCTTCCAGAACTACTTCCGCATGTACGGCAAGCTCTCGGGCATGACCGGGACGGCGGATACCGAAGCGTACGAATTCCAGCAGATCTACGGCCTGGAAACGGTCGTCATCCCGACCAATAAGCCGATGCTGCGCGTCGACAACAACGATCAGATCTTCCGTACGGCGCAAGAGAAGTACAACGCGATCATCGCCGACATCCGCGATTGCCGCGGGCGCGGCCAGCCGGTGCTCGTCGGCACGACGTCGATCGAGAACTCCGAGCTCCTGTCCAGCCTGCTCGACAAGGAAAAGCTGCCGCACCAGGTGTTGAACGCCAAGCAGCACGCGCGCGAAGCCGAGATCGTCGTCCAGGCCGGTCGTCCGGGGATGATTACCATCGCCACCAACATGGCCGGCCGCGGGACCGACATCGTCCTCGGCGGCAGCATCACCAAGCAGATCGACGCCATCCGCGAGGACGAGTCACTCGACCAGGCGACCCGGGACGAGCGTATCGCCGCAATGCGTGCCGACTGGCAGAAGCTGCACGATCAGGTCGTCGCCGCCGGTGGCTTGCACATCATCGGCTCCGAGCGCCACGAGTCGCGCCGCATCGACAACCAGCTGCGCGGCCGTTCCGGCCGTCAGGGCGACCCCGGTTCGTCGCGCTTCTACCTCGCGCTCGATGACTCCTTGCTGCGCATCTTCGCCGGCGATCGTCTCAAGATGATCATGGAAAAGCTGAAGATGCCGGAGGGCGAGGCGATCGAGCATCCGCTCGTGTCGCGCTCGCTCGAATCCGCGCAGCGCAAGGTCGAAGGCCGCAACTTCGACATCCGCAAGCAGCTGCTCGAATACGACGACGTCGCCAACGACCAGCGCAAGGTCATCTACGCGCAGCGCAACGAGTTGCTGGAAACCGACGACATCACCGAGACCGTCGTCGCCATGCGCCACGGCGTGCTGACCGACGCCTTCCGCCGCTTCGTGCCGGCCGACAGCGTCGAAGAACAGTGGGATCTGCCGGGGCTGGAGAAGGATCTGGCGTCCGAGTTGCAGGTCTCGGCGCCGATCGTCGATTGGTTCAAGAACGAGCCGACGATCAACGACGCGGAAATCCTCAAGCGCATCATCGCCATCGCCGACGAGGCGTATCAGGCCAAGGTCGAACAGGTCGGTGCGACGCCTTTCCACCAGTTCGAGCGCAACGTCATGCTGCAGAGCCTCGATACGCACTGGCGCGAACACCTCGCCGCGCTCGATCATCTGCGGCAGGGCATCCACCTGCGCGGTTACGCGCAGAAGAACCCGAAGCAGGAATACAAGCGCGAAGCGTTCGAACTCTTCGAGTTGCTGCTCGACGGCGTGCGCAACGACGTGACCCGCTTGCTGATGACCGTGCAGGTCCGCGCCGCAGACGTCGAAGAGACGGCGCCGCAGTCCGACGTCCACAACGTCCAGTACCACCACGCCGACTACGACGAAGCGCTGGGTACCAACAGCGACGAGGCGCAAGCCAGCCAGCCGATGAATGCGCAGCCGAAGGTCGGCCGCAACGACCCGTGCCCCTGCGGTTCGGGCAAGAAGTACAAGCAGTGCCACGGCAAGCTGAGCTAGCGAAATTTAGGCACACTTGCGAGAAATGCACAAGGAGCGCAGCTCGCTGCGCGAAGAAGGCGTATCCACGGTAGAACACGCCCATTCGCCCAGTAGAACTGGGTTCCTACAAAGAAATGCGGCGACCGTGTTGTTGAAAATCGGGCTCATCCGAAATCCGGCAGCACAGCCCTTGGTTCTCGTCCCGCTATTCCTGCCCTGAAAGAGGTTGAAGATGACCGTCAATTTCACGACTCCCGCCCCCGAGGCCCTGTTCCCCGTGGCCGGCGTCCGCCTGGGCCTCGCCGAAGCGGGCATCCGCAAGCTGAACCGGCGCGACCTCACACTGCTGGCGCTCGACAAAGGATGCACAGTCGCCGGCGTCTTCACCCAGAACCGTTTCTGCGCGGCACCGGTCCAGCTCTGCCGCCGCCATCTAGATTCCGGCAGTGAAATCCGCGCCCTCGTCATCAACACCGGCATCGCCAACGCCGGCACGGGCGAAGCGGGGATGCTGGCCGCCCGGCAAACGTGCGACGCCGTCGGGCAACTGCTCGGCGTCGGTGCGGGGCAAGTCCTGCCGTTCTCCACCGGCGTCATCCTCGAGCCGCTGCCCGTCGATCGCCTGATCGCCGGTTTGCCGCAATGTCAAAGCGACCTCGCCGCCGCTCACTGGCACGCCGCCGCGCACGGCATCATGACTACCGATACGGTCGCCAAGGCTGCCTCGCGGCGCGTCGAAATCAACGGCAAAGCGGTGACGATTACCGGCATGAGCAAGGGCGCCGGCATGATCAAGCCGAACATGGCGACCATGCTCGGCTTCGTCGCCACCGACGCCGGCATCGCCGAACCGCTGCTGCGCCAGCTGGTGAAGGAGGCGGCCGACGAGTCATTCAACTGCATCACGGTCGATGGCGACACCTCAACCAACGACTCCTTCATCGTCATCGCCACCGGCCAGTCCGGCGCGCAGTTCAGCGATGCCGCGCAGCCCGGCTTCGACGCCCTGCGCGCCGCGATCACCGGCGTCGCCGTCGAGCTCGCGCAAGCGATCGTGCGCGACGGCGAAGGTGCGACCAAGTTCATCACCCTCGCCGTCGAAGGTGGAAGAAATCGCGATGAATGCAAGCGCGTCGGCTACGCCATCGGCCACTCGCCGCTCGTCAAAACCGCCTTCTTCGCCTCCGACCCCAACCTCGGCCGCATCCTCGCCGCGATCGGCTACGCCGAGATCGAAAAACTCGACGTAGACAACGTCCGCGTCTGGCTCGGCAGCGAAGGCGAAGAAGTGCTCGTCGCCGAGAACGGCGGCCGTGCCGATTCCTACCGCGAAGAAGCCGGCGCGCGCATCATGAAGTCGGCCGAAATCACCGTTCGCGTCGATCTTGGGCGCGGTTCGGCCAGCGGCCGGGTATACACCTGCGATTTCTCTTACGACTACGTGAAAATCAACGCGGACTATCGGAGCTAATGCAGAGCGCAGAATACTCTGCACAAATTCCGCAATCTTCGGGAACTGGTTTTGTAGATACTGTGATGAAAGTCAAACGCCGTGACGCGCCGGATCAAAGGGTTTGCCGGATTTGAGGACGCCGAAGGCGACGTGTATGAGTTTGCGCATCATGGCACCGATGATGAGTTTAGG
>NZ_JAGOIT010000164.1 GCF_017995515.1 Propionivibrio sp.
TCAGGCGCCGTACTGCTGGGCGACCCAGTCGCGGTAGCTGCCGCTGAGCACGTTCTCGACCCAGGGTTGGTGGTCGAGATACCACCGGACGGTCTTGCGGATGCCGGTCTCGAAGGTCTCGGCGGGCTTCCAGCCGAGTTCGCGTTCGAGCTTGCCCGCGTCGATGGCGTAGCGACGGTCGTGGCCGGGGCGGTCGGTGACGTAGGTGATCTGCGCACTGTACGGTTGGCCGTCGGGGCGTGGGCGCAACTCATCGAGCAGGGCGCAAACCGTATGCACGATGTCGAGGTTGGGTTTTTCGTTCCAGCCGCCGACGTTGTACGTTTCGCCGACTCTCCCCTTTTCGAGCACGCAGCGGATGGCGCTGCAGTGGTCTTTCACATACAGCCAGTCGCGGATCTGCTGGCCGTCGCCGTAGACGGGCAAGGACTTGCCGGCGAGCGAGTTGACGATGAGGAGCGGGATCAGCTTTTCCGGGAAGTGGTAGGGGCCGTAGTTGTTCGAGCAGTTGGTGGTGAGCACCGGCAGGCCGTAGGTGTGGTGGTAGGCGCGCACGAGGTGGTCGGAGGCGGCCTTGGATGCTGAATACGGGCTGTTCGGCTCGTAACGGTGGGTTTCGGTAAACGCCGGATCATCCTTACTGAGCGAGCCATAGACTTCGTCGGTGGAGACGTGCAGGAGACGGAAGGCGGTCTTTCGCTCGTCAGGCAAACCGCCCCAGTAGGCGCGGATGGCTTCGAGCAGATGGAAGGTGCCGACGATGTTGGTCTGGATGAATTCGCCGGGGCCGTGGATGGAGCGGTCGACGTGCGATTCGGCGGCGAAGTTCACGACGGCGCGCGGCCGGTGCTCGGCGAGCAGGCGGCTGACGAGTTCAAAATCGCCGATGTCACCTTGGACGAAGACGTGGCGCGCATCACCGTCCAGGCTGGCGAGGTTCTCGCGGTTGCCGGCGTAGGTGAGCTTGTCGAGGGTGATGACCGGTTCGTCGGACTGGGCCAGCCAGTCCAGCACGAAGTTGCTGCCGATGAAGCCGGCGCCGCCGGTGACGAGTAGGGTCATGAGTGCTCCTTAGCGTGGCATGGCCAAAATGATGATCGCCCGATCGTCACGGGCGCCTAGCGCCCGTACACATCCTCGAAGCGCTCGATGTCGTCCTCGCCGAGGTACGACCCCGACTGTACTTCGATCATCTCGAGCGGAATGCGACCAGGATTCTCCAGACGGTGGTGCGTTCCCAGCGGAATGAAGGTTGATTCGTTCTCAGAGACGAGGAAGGTCGAGTCGCCGCGCGTGACCTTGGCCGTGCCGCGCACGACGATCCAGTGTTCGGCGCGGTGGTGGTGCATCTGCAGCGACAGGCACGAGCCCGGCTTGACAACGATGCGCTTGACCAGGAAACGCTCGCCGACGTCGACGCCGTCGTACGAGCCCCACGGCCGGTAGACCTTGCGGTGGAGGAGTCCCTCGGTGCGCCCTTCGCGCTTGAGGTGGTCGACGATCTCCTTCACCTCCTGCGTCCTGCTCTTGTGCGCGACCAGCACGGCGTCCGGCGTCTGCACGACGATCATGTCGTCGACACCGAGGCAGGCGAGCAGCCGCCCCTCGGATATCGCCAGCGTGTTGTGGCAACCGACCATGACCACGTCACCCTGGAGCACGTTTCCGTCTTCGTTCTTCGGCAGGACTTCCCACAGCGCGTCCCAGGCGCCGACGTCCGACCAGCCGGCCGAGAGCGGAATCACCACGCCGGGCGGCAGCGTGTCCGCGCCGCCGGCTAAACGCTCCATGACCGCGTAGTCGATCGAATCCTTCGGACATTGGGCAAACGCCTCCTTATCGACGCGCAGGAATTCGCCGTCGATCGAACCCCTCTCCCAGGCCTCGACGCAGGCCGCCAGAATGTCGCCGCGGCAGATCTCGATGGCGGCCAACCACACCGAGGCACGCATCATGAACAGGCCGCTGTTCCAGTAATACGAACCGTCATCGAGATAAACCTGCGCCGTCGCCAGATCCGGCTTCTCGACAAAGCGCGCAATGGCCCTGGCGCCGCCGTCGCCGAATTCGTCACCGCCTTGAATGTAGCCGTAGCCCGTCTCCGGCGAGTCGGGCGTGATGCCGAAGGTGACGATCGCGCCGCGCTCGGCGAGTCCGGCCCCTTGGCGTACCACCGACTGGAAAGCCGGTACGTCGAGAATGACGTGGTCGGATGGCATCACCAGCAGGATCGGGTCGCTGCCGTCGCGCATCGCCGCCAGCGCGGCCAAGGTTAGCGCCGGCGCCGTGTTGCGCCCAAACGGTTCGAGGACGATCGCCCCCGGTGTGCCCATCAGGCGCAACTGCTCGGCGATCACGAAGCGGTATTCCTCGTTGCAGACGACCATCGGCGCGGCGATTTCGAGTCCGGCGGTTCCCTCCACTCGGCGAACCGTCGCCTGCAGGAGAGAGTCGTCACCGACCAGCGGCAGCAGCTGCTTCGGGTATTTTTCGCGCGACAACGGCCACAGGCGCGTACCCGAGCCACCGGAGAGAACGACGGGTTGAATCAGCATGAACGATCTCCAAGGAAATGAATCGGCCTCTGGTTACAGCGCCAGTCGCAAGTGTAGGCTATCTGACTCGCCCCGACTCGAGTCGCTCCAGGCTGTCATGCACCAGCTGCGCTGCACGCGCTGGCGTCGCCGCCTCGGCATAACAGCGCAGTTCCGGCGCGTTGCCCGAGGGGCGGAAATGTACGATTTCGTCGCCTTTCAGCGTGATGCGCAGGCCATCGGTCTGGTCGAGGCCGATCGGTTTGCCGCACAGCCCGTCGAGCAGCGCTTCGATCGCAGCAGGCGACGCCGACAGCGTCTGCAGCAGTACGCGGCTCGTTTCGGTTGCGAAATTCTGCAGGCGATCGCTGGCGGTGAAGCGCGACGGTAGCCGCTTTTGCAGCGCTGAGACGGGAATGCCGGCTTCGCGCGCCATCGACAGGAGGCTCAGGATGGGCAACACGGCGTCGCGCGTAAGCAACGCCGCAAGGGTTCGCCCGTCCCGCTCGATAGGCGATCCGACGAGAAAGCCGCCGTTCGGCTCGAAGCCGACGACCTTGTCGATTCCGGCGCCGATCAATTGCTCGATCCCCTCGATCACGTAGGGCGAACCGATGCGCGTGCGCACGACGCGGGAAAAAGCGCCGCACGATTCGACGGCCGTGTTGCAACTCACCGTCGTCACGACTGCCTGCGCCCCGAGATATTGCGCGCACAAAATGCCAGCCACGTCGCCGCGGAACCAGTCACCATGCTCATCGCCCAAGAGCGGCCGGTCGGCGTCGCCGTCGGTCGATAGGATCGCATCGAAACCGTACTGTCCGGCCCAGCGGCGCGCTTGTGCAACATCGGCTTCGCTTACCGCCTCGGTATCGATCGGGACGAACTCGTCGACGCGGCCGAGCGAAACGACCTCCGCGCCCAGCGCGCGCAACAGTTCGCTCAGCAAATCGCGCCCCACGCTCGAATGCTCATAAAAACCCAGCTTCATGCCGGCGAGCGGTCCTGACGGGAAGAAGTCGAGATAACGCGCCATGTACATACGGTGCGCATCGGGTTTGGCCGGCGGCAACTCGGCGAGCAACCCATGCTTCGGGACCGAAATCACGGCATTGGCGATGGCTGCCTCGTCTGTCTTGGTGATTTCACCCGACGCGCTGTAGAACTTGATGCCGTTGCGGTCGAAAGGGATGTGGCTGCCGGTAATCATGACGGCGGGAATCTGTTGCGTCTGCGCGTAGAGGGCGAGCGCAGGCGTCGGGATTGTGCCGCACCAATCCACGCGCAGGCCCGCTGCCTGGATCGCTGCCGCGCAGGCCTCAGCGATCCGCGGGCTGCTCGGGCGCAGATCCATTGCCAAGGCCACGCCCCCTTTGCTTGCTGAAATGGCGTGCAGGAATGCCGCCGTGTACGCGTAGCAGACTTCGTCGCTCATGTCGGCAACCAGCCCGCGCGCACCACTGGTGCCGAAGCGGACGCCGCTGGAAGCCATAAGCTCTCTGATTCTCGTGCGACTATCTGCGGTACTCATGCTGACTATCTCCGATGTCATTCTTCTGCTTGCTGGATCGTGGTCACGGTCAGCGTTTTGGCCGCGTCCCAAGACGAAATTGATGTCCGGCAGGATAAATTCCAGATTCTGACGGATGAACGGCATTGCCGCCAGCCATCATCAGGCATGGATCCGTGCTGAAGTGCAAATCTTGTCTTGGGAAAAAGAAAAAGGCACCGGGAACAAAGTTCCAAGTGCCTGGTTTCTATGGAATACGTGGTAGGGCGTGAAGGGATCGAACCTTCGACAAACGGATTAAGAGT
>NZ_JAGOIT010000086.1 GCF_017995515.1 Propionivibrio sp.
GGCAGTGGCCTAGGTTTGGCCGTGGTTGCTGCTATTGCGAAAGCGCATGGTGGGCGAGCAACATGCGGCACCGCATCTCAAGGTGGCACGGTATTCGAGTTAAGCTGGCCAGAAACCGATTAACTAGGCCAAGAGCATTAGTGTCCGAACAGCTGAAGAATAGCGCATTGCAACGATTTCTTTCAGATTGAAGTCCTCCATCGCTGCATACGATACTCAAACTTCGGGGATACGAGTGTCGTCAAGCAAGGAACCTTCCGGTCCAATAACTCAAGGGCCTAAATCCCACTCGCTTTTTCTGACACAGTAGCCTAGATTTAGCTTCCAAACGCTGTACAACCGACGAAAACTGGCTACATGGTGGCTACGCGGAGCTCAGAAAGAAAAAAGCCCAAATCAATTGATTTGGGCTAAGTCTTTGATACTACTGGCGGAGAGGGAGGGATTCGAACCCTCGGTACCTTGCAGTACGCCTGATTTCGAGTCAGGTACAATCGACCACTCTGCCACCTCTCCGCTAGAGCGCAGCATTCTAGCACAACCCGGGAAACGGATGCGCGTATTCATAGTTCTCTTGCTACTTTTTTTGACCGGATGCGAAAACGATGCGTTTGCGCCGATCAAGATGAAAGCAGAAAGGAAGCGCGATTTCACCATCCTGACGCGAGTCGGATCGACGACGCATTCGCTTGAGGAAACGGCGGGCGTCTCCGGGTTCGACCATGAACTCGTAAAGCGATTCATGCACGAACAGGGGATTGCGTATCGGATCGTCGTTGCAGCGAGTGATACGGATCTGCGACAGCGTCTCGCCAATGGCGAGGCCAATATGGCAGCAGCCTGGCAATCGCCGAGCAACCAGCCGAACCTTCGCAGTGGCTCGCCGTATGCCAGCAGCCAGAGCGTGCTCGTCACGCACGAGGCATCCCTTCCTTTGGCCGGAATCGATCGTCTGGCGGGGAGAACGATTCACGTAGTGTCTGGTTCGAGGCAGGAAGCCGTGCTGTTGGGGATCAAGAATACTGTTCCGGATCTCGTCATCGCGCCAACGGACAAGCTGGGCGAGCTTGATCTGATGGAAAGCGTCGCCAAACGCAGCATTGAGGCTGCTGTAGTGAGCAGCGCGGAATTCGACATCGGCAGCAACTACTATCCCGAACTGCAGGACGCCTTGTTGATTGGCGAACAGCAACCGATCGTCTGGCTGTTTGGTCCGAAAGTGGACGACGCACTCATTGCGAAGGCCGACGCATTCATTCAGAAGATGCGTGCGAGTGGCGATATGGATCGTCTCAGGGACCGCTATTTCGGCCACGTCGACCGCCTGACGCCGCTCCATAGCGTGCGTTTTATCGAGAGTATCCGAAGTGTTCTGCCCAAGTACCGTGTCTTTTTCGAAACTGCACAAACAGTCAGCGGAATCGAATGGGGCCTGCTGGCCGCATTGGCCTATCAGGAGTCGCAATGGAATCCGCTGGCGACGAGCACGACCGGGGTGCGCGGGGTGATGATGCTGACCGAAGACACAGCCGACGAGCGCGGCGTGGACAACCGGCTGGACGCCGCGCAGAGCATTCGCGCCGGTGCCGAGTACCTGAGCGCCCTGCACAACGCGCTTCCGTCGGAGGTCGTAGAACCCGACCGCACGTGGTTCGCGCTCGCCGCGTACAACCTCGGGATGGGTCACCTCAAGGCGGCGCGCCAGATCGCGAAGACGCTGAAGGTCGACGCCAACTCTTGGTATGAGATGAAGAAGGTGCTGCCGCTCCTCGCCAAGGAGCAGTATTACAGGCGGCTGAAGTCGGGCAAGGGACGCGGCGGCGAGGCGGTGATCATGGTCGAGAACATCCGCATGTTCGTCGACATCCTGAATCGCCACGAGCGCGCCGACCGCGTACTCGCGACAGACGTGCAAACGACAACGGGTGGCCTTAGCCACCCGTTGCAGACCGTTTACGCCCCGGCGCTCCCCGCTTTCATGCGGTGATCTTTTCCTTGCCGCCGAGATAGGGCCGCAGCACCGTCGGCACGGTAATGCTGCCGTCGGCGTTCTGGTAGTTCTCCATGATCGCGACCAGCGTGCGACCGACGGCGAGCCCGGAGCCGTTCAGCGTATGCACGAGTTCCGGCTTGTTCTTCTCGTTGCGGTAACGGGCCTGCATGCGGCGCGCCTGAAACGACTCGAAGTTCGAGCATGACGAAATCTCGCGGTAGGTGTTCTGCGCCGGCAGCCAGACTTCGAGGTCGAAGGTCTTGGCCGACGAGAAGCCCATGTCGGCGGTGCAGAGCGCGACGCGGCGATACGGCAGTTCCAGCTTCTCGAGGATGACTTCGGCGTTGCGCGTCAGGCTTTCGAGCGCGGCATCGGACTGCTCGGCCGGCACGATCCGGACGAGTTCGACCTTGTCGAACTGGTGCTGGCGGATCATGCCGCGCGTGTCCTTGCCGTAGGAGCCGGCCTCGGAGCGGAAGCACGGCGTATGGCAGACGAACTTCAGCGGCAGCGCATCGGCCGCGAGAATCTCGTCGCGCACGATATTGGTCACCGGCACTTCGGCGGTCGGGATCAGGTACAACGGCTCGGCATCCGGGCGCAGGATCTTGAACAGGTCGGCCTCGAACTTCGGCAGCTGGCCGGTGCCGGTCATGCTCGCCGCGTTGACCAGATACGGCGCGTAGACTTCGGTATAGCCGTGCTCTTCGGTATGCACGTCGAGCATGAACTGCGCGAGCGCGCGGTGCAGCTTGGCGAGCCCGCCTTTCATCAGCGAGAAACGCGCACCGGCGATCTTGGCGGCGGTGGCGAAATCAAGTTGGCCGAGCGACTCGCCTAGGTCGACGTGGTCCTTGACGGGAAAATCGAAGCTGCGCGGCGTTCCCCAGCGATGCACTTCGACGTTGTCGGCTTCCGACTTGCCGGCCGGCACGCTTTCCTGCGGCACGTTCGGGATCGTCGCGACGAAGGCGTCGAATTCCTTGAGCAACTCCCCGAGGCGTACTTCGTTGGCTTCGAGTTCGCTCTTCATGGCGGCGACTTCGGCCATCACGGCGGAAGCGTCCTCGCCCTTGCCCTTGAGCATGCCGATCTGCTTGGACAGGCTGTTGCGGCTGGCTTGCAGATCCTGCGTGCGCGTCTGCAGCGTCTTGCGCTCGTTTTCGAGCTTCTGGAAGGTCGCCGTGTCGAGCGTGTAGCCGCGCGTGGCCAGCCGTTCGGCAACGGCGTCGATGTTGTTACGCAACAGTTGTATATCGAGCATTTTTCAGTCCTTGAACGTTTCTTGATTCCTGGTTTCCCTGGAACTCGCCGCCGCTTTCAGCGCGTCGCGATCGAGTTCGCGCAGGTGTGCGAGCTTTTCGCCGATCTTGATTTCCAGCCCGCGCGGCACCGGCTGGTACCAGTTGGGCGGCGGCATGCCGTCCGGGAAGTAATTCTCGCCCGCCGCGTAAGCGCCCTCTTCGTCGTGCGCGTAGCGGTATTCCTTGCCGTAATCGAGCGCTTTCATCAGCTTGGTCGGCGCGTTGCGCAGGTGCAATGGCACCGGCCGCGAACCGTCTTTGGCGACGAAAGCACGCGCGGCATTATACGCGACGTAGGCAGCGTTCGATTTGGCCGCCAGCGCAAGATAGATCACCGTTTCGGCCAGCGCCAGTTCGCCTTCCGGCGAGCCGAGGCGCTCGTAGGTCGCTGCCGCTTCGCCGGCGATCTGCGCGGCGCGCGGGTCGGCCAGGCCGATATCCTCCCACGCCATGCGCACCAGACGACGGGCCAGGTAGCGCGGGTCGGCGCCGCCGTCGAGCATGCGGCAGAACCAGTAAAGCGCAGCGTCGGGATTCGAACCGCGCACCGACTTGTGCAGCGCTGAAATCTGGTCGTAGAAGGCATCGCCGCTTTTGTCGAATCGTCGTAGGCTCTGAGCCAGCGTGTTGTCGAGGAAAGCCGCGTCGACTTGCGCGCGTTTAGCCGTCAATGCCGCCGTCCGCGTCTGTTCGAGCAGGTTGATCAGGCGGCGCGCGTCGCCGTCGGCCTGCGCGATCAGGCGCAGCTTGGCTTCCGCAGTGAAGGTCAGATCGGCCAGCGCTTCGGCACAGGCACGATCGAACAACTGCGCCATTTCCTCGTCCGAGAGCGAATTGAGCACGTACACCGCCGCGCGCGAGAGCAGCGCCGAATTGACTTCGAACGACGGATTCTCGGTCGTCGCGCCGACGAAGGTCAGCAAGCCGCCTTCGACGTAGGGCAGAAAGGCGTCCTGTTGCGCCTTGTTGAAGCGATGGACCTCGTCGACGAAGAGGATCGTCTGGCGGCCGTTCTGCGCCCGCGTCATCTCGGCGCGCGCGACCGCCTCGCGGATGTCCTTGACGCCGGAAAAAACCGCCGAGAGCGCCATGAACTCGGCGTCGAAGGCGTCGGCCATCAGGCGCGCCAGCGTCGTCTTGCCGACGCCGGGTGGCCCCCACAGGATCAGCGAGTGCAGCTTGCGCGCCTCGAACGCCAGACGCAGCGGCTTGCCCGGTCCGAGCAGATGCTGCTGGCCGATCACCTCGTCGAGCGTTTTCGGGCGCAGCGCCTCGGCGAGCGGGACCGCGTGCGTCTGGGCGAAAAGGTCACTCACCGATGACATCGACCCCAGCGGGCGGTGTGAAACGGAACTGCGTCGCGGCGATCGAAGGATTGTGCTCGATGCGCGAGAAGGCCAGCGACGCCGTCTGGCCGAAGTTGTCCTGCAGTTGCATGCCCTTGAGTTCATTCCCCTCAAAGCCGAGCTGCAGCTTCTCGAAGCCGCTGTCAGGCGACTTTGGAATCGCCTCGACCCAGTCGAGGCCCTCGCGCGTGCCGGCCTCGGCCAGCGTGAAGTTCTTCTCCAGCGCATCGCCGCCGACGAGCAGCGCGGCCGGCGTGCTGCCGATCGCGGCGTCGACCTTCTTGACTGTCACCTGCAGCAGGTCCGGATCGTAGATCCAGACCTTCTCGCCGTCGCCGACGAGCAACTGCGCGTAGGGCTTCACGACCTCCCAGCGGAATTTGCCGGGGCGCGAGAACGTCATCACGCCGCTGGAAATCTGCGGCTTCTTGCCATTCTTGGCGACGACCATCTGCGTGAAGTCGGCACGCAATGTCTTCGTTCCATCGAGGAACTGGCGCAGCTTGTCGATGGCGCCGGCGTTGGCAAGTTGCGCCGCCGCCAGCAGCGCTGCGGCAAAAAGACCGCGTCTAATCAGGCTTGGTTTGATCAATTTTCTTCCTTGCGTGCGATGACTTCGCGGCCACCGCGTCCATCCATCGCCGACACCAGGCCAGCTTTTTCCATCGCTTCGATCAGGCGCGCCGAGCGGTTGTAGCCGATGCGCAAATGCCGCTGCACGAGCGAGATCGAAGCCCGTTTGTTCTTGAGCACGATGTCGACGGCCTGGTCGTAGAGCGGATCGGCCTCGGCATCGCCGCCCGTTTCTCCATCACCACCACCTTCGCTCTCATCGTCGATGCCGCCGCCGGTCAGAACGCCTTCGACGTAATCGGGTTCGGCCGTCGCTTTGAGATGATCGACGACGCGGTGGACTTCCTCGTCGGCGACGAAGGCGCCATGCACGCGCGTCGGATAGCCGGTGCCCGGCGCCAGATAGAGCATGTCGCCCTGCCCGAGCAGCGCCTCGGCGCCCATCTGGTCGAGGATCGTGCGCGAGTCGATCTTCGACGACACCTGGAACGACATGCGCGTCGGGATGTTGGCCTTGATCAGGCCGGTGATCACGTCAACCGACGGCCGCTGCGTCGCCAGGATCAGGTGGATGCCGGCCGCCCGCGCCTTCTGCGCCAGGCGCGCGATCAGCTGCTCGACCTTCTTGCCGGCGACCATCATCAGGTCGGCCAGTTCGTCGATAACCACCACGATGTGCGGCATGGCGATCAGCGGTTCGGGCGACTCGGGCGTCAGCGAGAACGGGTTGGTCAGGTGCTTACCGGCCTTTTCGGCGTCCTTGATGCGGTGGTTGAGGCCGGCGATGTTGCGCACGCCCATCGCTGACATCAGCTTGTAGCGTTTCTCCATCTCGCCGACGCACCAGTTGAGCGCGTTCGACGCCTGCTTCATGTCGACGACGACCGGCGCCAGCAGGTGCGGGATACCTTCGTAGATCGACAGTTCGAGCATCTTCGGGTCAACCAGGATCAGGCGCACCTTGTCCGGCTCGGACTTGTAGAGCAGCGACAGGATCATCGCGTTGATGCCGACCGACTTGCCCGATCCGGTCGTGCCGGCGACCAGCAGGTGCGGCATCTTGGCCAGGTCGACGACGACCGGATGGCCGCCGATGTCCTTGCCGAGCGTCATCGCCAGCGGCGACGACATGTTGTGGTAGGCGCTGCTCGAAATGATCTCGGAAAGCCTCACGACCTGCCGCTTGGCGTTGGGCAGTTCGAGCGCCATGCACGACTTGCCGGGCACCGTCTCGACGACGCGGATTGAAACCATCGACAGCGCGCGCGCCACGTCCTTGGCCAGATTGACGATCTGCGCGCCTTTCACGCCGACTGCAGGCTCGATCTCGTAGCGCGTGATCACCGGCCCCGGATACGCGGCCAGCACCTGCACCTGCACACCGAAATCAGCCAGTTTTCGCTCGATCAGGCGCGACGTGTATTCGAGTGTCTCCGGGCTGACCAGGTCGGTCTGCTCGGCCGCCGGTTCCAGGAGATGTAGCGGCGGCAGCAGCCCGCCTTCGACGGCCTCGGGGAAGAGCGGCACCTGGCGTTCGCGTTCGATCCGTTTTTCCACCTTGGGCGGAAGCGGGGCGACGGGTTCCGGCGCCTCGATGATGATCGGTTCATGCGTTTCGACGCGTTTTTTCTCCACCTCGACCACGGCCTCGCGCTCGCGCGCGACTTCGCGCCCGATGCGCCGGTCCTGCCAGCGGTCTATCAGCCCGCGCACGGCGTTGAACGCGAGTTCGACGAGGGCGCCCATGCGTTCGGCAGCGGTCAGCCAGGAAATCCCGGTAAAGATGCTCCAGCCGAGTGCGAGTGCGGCAAGCAGCGTCAAGGTCGCGCCCGTATAACCGAAAGCATGCACCGTCGCCCTTCCGAGTTCGAGCCCCAACATGCCGCCCGGCGTTAGCGGCAGCTCGGCACCAATCGAATAAAAGCGTAGCGATTCCAGCGCGCTACTGGAAACAATCAGCACGAGAAATCCGGCCAGCGCGATGTAAAGCGGCCGTCGATCCGCAGTGCGCAAACCGTCCAGGCGACGATAGCCCCACCAGACGACCGCGATCAGGAGCACGATCCACCACCACGCCGACAGACCGAAGAGATAGAGCAGCAGGTCGGCCAGCCAGGCACCGCCGCGCCCCGCCGGGTTGTGCAGCGACGTACCCTGCATGGCGTGCGACCAGCCCGGATCCGCGCGGTTGTAGCCGGACAGCGCCAGCCCGAGAAATGCGGCGAGCACGATCAGCGCCAGCCAGCGAGATTCCTGCAGAACCAGCGCGATCTTTTCAGGAAGCGGGCTAGGCGGGTTCGACACCTTTCGCTCACTGCGTACAACTCGACTGCCGGTAGTTTTTTGCAACGATGCCATCAACGGTCGCTAGATACGGGACAAAACGGGATTATAGCCGGGCGTGACGCCTATCCGACGGTCATCCTCTGGCGACGGAACAGCGCTCAGTCTTCGGTCAGGACGATGCGCCCGGTCTCGATGCGGAGATAACCGCTCGCTTCCAGATCCTTCATCACGCGGCTGACCATCTCGCGCGACGCGCCGACCATCTTGGCCATGTCCTGCTTGGTCACCTTGCGCTTGATCACGCGCACGCCGTGATCGAGCTCGGAGAAATCGAGCAGCAACTTGGCCACCCGCCCGTAGACGTCCATCAGCGCCAGGCTCTCGATCTTGCGGTTCGCCTCGCGCAGCCGCAGCACCAGACTCTTCATGATGTTGAGGCAAAGATCGACGTTCTCGGCCAGCGCGCGCTTGAAGTCGGTCTTGGCGATCACCAGCAGTTCGCAGTTCTCGTTGGTCACGACGTCGGCCGAACGCGGCTCACCGTCGATCAATCCCATTTCGCCGAAACATTCGCCGGCACCGAGCAACGTCAGGATCACTTCACGCCCGTCCGCGTCGCGATTGAGCACTTTCACGCCGCCGCTGACGATGACGTAGAGCGCATCGATGCAATCACCGACGTGAACGATCGTCGAATGGCGCGGCACCTTGCGGCGAATCGCCATCCTGGCGATATGGTCGAGTTGCGCCTCGGTCAATCCGGCAAACAACGGGATGCCTTGCAACAGCGCCTGACTGGGCAATCCGCCGACTGTGCGTTGATCCGTGTGCATAACGCCCTCTTTGCAGATGAATTGCAGCTTGAAGAACTACTTCCCGATTATATGACACTAATCACGGGACCAATGTTCGCACGAAACCAGGCCGGATCGGCACTCACGAACCCCATCAGAAAATGCTAATGTATTTACAGTTATAATCCGCGACATGTTACTCACGAGAGGAATAATGAAATGACGCAAACCTCACGCCACTGCAAACTCCTGATCCTCGGCTCCGGCCCGGCCGGCTACACGGCTGCCGTCTACGCCGCACGCGCCAACCTCAAGCCTGTCCTGATCACCGGCCTCGCCCAGGGCGGCCAGCTGATGACGACGACCGAAGTCGACAACTGGCCGGCCGCCGCCGAAGGCATCCAGGGGCCGGAACTGATGCAGAAGTTCGAGGAACATGCCCGCCGCTTCGACACCGAGATCATCTTCGACCACATCCACACCGCCAAACTGACGGAAAAGCCTTTCACGCTGATCGGCGACGGCGGCACCTATACCTGCGACGCGCTGATCATCGCCACCGGGGCCTCGGCGCAGTATCTCGGGCTGCCGTCGGAAGAAGAATTCTCCGGCCGCGGCGTCTCGGCCTGTGCCACCTGCGACGGTTTCTTCTACAAGAACAAGCCGGTCGCGGTCATCGGCGGCGGCAACACGGCGGTCGAGGAAGCGCTCTATCTCGCCAATATCGCCAGCCACGTCACCGTCGTCCATCGTCGCGACAAGTTCCGCAGCGAGAAGATCCTGCAGGACAAGCTGCTCGCGCGCGCCGCCGAGGGCAAGGTGACGATCAAGTGGGACAGCGTGCTCGAAGAAGTCCTCGGCGACCCGACCGGCGTCACCGGCATGCGCATCAAGAATGTGAAGAGCGGCGCCAGCGAGGACATCTCGCTGATGGGCGTTTTCATTGCCATCGGCCACAAGCCGAATACCGACCTCTTCGTCGGCCAGCTGGAGATGGAAAACGGCTACCTCGTCACCCAAGGCGGACGCAGCGGCAACGCGACGCAGACGAGCATTCCGGGCATCTTCGCCGCCGGCGACGTGCAGGACCACATCTATCGCCAGGCGTGCACGTCGGCGGGCACCGGCTGCATGGCCGCACTCGACGCCGAGCGCTATCTGGACAGCCTCGGCTGACCTGCGTAGCGCCGAACACGGCATTCGTGGTTCGGCGCCGCACGATCCGGAACGACCATGTCCGAGCGGCCGTCCCCCAGCGCCGAAGAACTCGCCGCCTTCCACGAAGCGATCGACGGCGTCGTACCCTTGCGCACGCCGGAGCGCGTCGCGCACGAGCCGCCCAAGCCCGCGCCGCGTCCGCGCCAGCGCGAGCTCGACGACATCGCCGTCGTCCACGAGTCGCTGTATGGCCCGTTCGAAATCGACGACCTGCTCGCCATCGGCGACGCCGACTCGTACCTGCGTGCCGGAGTCTCGCGCAATGTGCTGAAGGACCTGCGGCGCGGCCGCTGGTCGATCCAGAACCATATCGATCTGCACGGCATGAACCGCCACGAGGCGCACGAGGCGGTTGCACGTTTTCTCGCCGAATCGCTGCTCGCCGACAAGCGCTGCCTGCGCATCGTGCACGGGCGCGGCTATGGTTCTCCCGGCCGCGAGGGCATCTTGCGCCAGTTCGTCAAGAGCTGGCTGAGCCGGCGCAAGGACGTGCTGGCGTTTTGTCACGCGCCATCCTTCGACGGCGGCGAAGGCGCGCTTTGGGTGCTGCTGCGTGCAAGCACGAAGCGCTAAAAGCTACCCCAGCGCCTTATCCACCACCTCGAACACATCGCGCGACAGGCCGGGCTGGCTGCGCACCGATTCCAGCGCCGCGCGCGAATGCCGCTGCCGTTCGCTGTCGAAACGCTTCCAGCGGTCGAAACTGCGCGCCAGACGCGACGCGACCTGCGGGTTGATCGGGTCGAGCCGGACGATCTGCTCGGCGACAAAACGATAGCCGGCGCCGTCCGCCGCGTGGAAATGCCGGTGATTGGCGCCAAAGGTGCGCAACAGCGCATACACCTTGTTCGGATTGCGGATGTCGAAGGCGACGTGGCGCGTGAGGCTTTCGACGCGCGCCAGTGTCCCCGGCAGGCGGCTGCTCGACTGCACGGCCAGCCACTTGTCGACGACGAGCGCTTCGCCGTGCCAGCGTGTGTAGAAGTCGGCCAGCGCCCGCTCGCCCTCCTCTCCCGAGGCGTTGGCGAGCACCGAGAGCGCGGCGAACTGGTCGGTCATGTTGTCGGTCGCGTCGAACTGCTGGCGCGCAATTGCGCGGTATTCAGCCGAATCGAGCTCGTTGAGATAACCGAGACAGAGATTGCGCAAACGCCGGCGCGCGGCGCCCAGGTTGTCCGGCTGATACGGCGCGGTCGGCGCCAACGCGTGATAGAGACGCAGCAGATCGCTCTCCAGACCATGCGCGAGGAAACGCGCGAGGCCGCAGCGCGCGGCGAAGAGCAGCTCCGGATCGACGACTTCCATCTGTTCGGTCAGCGTCGATTCGCCGGGCAGCGTCAGCGCTTCGGCAATGAAGGCCGGATCGCCGGCGCCGACCAGCACCTTGCGCGCCGCATCGATCACGGAAACGGGCCACAGCGGCGCCTTGCCATTGGCCAGTCGGCTCACTGCCTCGCGGATCAGCTGGCCGAACAGGCGCTGCCCGGCTTCCCAGCGGTTGAACGGGTCGCTGTCGTGTGCCAATAGATGCACAAGTTCGGCTTCCGACGACGCGCAATCGAGCACAACGGGCGCCGAGAAGTCACGCAGCAGCGACGGGACCGGTGGCGCCGGGATATTCTCAAAGACGAAGATCTGTTCGGGTTGCGTTAATTGCAGAACCTTGGTCGTCACGCCGTCACCCAAGTCGAAATCGCCGCCATCCGGCCCAAGCAAGCCGACCGCGACGGGAATCAGGTACGGCGCCTTTTCCGGCTGTCCCGGCGTCGGCGCGCAGGACTGGCCGAGCGTCAGCGTGTAGCGCTGGTTGGCCGCGTCGTACTCGCCGTGCGCAGACACTTTCGGCGTGCCGGCCTGGTGATACCAGTTCATGAACGGCGCAAAGTCGAAACCGCTGGTGTCGGCCATCGCGGCGACGAAGTCGTCGCAGGTGACCGCCTGGCCGTCGTGCCGCGCGAAGTACAGGTCCATGCCCTTGCGGAACGCTTCCTTGCCGATCAGCGTATGGATCATGCGCACGACCTCGGCGCCCTTCTCGTAAACAGTCGCCGTGTAGAAGTTATTGATCTCGAGATAGGTCGACGGGCGCACCGGATGCGCCATCGGGCCGGCGTCCTCGGGGAACTGCGCGGCGCGCAGGCCACGCACCTCGCGGATACGCGCCGTCTCGCGGCTGTGCATGTCGGCGCCGAATTCCTGGTCGCGGAAGACGGTCAGCCCTTCCTTCAACGAAAGTTGAAACCAGTCACGGCAGGTGACGCGGTTGCCGGTCCAGTTATGGAAGTATTCGTGCGCCACCACGCGATCGATGTTCTCGAAGTCCGTGTCAGTCGCCACGTCGGCGCGCGCCAGCACGTACTTGGTGTTGAAGACGTTGAGCCCCTTGTTCTCCATCGCCCCCATGTTGAAATCACCGACGGCGACGATCATGTAGTGATCGAGGTCGCACTCCAGGCCGAAGGTCTCCTCGTCCCACTGCATCGATTTCTTGAGCGCCGCCATGGCGTGCGCGCACTGGTCGAGCTTGCCCGGCTCGACATAGATCGCCAGCTGCACGTCGCGCCCGGAGGTCGTGCGGTAGGCATCGCGCAATACGTCAAGCTTGCCGGCGACGAGTGCGAAGAGGTAACTCGGTTTCTTGAACGGATCTTCCCACGTCGCGTAATGACGGCCGCCCGCCTCGTCACCGCTGCCGACCGGATTGCCGTTGGCGAGCAGGAAGGGGAACGCCGCCTTGTCGGCATGAACGGTCACCGTGTAGCGCGCCATCACGTCCGGCCGGTCGATGAACCACGTGATGCGTCTGAAGCCCTGCGGTTCGCACTGGGTGAAGTAGCCGTCGCGGCTGCGATAGAGGCCGGAAAGCTGCGTGTTCTTGTCGGGCTGGATACGCACGCACGTTTGCAACAGTACGCGTTCGGGCAGATTGTCCAGCGTCAGGCGTTCGCCTTCGATCCGATAGGCATCGGCCGCGAGCACCTGCCCGTCCACGCTGACTGACAGCGTCTCCAGCTCCTCGCCATCGAGCACCAGCGGGGACGTTCCGGCTACCGCCGGATTGCGCTCGCAGGCGAGTGTTGCCGTGACACGGGTTGCTTCGGTACGGATGTCGACATCAAGATGGACGGTGCCGATCAGCCAGGCGGGCGGCGTGTAGTCCTTGAGTTGTATGGGCGCAGGTGCGGAAGACGGAGAGGCGATGTCGGGCGAGTAGAACATGGGGATTCGGTTCCGGAAAAAAGGTCAGGCGCGATGATAGCGGAGATGGTCGGCACGGACAGGGCGCAGCACGTCGAACTTTTCCGCCGGGGCGATGACAAAACCCTCCCGGACAGCACAAGAAGACCACCGCCCGGAAGCTCGGGAGCACCCGTCAGAAGTCGAAACGTACTCAATCTGAAATCAACCCAAACAGCAAGGATCGCACATGGAAAACTCTGTCACCCTCGGCGGCACGCCGATCGTCATCCGCGGCAAGTTCCCCGAAAAAGGTCAGACGGCGCCCGATTTCAGCCTCGTCGCCAAGGATTTGGCCGACGTCACGCTGGAAAAGTTCGCCGGAAAACGCAAGGTTCTGAACATTTTCCCAAGCATCGACACCCCGACCTGCGCAACCTCGGTGCGCAAGTTCAACCAGCGCGCCAACGAGGTCGCCAACACCGTCGTCCTCTGCATCTCGGCCGACCTGCCCTTCGCGCAGAGCCGCTTCTGCGGCGCGGAAGGCCTCGATAACGTCCTCACCTTATCGACGATGCGCGGTGTGGAATTCCTGCAGGTATACGGCGTAGCGATCGGCAACGGTCCGCTGGCCGGCGTCGCGGCGCGCGCCGTTGTCGTGCTCGACGAAAACAATCGCGTACTGCACAGCGAACTCGTTGGCGAAATCAAGGACGAGCCCGACTACGAAGCAGCATTGAAGTCACTGGCCTGATCCTCCACCGGTCGGACCTGGCGTTTCGCCACAAGGCAGAAAGCCGGGTCCGGCGCTCAGTTGGCTTCAACCAGGCGCAATACGTGCGCCCGGATATCGGCTGGCCAGTCTTCCATCGTCGCTTTGAGCTTTTCGCTATCGCCGGCAAACAGCGCCCGTACAGCCTCTTCGTGCCCGGGCGCGTTCCCCGCCACGGCGGTCATGAATCGGTAAGCCGATTCGCGCGTTTGCCGCAAGCGGTCGGCGTCGGCGTTCGCACGCACAGCTTGCTCGACGAGTTTGCGCAAAGCCACGGACGCCCCGCCGGACTGACCGGCCAGCCAGTCCCAATGCCTCGGCAACAAGGTCACCTCCCGCGCCGTCACGCCGAGCTTCGGCCGACCGGGTAAGCGCACCGGCACCGGTTCGGCCTCTGGTTTGTTCATCTGATCGGCCGCCGACGCCGTCGGCAAACGCGCGAGCACATCGGTCAGCGAACCGCGCAGGTCCAACTCAACCGGCGTACTTGTTCGAGCGTCGAAGACGAGGACTGCGATATCGGGTTCGGCATCGACCCGCTCTTTCACGGCAGCTGCGACGTCATGCGACGCACCGAAGGCGACGCATTGAGCACCGGCAAACGCGATCCAGCGTTCGCCAGTCGCCTCGTTGTCCAGCGTGGTAATCGGAGTCATGGCACTTCTTTCTGGATGAAAATGCGCCAAATTTACCCGGACAAAACATGAAGTCAATATTACCCGGATAAATTATTTGCCAATTTGCTTTCCCGACCCGTTGCGCACAACTATTAATACGGCGAGGGAGTGTTAGAAGTCCGTTCGCCTTGAGCCTGTCGAAGGGGGGCGGGCTTCGACAGGCTCAGCCCGAACGGAAGTTGAGACTTCTTCGTACCGGATCAATAGAATCGCGCCATGACCACGACAGCCCCCACGCCCGCATTTGCCGCGCCTCTTCTGCACCTCGTCTGCCATCCCGCAACACCGACACCGGTGGTCCATCGCCTCGAGGCGACGATCCGCGCCAATCCCGACGGCTCGCTCGGTCTTTTCTATTGCCTGCGCGGCGACATCGCTCGCTTGCGCATCCCGGAAGACTGCGCGCCGGAACGGATGGACCAGCTCTGGGAACACACCTGCTTCGAAGCCTTCATCGCCGTTCGCGGCGAAAGCGCTTACCGCGAATTCAACTTTTCGCCATCCGGCCAATGGGCGGCCTATGCATTCAAGGACTACCGCCAAGCGGTAGACCAAGTACCCGTAATCGCCCCGCCGACCATCGTCACCCGGCGCTTTGCCGGCCGCATTGAGGTTGACGTTGTCGTCCCCGCGCCATCACTCCCTTCCGAGCGTGGGCAATGGCAACTTGGCCTCTCGGCCGTCGTCGAGGAAGCAGACACCGTGGACGGCAGCCACAGTTACTGGGCGCTACGCCATCCGAGCCCGCGCCCGGACTTTCATCATCGCGATGCGTTCGCGCTCGCTTTGCCGAGCTGAATTTCCAAAACGCCGAAGGCCCGCCGGATATTCCGACGGGCCTTCGCTTGTTGTGGCAGGCTCAAGC
>NZ_JAGOIT010000165.1 GCF_017995515.1 Propionivibrio sp.
GCCGTGCTCGGCCATCCGGCGGCGGCCATCGCCATGCTCGCCAACCACCTCGGTGCGCGCGGCGAGGAGATTCCGGCGGGGACGATGATCCTTTCCGGCGGCGTCACCGAGGCCGTTGCGGTCAAGGCGGGTGACAACGTCAACCTGCGCATCCAGTCGCTGGGCAGCACCAGCGTCCGTTTCATCTGAACCAAAGGGAGAAAACCATGCCGCTCGCCCACATCTACATCATGGAAGGCCGTACCGTCGAGCAGAAGCGCGCGGTCATCGAGAAAGTGACCCAGGCGCTGCACGAGGCGCTCAGCGCGCCGAAGGAAAACGTGCGTGTCGTGATTCAGGAAGTACCGAAGACCAACTGGGGAATCGCCGGAACCAGTGCCGCCGATCTGGGCCGATAGCTTCCTGCAGGTGGGTAGGAGCGCACCCCAAGGGTACTTCCTGCGGGGCGCAGCTTTGCTGCGCGATAACGGCGTGTCTCTTCGAAGGAATCGCCTGGTCGCCCGGTGGAACCGGGCTCCTGCGACTGATTCACAGGCGTCCGCACAAAAGTCGACGCCGCCGGACCAGGGAGCGCGAAGCCGGGGAGACGGCGATTCGCGGGGTTCGGCGGCGATCACTTTCCGTCGCTGCGGAGACATTCCACAAAACCCGTACACAAACCTGTGGATAAGACCTGAACAAGCGACGTAGGTCACTGAACGGGCGGGAGAAAGCAGCCTTGCCCAATTTCCGGGCAATGCCTTGATCCTGAAAAACTCAGTTCTTCACCGCAAAGGCGCAAAGATCGCGAAGCAAAAGCGACCGGAGGGAGTGCAGAGCACGGGATCCAGACGGCCTTGAAAGACAACGTGCGCCAGCTCACGCGGCGCACGCGAGGCGACAGTCAGGGGCGGATCATTGCTGACCTCAACCCGATGCCCAGTGGATGGTATGGCTACCTCAAGCATGCCCAAGGGCGCGTATTCCAGATACTGGACGCGCTGATCCGACGACGACTGCGGGCGCTCCTGCGCAAACAGGAGAAACGTCCGGACTTTGGGCGGAGTTATGCCGACCACTGTCGCTGGCCCGATGCATTCTTCGCTACCGAAGGGCTTTTCACCCTGGTCGAAGCCCGACGGCTGGCGAGCCAATCTCGATGAGAAACCACTCACTGGAGAGCCGTGTGCGGGAGAAGCGCACGCGCGGTTCGGAGGGAGGGGAGGGCGAGCGCCCTTTCCTGCCCCTATCAGTATCGGCGCGCGAGCACCGAGCCGCCGGCTACTTCAACCCGAGCACCGCCTTGATCGTGCGTACGACGCCGTTGTCGGTGTTGCCCGGCGAGAGGTAGCGCGCGCGCTCCTTGAGCGCCGGGTGGGCGTTGGCCATGGCGAAGGAGTAGGTCGCCTCGTCCATCATTTCCATGTCGTTCAGGAAGTCGCCGAAGACCATCGTCTGGTCACGCGTGATGCCGAGCTTGTCCTGGATGTGCCGGATGCCCGAACCCTTGTTGGCGTTATTCACCATCACGTCGAGCCAGTGCTGGCCGGAGACGACGACCTGATGCGTCGCGGTGAAACGCTCGTACGCCGGATAGGTGACGCGCTCGGAGGCATGGTAGGCGAAGACGGCGACCTTGAGGATGTCGTCCTCGACGGTCAGGAGATCGTCGACGATTTCGAGCTTCAGGTAGTACTTCGCCACCTCTTCGTCGATGAATCCCTGATCGGTCGATTCGACGTAGGCCGAGCGCTTGCCGCAGAGCACGACGTTAACGCCCGGATGCTTCACCTTCAGTTCGCGTGCAACGCGAATCATGGTACGCGCGTCGTCGAGCGCGAGCGGGTCGGAGCTCAGTTCGACGCCTTTCTGCACGACGTAGGTGCCGTTCTCTGCGATGAAGATGAGGTCGTCGGCGATCGGCTCGAAGCGGTTCAACAGGCTCGAATACTGCCGGCCGCTCGCCGGGCAGAAGATGATCCCGCGCGCGTACAGCGTTTCGATCAGCGGCCAGAACTCGTCATGGATCGCGTCGTCATCGTCGAGCAGCGTACCGTCCATATCGCAAGCGATCAGGCGGATATCAGGGATATGGTCGAGGTCGACCGGGAAGACTTCAGGGGTAGGTGGGGTCACGGCGTGGGGTCTGGCGCAAAGGGAAAAATTCTACTGCATCGACATAGCCGTCTCGGGCGGTGATACAAAAACGACACAATCTACCGGGTGTTCGGTGCAATGCGCGTTGCTTATTGCACCCTACATCCTTCCCCTGGCCGGTGCTCCGTAGGGTGCAATAACCGGAGGGCATTGCACCGAATCGTCCTGAGAGGACTCTGTCCAACCCTATGAACCTGATCCGGGTAATGCCGGCGAAGGGAAGCGGACAAGTCAAGACGATCCGGTCTTTCCAGTCACGTTTCCGGTTCCAGGCTCCCGAAAAGCCACTTGCCCTTCCCGTGGGGCAAGCGGCTTTTTTTTGGTCTTTTTTGGGGTGTCTATGGAACTGATCGTCAATGGCGTGTCGGAAAGCGTTGCTTCTGCGTCGCTCGCCGACTTCGTGCAACTGAAAGGGCTGCCGGCGGCTTCGCTGGTTGTCGAACTCAACCGGCGTATCGTGCCGCAGGACGAATGGGCGATGACCTCGATCGTCGCCGGCGACCGACTTGAACTGCTGTCCTTCGTCGGGGGAGGTTGAGCCATGGCCGACGATGCATTGATCCTGGGTGGCGTTCACTTCACCAACCGCCTCTTTACCGGCACCGGCAAGTTCGCCAGCAACGACCAGATCCCGGCCATGCTGGCGGCGAGCGGTTCACAGATGACCGTACAGCACTTCGGGCGGACGATCCAGATGTTCATCCCGCTCTATCTCTCGAACCACTGCAAGAACCGTTGTTCGTACTGCGGCTTCAACGTCACCAACGAGATCCCGCGCCGCGTGCTTTCGCTCGCCGAGATCGAACGCGAAGCCGAGGCCATTGCGCGCACCGGCATGCAGCACGTGTTGATCCTCACCGGCGAAGACCGCCGCGCAACGCCGATCGAGTATCTGTGCGACGCGGTCGCCGTGCTCAAGCGCTTCTTCGCCTCGGTCTCGATCGAGATATACCCGCTGCACACCGAGGAATACGCGCAGCTCAAGGCGGCGGGTGTCGACGGGATGACGGTCTTCCAGGAGACCTACGACCAGGCCGTCTACAAGAGCGTGCATCTCGGTGGCAAGAAGCGCGACTTCGCGTGGCGCCTCGACGCACCGGCTCGTGCGGCCGAAGCCGGGTTGCGCACGGTCAATATCGGCCCGCTGCTCGGTTTGGCCGAACCGCGCCGCGAGATGTTCTTCACCGGCTTGCACGCGCGTTTTCTCGAAACGAGCTTCCTGCAGGCGGAAGTAGCGGTGTCGCTGCCGCGCATCAACGAGGTGGAGGGCGGCTTCTCGGCGACGCAGCACGTCGGCGACCGGCTGTTCGTGCAGATGATGACGGCGCTGCGCGTCTTCCTGCCGCGTGCCGGCATCACCTTGTCGACACGCGAGCGGGCGGAGTTCCGCGATCGGCTGCTCACGCTCGGCGCCACGCGCTTCTCGGCCGGATCGAGCACCGGCGTCGGCGGCTACGCGATCCCGATCAAGCAGCAGACCGATTCAGCGTTGCAGTTCGAGATCACCGACGAGCGCAGCGTCGGCGAGGTCGCGGCAGCCATCGTTGCCCGACGTTATCAACCCGTATTCAAGGATTGGGAGGCAGCGCTATGAAACAGTTGAAAATTGGCATCGCGGGCGCTGGCGGACTGGGTTCCAACGTCGCGCTCAACCTCGTCCGCAGCGGGATCGACGCGTTCCGTATCGTCGATTTCGATTGCGTCGAAGCGTCGAACCTCAACCGGCAGTTCTACTTTCGCGACCAGATCGGCCGCCCCAAGGTCGAAGCGCTGCGCGAGAACATGCAACGCATTCGGCCGGAAGTCGAGATCGATGCGATCGTCGCGCGCATCGACGCGACGAACTGCCGGACGCTGTTCGGCGACTGCGATCTTGTCGTGGAGGCGTTCGACAAGGCGGCGGCGAAGAAAATGCTGATGGAAGGCTTGGCCGGCGATCAGCTCGTCGTCTCCGCTTCGGGCGTCGCCGGTGGATCGCTCGACGGCATCCACTGGAGGCAGTTCGGGCGCGCGCATATTGTCGGTGACTTCGTCAGCGACTGCGCCGACTGGCCGCTCTTCTCGCACAAGGTCGTCACCGTGGCGAGCCACATGAGTGCGTTCGTTCTCAAGGAGATGGGGGCGTTCTCGTAGTCGGTGGTTAGTAGTCAGTCACGTTGAATCAAAA
>NZ_JAGOIT010000087.1:0-1354 GCF_017995515.1 Propionivibrio sp.
ACGCGCAACGTCAGCACGATCCGCCACGCCATCACCCTGCTCGGCCGACGCCAGTTGCAGCGCTGGCTGCAGCTCCTGCTGATGGTGCCCACCGAAAAGACGCCGGACGCCAGCCGCTCGCCGCTTTTGCAGGTCGCCGCGCTGCGCGGGCGGATGATGGAATTGTTGATCGGGCACGCACACCCGCGCGACCGCAAGCTCACCGACCAGGGGTTCATCACCGGCATCATGTCCATGATGCCGGCCGCGCTTGGGCTACCGGTGCAGGAAATCTTCGAGCAGATCTCGCTCGAACCAGAAGTCAGGCTGGCGCTGACCGAGCACCAGGGGCCTCTGGGACAGATCCTCGAACTGCTCGAATGCTATGACAACGAGGACGGCGACGGCTGCCAGCGCATCCTGGCCGAACTGACTGTCGTCGGCATCGATCACCACCGCCTCAACGGAGCCCTCGCGGAAGCGCTACGTTGGGTCAACGGCGGCGGGGAATAGCGCCGCGGAAGCCGAGTCAGCGCATGTCTTCCGGTAGCGAGTTGCGATTGATCGCAGCTTCGCTGCCGTAGTACTTCGCCATCAACCGCATATAGGTGCCGTTCGCCTTGATCGCCGCAAGTCCTTCGCGGAACCGGGTTCCGTACCGGTTGTCCGGGTCGCGCTTCTTCGAGCAGACCAGCGACACGTCGCCGCGGTTGAAGGGCTGGGTGAAGCGGTAGTTCGCCGCCTCGTCGGGAAAGAGCTTCTTCATGTACATCATCCCGGTCAGGTCGACGATCGCCCAAACGTCGATGCGTCCCAACTGGAGCTGCCTGGCTGACCCATCGTGCACGTTGTTGGCGACAAGGTGCAGGCTCGGCGTCATCTCAAGAAAGCGCATGATGCCGCTTCCGCGCAGCACACCGATGGCGTAGCCGGCCATGTCGCCGATCACGCCGTAGTGGATGCCTTCCGGGTAGCGCCGCTGGTCATACATGAAGATCTGCGTCACGTACTGCACGACCGACGAGACGGCGACGTTCGGCGCCACGTCCGGCGAAGAAAACAACACGGTGCCGCCGATGCCGCACACCGCCTGGCCGTCGCTCACCATCCGCACCATGCGCAGTACCGGCAGGAACTG
This sequence comes from Propionivibrio sp., assembly GCF_017995515.1. Taxonomy (GTDB): domain Bacteria; phylum Pseudomonadota; class Gammaproteobacteria; order Burkholderiales; family Rhodocyclaceae; genus Propionivibrio. The sequence continues at coordinate 1,118 of NZ_JAGOIT010000087.1, forward strand.
CACTTCGACGTCGACTCGCACGGCCTTGAATGCGGCGACGACGAGGTCGCTACTCAGGCCCAGCCCCCCTTTCTCGCCACCGGGATCCTTCTGGTAGATCGGCGGGTACTCGAAGGCAACGACGACGATCCTGTCGTCGGCCGCAAACGCATCAGCCACAAGAGATGCGCTCAACAACACCCAAGCCAGAATTTCACGCATCGACGATCCCTTCGCGCAACGTCCGTCTCCGTTCAA
>NZ_JAGOIT010000087.1:1454-14960 GCF_017995515.1 Propionivibrio sp.
CGAAGGCAACGACGACGATCCTGTCGTCGGCCGCAAACGCATCAGCCACAAGAGATGCGCTCAACAACACCCAAGCCAGAATTTCACGCATCGACGATCCCTTCGCGCAACGTCCGTCTCCGTTCAATCCAGTCCAAAACCGCCCAACCGGAACGTTACCCCGATTCCCCGACGCAAGTCCGTCCGATATGATTGACGGCGTTGATTCCGGTACGGCAAGGACTGTTGTTCAATTCTGGATCAATATGACGTAAGGGAAACGCCGCGCGCATCAGCGCTATCGTACCACCAGGACACATGCCGGCGCGGGCAGGACGGAATCACGCGCAGATCAGGAAGGACGAACCATGCACTTCTCTCTCGCGAAGAATCTGAACCGCAAGGGCACCGGGTCGGCGCTCGGCTTTGCGGCGCTCGCGCAAACCGGCATTGCCATCGCCGTCCTGCTCTCGCTCGCGTTCGTCAGTACCGAAGCGGCTCGTACTCCAAGCGTTGCCCTCATCCTCATTGCCTGCCTCCTGCTCGCCAACGCCGGCCTGATCGGCCTCTACCTGCGCTTGCGCCGCATCCGTGAGTCGTCGCGCCGCATGCGCTTGCTGGCCGACATGAACGTGCAGGTGAACCGCGAAATCCTGCTCAACGAGAACATCGAGCTCATCTATCGCACCATCCTCGATTACCTGTTCAGCATTTTCAACACGGCCAATACCGGATCGATCCTGATTCTCGGCGACGACGGCTACCTGACCTTCGCTGCCTCGCGCGGTTTCACCGAAGAGTACGTGCGCGATTTCCGCCTGAAGCTCGAAGACTCCTTCCTCTACCAGGAAACCAAGGGACACATCACCGAAACGCGGCTGATCACCCGCGAGACGCTGGCGCGGCTGGTCACCGTGTTCGACCCCGGCGACTGGGAGTTCAACTCGGTGGTCAGCACGCCGATCTTCGTCGGCAAGCGGCTGTTCGGCATCCTCAACCTCGACTCCGATCAGCCCGTGACCTTCGACGAGCGCGATACGGCGATCGTCGAACGCTTCCGGGCGCAGATCGAGGTCTGCCTTCTCGCCCGGGAGCAGTACCGGGCCAGCATCGAGCGCTACCACGTTGATTCGCTGACCGGCTTGTTCACACGGCGGTGCTTCGAGGACCTGTTCGCCGTCTCGCTCGACCGGGCGCTACGCTACAACGAGCAGTTCGTCATCGCCATCTTCGACGTCGATCGCTTGAAGTACGTAAACGACACCTTCGGGCACCTGGCGGGAGACCAGATGCTGCTGATGATCGCCAGCGCGCTCCGCGCTTCGTGCCGCAAGTCGGACGTCATCGGCCGCTTCGGCGGCGACGAGTTCATCGCGCTCTACCATGCCTCCGGCAAGAAAAAGATGGAACGCAACATCGACGGCATCCTCGCCGCGCTGCGCACGAAGGCCGTAAGCTTCGGCGAGAAGGAGCATCGCCTGTCATTCAGCTACGGGCTCGCGCGCTTCCCCGAGGACGGCGGGAGCCTCGAAGAACTGACCGCGGCAGCCGACGGCCATCTCTACGCCATGAAGTCCGAGCACAAGAAGACGTATTGACGGAGCCATCGACCTTTTCCCGGCAACGCCGCGAAAACTCTCTTTCGCAAACCCGGAACCGTCCCCTATAATAAGCAAACGATTGCGCAAACGTTTTCTATCGCGTGATAGCGCGTTATTCCGATTGAACAAGCGCACCGCTTTGCGGACAATTCGAGTAACTCAACCACCAGCGACATTCAGCGTATGGCAAACATCAAGGACGTAGCCCTGCACGCCGGCGTTTCTGTGACGACGGTATCGCACGTCGTCAACGGCACGCGCTTCGTCAGCGAAGTCGTCCGGCAACGGGTCGAGGCGGCCGTGCGCGAACTCGACTATGTCCCGAGCGCCGTGGCACGCAGCCTCAAGCACAACACCACGCACACCTTCGGCATGGTCATCCCGAACAACTCGAATCCGTACTTCGCCGAGATCATCCGCGGCGTCGAGGACCGCTGCTTCGCGGCCGGCTACAACGTCATCCTGTGCAACTCGAACGACGATCCGGAACGGCAGGCCGCCTACCTCCGCGTATTGGCCGAAAGGCGCATCGACGGCCTGATCTTCGTCGTCACCGGCAGCGACGCCGTCGTGCGCGCGACGCTCGGCGGCATCAACACGCCGCTCGTCCTGCTCGACCGCGAAGTCAGCGGCGTCAGCGGCGACCTCGTCGAGGTCAACCACGTGCTCGGCAGCCAGATGGCGACGCGGCACCTGCTCGAACTCGGCCACCCGCGCGTCGCCTGCATCAGCGGTCCGCCGGGACTCTCGCCCAGCTCGCAACGCCGCGCTGGCTGGAAGGACGCGCTGGAACACGCCGGCGTCGAGCGCAAGGAAAGCGACCTCGCGCGCGGTGACTTTACGGCGCGCGGCGGCTACCTCGCCATGCAGGCGCTGCTCAGGCGCCGGCCGCGCCCGACCGCCGTCTTCGCCTGCAATGACCTGATGGCTTTCGGCGCGCTCACCGCCGCGCGCGAGGCCGGGATCGCCGTGCCGCAGCAGTTGTCGATCGTCGGCTTCGACGACATCGACCTCGCCGCCTTCTCCGCGCCGCCGCTGACCACGGTCGCCCAGCCCAAGCAGCAGATCGGTACGGTCGCCGCCGATCTCCTGCTCGACCGCGTGAGCAACGCGCGAACCGACAACCGCCAAATGATCCTCGACCCCGAACTCCGCGTTCGGGCGTCGACCGCCCCCTACCAACCGTTGAAGGAAAACGCATGAGCACACCCGACTTTTCTGGCCGCAAGGACAACCCCGTCGTCGTCATCGGCAGTCTCAACATGGACCTCGTCATGCGCACGCCGCGCGTGCCGGTGGGCGGCGAAACGCTGCACGGTCACGAATTCTCGACCCTGCCCGGCGGCAAGGGCGCCAACCAGGCGGTCGCCTGCGCGCGCCTGGGCGCGAAGGTCGCCATGATCGGACAGGTCGGCAACGACGGCTTCGGCACGACGCTGCGCGACGGCCTGGCCGCCGACGGCATCGACACGAGCGGTGTCCTGCAGACGTCGGCGGTCGGCACCGGTGTCGCCATGATCCTCGTCGAAGACATCGGGCAGAACCGCATCGTGCTCGCCGCCGGCGCCAACGGCGCCCTGACGCCGGCCGATATCGACGCGCACGCGGCGCGCATCGGCGGCGCAGCGATGCTCGTGCTGCAACTCGAAGTCCCGATGCCCGTCGTCCAGCGCGCCATCGGGATCGCCCATGCGGCCGGCGTGCCCGTCCTGCTCAATCCGGGGCCGGCGTCACCGTTGCCCGAGGCCGTCTGGTCGCAAATCGACATTCTCGTGCCCAACGAATCGGAGGCCACCCTGCTCTCGGGCGTCGAGGTGAGCGACGCGACAAGCGCGTATGCGGCGGCAAAGGTGTTCCGCCAACGCGGCGTGAAGTGCGTGCTGATCACGCTCGGCGCCAACGGCGTCGCCGTCATCGACGACGCCGGCGAACGGCACCTGCCGGCGCACGTGGTCAAGGCCGTCGACACCACGGCGGCAGGCGACACCTTCATCGGCGGCCTCTCGGCCGGCCTCGTCGAAGGCCTGGCGATGGATGACGCCGTTGCGCTCGGACAACGCGCCAGCGCCCTGTGCGTCACGCGCCACGGCGCTCAGCCGTCGATTCCATATCGGCGCGAGATCGCCTGACGCCCCCCCGAACGTTCGCGCCCGCTCCTGTATTGCCATCCGCGGCGGGCGTGTGTATAGTTGGGCAAACGTTTGCGCAAACGATTGCTTGTGGCATTTCAGACGTCCATTCCGGGCAGATAGCGCGCAGACACGGATCAAGTTGATCGACCAGAGGAGGAAAAAAACATGCTGAAACACGTACCGTCATTCATGGACGCGGAGTTGCTCTGGGTCCTGGCCGCGATGGGCCACGGCGATGAGCTTGTCGTCGTCGATCGCAACTTCCCCGCGCAATCGGTCGCCATGGAAACGCCGTCCGGCAAGCTGATCACGCTGGGCGGCATGGACGCGCCGACATCGATCGGCGGCATCCTCGAGCTGATGCCGCTCGACAGCTTCGTCGACGCGCCGCTCGCCTGGATGGACCCGGTCGACCAGCCCGGCGCCATTCTCTCCGTGCATGCCGACGTGCTCGCCGCGTGCAACAAGGCCGAGGGACGCGAAGTGAGGCACCGCGTCATCGAGCGCCACCAGTTCTACGCGGCGGCGAAGAAGTGCTTTGCCGTCGTGCAGAACAGCGAGAACCGCCCGTACGGCTGCTTCATCCTCAAGAAGGGCGTCGTTTTCGACTGACCCGCGGCACTGACCGACTTCGCTGGCCGGCGACACGCCGGTCGGTGTGCGCCGGTCGGTGTGCGCCGGTCGGTGTGCTTTTCCCAATCGATTTTTCATGTCGGATGACCGACAGGGCGGCGTTCGTCGCCGCGTTCGCAACAAGCAGGATTCTGAGCAATAAAGAACTGGTTTTCCGACCGTCGACGCATCGGCTACGTAGACGAACTGGCCGCAATCGGCAACGAGACGATCCTCAACGTACCGATCCCCTTCCTCATCTTCGCTGCGCTCATCGTGCTGGTCGGCGCGGTGTTTGCCACGCGCAAGAAGACGTAAAGAGGAATCTACAGGCGCTTCTCGGTCGCCGCATCGAACAGCGAAATCCGCCGCGTGTCGATCATCAGATTGATCGGCACGTCGAGCCTGATGTCGCGCATCTTGTCGATGGTCAGTGCAATCGACTGATCGTTGAAATCGATCCAGACGATCTGGTGGTCGCCCATCGGTTCGGTGACGCTGACCCGCCCGGTGAAATCGATCCGCTCGTCGGCACCCGCGATGGCAACGTGCTCCGGTCGGAAACCGAGCACCACCGAACGTGAGCCGGACGCTGTTTCGCGACAGGCATAGCTGGAAAGATCGAGTGTCAGGCCGCTTGCATTGAAAGTCGTGCAACCGCCGATGCAATTCAGTTCGCCGCGCACGAAATTCATCGATGGCGAACCGAGGAAGCCGGCCACGAAAAGATTCTCCGGTCGTTCGTAAATGACCTCGGGCGCATCGACCTGCTGGATCTTGCCGCCGCGCATGACGGCGATCCGGTTGGCCAGGGTCAGCGCTTCGATCTGGTCATGCGTGACGTAGATCATCGTCGAGCCGATTTCCTGATGCAGCCGCTTCAGTTCGCGGCGCAGTTCGGCGCGCAGCTTGGCGTCCAGATTCGAGAGCGGTTCGTCGAACAGATAGACGCCGGCATCGCGCACCAGGGCGCGCCCGATGGCGACGCGCTGACGCTGCCCGCCCGAGAGTTGCGACGGCTTGCGACCGAGATAGTCTTCCAGGTGCAGCAAACGCGAGGCGAAATCGACGCGGCGCTTGATCTCATCCTTGGCCATGCCGGCGATGCGCAGACCGAACGACAGGTTGCGTTCGACGTTCATCGTCGGATAGAGCGCGTAGGACTGGAAGACCATGCCGATCGAGCGGTCCTTGGGGTCAGCCCACGTTACGTCCTTGTCGCCGATCGCGATACGGCCGTCGCTGACGTCGACCAGGCCGGCGATGCTGTGCAGCAAGGTCGACTTGCCGCAGCCGGAGGGGCCGAGCAAGACCAGAAACTCGCCGTCATGGACATCGAGATCGAGTTTCTCGATGATGTTCGCCCCGCCGTAACCGATGCAAAGATCGGCAATCGTTACCCGTGCCATAGATTCTTCTAGTCCCTGTGCAGTTGTTTCAGCCCTTGACCGAGCCGGCGGCGATACCACGCACGAACCAGCGTCCGGAGAAGAGATAGATGGTGAGCGGTACCAGCGAGGTGAGAATCGTGGCCGCCATGTTGACGTTGTAAAGACGCTCGCCGGTCGTCGTGTTGATGACGTTGTTGAGCTGGACCGTCATCGGCAGGTTGTCGCGCCCGGCGAAGACGAGGCCGAGGATGTAGTCGTTCCAGATCGCCGTCACCTGCATGATGACAGCGACGATGATGATCGGCACCGACATCGGCAGCATCAACTCGAAGAAGATGCGCAGGAAGCTACCGCCATCGACGCGCGCCGCCTTGAACAGCTCGATCGGGATCGACGCGTAGTAGTTGCGGAAGAGCAGCGTCATCACCGGCATGCCGAACGCCGTGTGGATCAGCACGATGCCGGGCAGCGAGCTGAACAGCGAAATGCTCGCCAGCATGCGCACCAGCGGGTACATCATCACCTGGTAGGGGATGAAGCAGCCGAGCATGAGCACGCCGTAGAGCAGGTTGGCGCCGCGCACGCGCCAGAACGACAGGGCGTAGCCGTTGAGCGCGCCGAGCAGGATCGAGAACAGCGTGCTCGGCACGACGATCTTCACCGAGTTCCAGAAGCCGACGCGGATTCCGTGGCATTCGAGGCCCGTACAGGCTTGGGTCCAGGCCGATATCCACGGCTCGACGGTGAAGTTCTGCGGGAGCGCGAAGAGCGCGCCGAGGCGGATTTCTTCCATCGGTTTGAACGACGTCACCAGCATCACGTAGAGCGGCAGCAGGAAGAAGAGCGCGGCGCTGACCAGAAAGGCGTAGGTGCCGATCCGTGCGGGTGTCCAGTGCTTGCGGCCGCGTGTTGATCGAGACGGTCTCATCGCTGCTTCTCCTTGTTGGCTGCCTTTTGCCGGAGATAGGCCCACGGCAAGAGGAACGACAGCACGAGCAGCAGCATCACCGTCGATGCTGCCGACGCGAGGCCGATGTTGGCGCGCCCGAAGAGGTAATCCATGATGAACTTCGCCGGCACCTCGGTCGCCGTGCCCGGCCCGCCCTGCGTCATCGAGACGACGGCGTCGAAGAGCTTGACGACGCTGACCGAGAGCAGCACGACGACGGTGGCAATCGACGGGCCGATCATCGGCAGGGCGATCGAGAGATAGACGCGCCAGCGCGGGATGCCGTCGATGCGCGTCGCTTTCCAGATTTCCTCATCGATGCCGCGCAGTCCGGCAAGCAGCAGCGCCATCGCCAGTCCCGACGCCTGCCAGACCGAGGCCAGCACGATCGTGTAGATCGCCAGATCCTGGCTGACGATCCAGTCGAAGGTGAAGCCGGCAACGCCGAGCTGGCGCACCGCCTCCTGGATGCCGAGCGCCGGATTGAGCATCCATTGCCAGACGAGGCCGGTCGCCACGAACGACATGGCGTACGGATAGAGAAAGATCGTGCGGAAGATGCTCTCGGCGCGGATGCGCTGGTCGAGGAACACCGCCAGCAGGAAGCCAAGGATCAGGCACAGGCTGATGAACAGCACGCCGAAGATCGCGGCGTTCTTCAGCGAGATCAGCCAGCGATCGTTGCCGAACAACTTGACGTATTGCTGCAAGCCGACGAAATCGCTGGCTGGAAAGGTACGCGAGCTGCTCAGCGAGACGCGGAAGGACCACAAGGTCGATCCGACGTAGACGCAGAGCACGGTGATCGCCATGGGAGCCATGGCCAGCCATGTTCCGATCAGGCGCCGCCAATTCTGGGGTCTAGCAGTCATGAGAAGCCTTTGGATGTACGCATCGACAGCAGTCATCGTGGGTGGAAGGAGACTAACGGGGGTGCGGACGGCATACGTGCACCGTCCGCTGTTTTTTCCCGTCAATCAGCCGCGCAAGGCTGCGGCCAGGGCCTTGGCCGCTTCTTCCACCGACTGGTTCTTGTTCCAGAAGTTGGTGACGACATCCTGCATCGCGCCTTCCACGTCGGTCGGCACCAGCATCGTGCTCGTCGGCAATTGCCGCGACTTGTCCTTCATGATGGCAATGCCCTGCTGCGCGCAGATGTCGAGGTCCGAGGCATTGACGTCCGTGCGGATCGGAATCGAACCTTTCTTGTTGTTGAAGGCCACTTGCGTCGCCGGCGCGACGAGCGTAGCGGCAAGCAGGTTCTGCGCCTTGACGACGGCCGCGTCCTGACTCTTCGGCATGATGAAGACGTCGCCGGCGATCACGTACGGGGCCTTGTCGTCGAACCCGATGAAGCAGCCGAATTCCTTGCCGGCCTTCTGGTTGGAGGCCAGGAACTCGCCCTTGGCCCAGTCGCCCATGAACTGCACGCCGGCCTTGCCCGAGATGACCATCGCCGTCGCGTCGTTCCAGTTGCGTCCCGGCGAACCGGCATCGACGTAGTCGTGCAGCCGCTTGAAGACGGTCAGCACTTTCTTGAATTCCGGCGTATTGATCGCGCTGGCGTCGCGGTCGCGATAGACCTTGAGGAACAGCTCCTTACCGCCGACGTAGGCGAAGATGCTGTCGAAGAGCATCTTCTCCTGCCAGGCCTGGCCGCCGAGCGCCAGCGGAACCAGGCCGGCGCCCTTGAGCTTGTCGAGCGCGGCGAAGAGTTCTTCGATCGACTTCGGTTCGCCGGCGATGCCGGCCTTGGCGAAGGCATCCTTCGAGTACCAGGCCCATGCCGGGTTATGGATGTTGACCGGCACCGCGTAGTAGTGATCCTTGACCTTGATCGTGTCGACGATGGCCTTGGGCAGCATCGCGTCCCAGTTCTGCTTGCTGGCGATTTCGTCGATGTTGTTGAGCATGCCTTCATCGATCAGGTCGCGGAACTGCTTGCTGGTGTTGAACTGCGCCGCCGTCGGCGCGTTGTTGCCGACCATGCGGTTGATGGCGGCCGACCGCGCCTGTTCGCCGCCAGCGACGGCCGTATCGACCCATTCGCCGCCCGCCGCCGTGTAAGCCTTGGCAAGCTCCTTGATCGCTGCCGATTCGCCGCCCGAGGTCCACCAGTGAATCACCTCGGCACGTGTTCCAGCCGCTTGGGATGAGAGCGCGGCGAGACCGGTGACCACCGCGAATGCCAGTTTCTTGATGCTGAACATGTTTGATCCTCCTTGTGGTTGTTGGGGTACAGCTCGCGTCGGCGGTGCGTGGCCGGCGGCGCTTGTTCGAAGGGCTGCGCCAGCGTGGCGCCTGACGAATCAGGGAGAGTCGCCGTTCGTCCTCCGTTCGGCGAGAAAACGCTTGAGGGCCAGGGCGCTGTGCTTCGGCGTCCGCGCTTGCGTTGCGTAGTCGACATGCACGATCCCGAAGCGCGCCTCGTAACCGTACGACCACTCGAAATTGTCGAGCAGCGACCAGGCGAAGTAACCGCGAACATCGACGCCTTCGCGCATGGCCTGATCGATGGCGCGCAGATGACCGCCAAGGTAAGCGATACGTTGCGTGTCGACGACTTCGCCATTGACGACGGCATCGGCGGAGGCCATGCCGTTTTCAGTAACGTAGATGGGCGGCAGGTTGGCATAGGTGTTGTGGAACTCGACCAGCAGTCGACGCAGGCCGTCCGGATGCACTTCCCAGTCGAGCATGGTTTTCTCGACGCCATCGACCGGGACCTCGATGAAGCCGTTGGCGCCGTCACTCTTGAGACAGGTACGGAAGTAGTAGTTGATACCGAGGTAATCGATCGGCGCGGTGATCGTCTGCATGTCGCCGTCGAAGACGAGTTGCGCCGAGTCCGGCCACAGCGTATCCAGATCGGCTGGGTAGCGTCCGCGAAAGAGCGGGTCGAATACCCAGGCGTTATGCTGGGTCTGAAACAGCTCGGCGGCTCGCTTGTCTTCAGGCGAATCCGTCGCCGGCGTCCCGTAGCCGACGTTGGCGACCAGCCCGACCGGTACCTGCGGATCGTTGGCGCGCAGCACCGGCACCGCCTGCCCGTGCGCCAGCAGCAGGTGATGCATCGCCTGGCGGGCATAGCGCAGATTCTTGAAGCCCGGCGCCTGCTTGCCGCTGGCGTGTCCGAGGAAGGCGCTGCACCACGGTTCGTTGAGCGTCGTCCAGGCGTCGACAAGCCCGGCCAGTTCGCGGCTGACGAGATCGGCGTAGTCGGCAAAGCGGTAGGCGATGTCGCGGTTGATCCAGCCGCCGCGGTCCTGCAGGTATTGCGGCAGATCCCAGTGATAGAGCGTGACGAAGGTTTTCAGACCCTTGGCCTTGAGCGCTTCGAGCAGGCGCTTGTAGAACGCCAGTCCCTTCGGATTGGGTTTGCCGGCCGCATCCATGACGCGCGGCCAGGCGACCGACAGGCGGTAGGCGTCGAGACCGAGTTCCTTGATGAGTGAAACGTCCTCAGCCCAACGATGATAGTGGTCGCAGGCGTTTTCGCCGGAATCGCCGTTGGCGACCTTGCCGGGCGTCGCCGAGAAGGTGTCCCAGATCGACGGGATACGGCCATCGGCGTCGATGGCGCCCTCGATCTGGTAGGAGGCAGTTGCGGCGCCGAAGATGAAGTTCTTCTGCCACATCGCCGAATCGCGGGGCGGCATCAATGCGGCAGATTCGGAAGCGAGCACGGAGGGAGAGATTATTGCCACGGGAAAGTCCTTGATCAATGCGTTGGAACCGGTTCCAATTGCGTGGAGCGCAGTTTAGCACCCACTTTTTGCGAAAGTAAAGCGATATCTGCATGATTTTTTTCGTGGGACGAAAGCCGCATTGGTGGCTGCGCGGGAGCGCGGCTGTTATCATGCGCGACGCCTTCCAGCCCGTGGCTGGGCGCGCAAGTAATTGATAAATGGGATAATGTGGCGACGATTCGTGATGTGGCGCAGCGTGCCGGGGTCGGTGTAGGCACCGCTTCGCGCGTGATTTCAGGACGTGGTTCGGTGTCCAAGGACGCCATCGCCCGTGTGCGTGCAGCGGCGGCCGAACTCGCATTCAAACCGTCCGAGATTGCACGCGCGTTATCGTCGATGTCGGCGGGGCTGGTCGGTATCTACGTGCCGGATTTCCACGGCGCGTTCTTCGGGCCGTTTCTGCAAACGATCAGCCACGAGTTGCGTCATTGCAATCGCCGGATGGTGGTCGCCAACGGCTTCGGCGAGGGCAATCCGCGCGAGCAAACCCTGGCCGGCATCGAGTTCCTGATCGAGCGGGAGTGTGATGGCATCCTGGTCTTCAGCAACCACCTGCTCGACGAGGATTTCGGGCCGATCCACGCCAAACAACAGCGCCTGGCGGTGGTGAACCGTCGGGTGCCGGCCATCGAAGAGAACTGCTTCTACGTCGACCACCATCTCGGCGGCGCATTGGCGGCGGAAGCGCTGCTCGCCAAGGGGCACCGCCGGTTTGCGGTCATCGCCGGACCGGATTCGGCCCTCGATAACCTGTGGCGTCTCGACGGCTTCTTCGCCGTGCTGGCCGAGGCGGGCATTGCGCGCGACGAAGTTCGCGTCGTGGTCAGCGACTTCTCGTTCGAAGGCGGCTGGCAAGCCGGGACGACCTTGCTCGACAGCAAGCAGCCGCTGACCGCCCTGTTCTGCGCCAACGACGAAATGGCCATGGGCGCGATGTCATGCCTGCAGGAGAACGGCGTTCGCATTCCCGCCGACGTGTCGGTGGTCGGCTATGACAACACCGTGATGTCGGCTTACACGTCGCCGCGCTTGTCGACCGTATCGACGCCGATGTGCGAAATGGGCGTCAATGCCTGCCGCTGGCTGATCAATCAGTGCTTTGGTAGCGACTTGCCGGTATCGCGCGATTTTGCCATCGGCTACATCGAGCGCGCCTCGGTCGGCAGACCGGCGGCATAGTCTGCCCGGAGCCAGTGCGGGGGAGCGAAATCAATCAACCTAAAAACCTCACCGCAAAGGCGCGAAGGCGCAAAGATCGCAAAGGAAACAACGGGTTGATCGTATTTGATCATTCACCCTATGGGTGACTACGTAAGATACGCGCCGTTCGCGTAGCCCTTTGATTTTCTTTGCGAACCTTCGCGCCCTTTGCGCCTTTGCGGTGAAGAACTGAGGTTTTAAGGATCAATCCGCATCGGGCCGGCGGCGCGCCATCCACGCCCGATAGATCATGAGCGCGACGTGCGCGTCGTTCGCCGCGTAGAGCAGTTGGCGGTCGTTCAGGCGCCGGCTGGCCCAATTGCTGGTGCCGATCCGTTTCGACTTCTGCAAGCGCTGGCCGAAGAAGTGCGCGACGGCGACCTTCGCGCCGACCGTGCCGCGATGGCCGATACGCCCCTCGCCTCTTCCGCGCAACGCCTCGCCCAGATCGAGCACATGCTTTAACTCGATGCCAAGGCGCGATTTCAACGCGCTACGGTCGTTGCCCAGCCCCATGCCGGCCTTGAGCACGCGCGGCGACTCGAGGATCGTCTTCAGCACCGGGCTGCAGTACGTCGGCGACACGGGAAACAGATAGGCGCGCTCGTCGGTCGCCAGCTGAATAAGGTGTGGCCCCGTCGACTCCTCGCCCTTGAGGAAAGTCGGTTTCGATTCGGTATCCAAGCCGATGACATCGGCCGCCAGCAGCGCCGCGGACGCCACTTCGGCGAGCGCTTCCGAGTCGACGAGGACAATGCGTTCGAGCCCGATGCCCGGATAGAGCGGGAGTTCGACCTCGCTCAACTCGTCGCCCCGTCCAGCGCGGCCATCACCCGCCGCAGCCAGCGCCCGATGTCCTCGACTTCCTCCAGGCACACCGAATGCGGCATCACGTAGTCGTGCCACTCGACGGCGTAGCCGCGCCCGCTCAGGAAGTCACGCGCGGCGACGCCGAGCACCGGCGCCACCACGTCGTCATGCGTACCGTGCGCGGCGAAGATCGGCGTCGACTGATTGGCATTGCTCGCTTCGCTCCCCAGCCAGCGGGGATTGGGGGATGTTTCGACTTCAATGTGAGGGAGTAGATCGCTCAAAGAGGACTCCATCGATGGTCTGGGAAGGCCGACACAGGTGTCGAGCTTCGATCGCGGCGAATTGTTGTAGATACTGTGGTGAAAATCAACCGCCGCATCGCGCAGAAAATCTGCGCTCCTACAAAACCCAACACACATCGCGCGGCAACCGACCACTTCCGAACTGACCGGGCCGGTAGGCCGGTGATAGACTCCGAAAGCCCTATAGCGTCACGAAATCGCCGTCGGCGCCAACAAGAGCAACGCCCAATAACAACGAAAACGCCAATGAACGTCCAGCAACTCGAAAACGAACTCTGGGAAGCCGCCGACCAGCTGCGCGCCAACTCAAAGCTCACCGCCGCCGAATACTCCATGCCGGTGCTCGGCCTCATCTTCCTGCGCCACGCCGACAACCGTTTCAAAACCTACCTGCCCGAGATCGAGGCCGACATCCCTCCGCAAGTTCCCGCCGCCCAGCGCGAGGAACTGATCAAGCTCGGCTTCCAGGGCAAGGCCGCCATCTATCTGCCGGAAGACGCCCGCTTCGACCGCATCGTCAGCCTGCCGCAAGGCGCCAAGGTCGGCGAAGTCATCGACGCCGCAATGGACGTCATCGAAGCCGAATACGAAGTGCTCAAGGGCGCGCTGCCGCGCGGCTACACCGCCTTCGAGCCCGACCTGCTCGCCGACCTCGTCAAGATCTTCGACCGCCCCGCGATCAAGGCCGCGACCGGCGACGTCTTCGGGCGCATCTACGAGTACTTCCTCAACAAATTCGCCATGAGCGGCGCGCAGGAAGGCGGCGAGTTCTTCACCC
>NZ_JAGOIT010000166.1 GCF_017995515.1 Propionivibrio sp.
TCACCGCAACGGCGCAAAGATCGCAAAGGAAACAACAGGTTGATCGTGCTTGACCATTCACCCTGCGGGTAAAGATGAAAGATAGCTGCTGTTCGCGTAGCGCTTTGATTTTCTTTGCGAACCTTTGCGATCTTTGCGCCGTTGCGGTGAAAAACCGGGTTTTTCAGGATCATGCTTCCGCGAATGGATCGGCGGCCTTGTCGGCGTCGTGAAGGACATCATTGCGCTCGACGGCAAGACGGTGCGCGGATCAAAGGACGGCGTGGACGGGCGAGGGGCGTCGAGTCGATGCACCGGGTGCCCGACGTGATCTTCCGGGAAGACGCTTGCCGGGTGCGCAAAGCGTCCGCCGCGCGCAATCTCTCGCTGCTGCGCAAAATCACCCTCGCCATGCTCCGCCTCGATACCGCTTCTCAAGAGCAGCCTCCGCCAGCGCTGCAACCGCGCTTCCCGAAAATCACTCTACCGTACTGAACTCCCCGGCCTTCCTCCTCGATCTCAGTCACGCACCAAGAAATCAATTAAATGATGAATGTGTAAGCGATTGCCATGGATTGCTGATAGCATTGCGCGCTACGTCTCGATACATCGACAGGAGCATTTATGCTTGGGAAGCTAAGTCTGAAAAGTCGCTTGCTACTGATCGCCGCCGTACCGCTTGCGATCATGCTGGGCCTTGGTGCGAGCAGTGCTTGGCAGAAGTATTCGAACTATCAGGCTCGCATACAGGCCGGAGCGCTGGTCGGCTTGGTCATCGATCTGGGCGAAACGGTGCATGAACTGCAGCTGGAGCGCGGCGCGAGTTCACGCTTCCTCGGCAGCAAGGGCAGCGAGTTCGCCGACAAGCTGACGGCGCAGCGCAAGTTGTCTGATGCCGCGATCGCCCGCCTGACCGAAAACATCCGGCGCATCGATCCGTCGACGGTCGGGCCGCGCTACATCAAGCTGCTTGAAGCGGCAAGCGAGCCTCTGGGCGAACTGACGAAAAAACGCGAGCAGATTACCCGCCTCGCACTCGAGCCGGACGAATCTTTCCGTTTTTATGGTGAGACGATTTCGCAATTGCTGGAGATCGCCTTGCGTACCGGGAACCAGATGCCGTCCTCGAAGCTTTCACGCCTGTCGAACTCCAAGCAGGCCCTGTTGTTCCTGAAGGAACGCAACGGCCAGGAGCGCGCCCTGGTGATCGGTGGCTTCAGCGCCGGACGGCTGACCCCTGCCCAGTTCGACACTTTCCAGGGGCTGCTCAACGATCAAGCGACCTACCTGCGCCTGGCCATCGGGTATGCCACACCCGATCAGGACAAACTGCTGCGTGCCAAGCTCACCGAGCCGATTGTCAAGGAAGTGGATGCCATCGAGCAGATGATCAAGGACAAGGGAGCGAATGCCGAACTGGTTTACTCCCCCGAGGAGTGGATTGCCAAGATCACGGCCAAGATCGATCTGCTACGCAGCGCCGAGGAAAGCTATACCAAGGACATCCAGCAGGAACTTCAGTCCGACATGAAGCAGGAGCGTGATGCCTTCCTGGGTTTCGTCAGTTTGCTGCTGGTGGCCACCTGCCTGGCCTTGTGGACGTGCTTTGCCATTGTGCGCAACCTGTTGCTGACTTTGGGCGGAGAGCCCGAATATGCGGCCAAGGTGGCGCACAGGATTGCCGCCGGGGATCTGTCGGCGACGATCCAATTGGCATCCGGCGATACGTCAAGCCTGCTCGCCTCGATGAAAGAGATGCAGGACGGACTGCGCGGGATGATCGAGCAAATCATCGTCGCCACGGTTCAACTCGCTGGATCCGCCAAACAGTTGTCGGCATCGTCACACCAAGTGCAGGAAGCGACCAATCAGCAGACGGATGCGGCGGCCACCGTCGCGGCGACGGTTGAGGAGATGACGGTAAGCATCGGCCACATCTCGGACAACACGGCCGACGTAAACAGGAGTGCCATTGAATCCAAGCGTATGGCCGAGGAAGGAGAAGACTTCGCCCAGAAAACCATCGCCGAAATGAATCGGATTGTCGACAATGTCAATCAGTCATCGGTTTTCATGCAAACGCTGGACGAGCAGTCACACCAGATCGCAGATATCGTTAATGTGATCAAGGAGATTGCCGACCAGACCAATCTATTGGCGCTTAACGCGGCCATCGAAGCGGCGCGCGCAGGGGAGCAAGGGCGGGGCTTTGCCGTGGTGGCCGATGAAGTACGCAAGCTCGCCGAGCGCACGAAACTGTCGACCCAGGATATCGCCACAATGATCGAGGCCATCCGCAACGGCACGGTGCAGGCGGTAGGCAGCATGACGCAGGGAACCGTGATGGTCAATGACGGCATGAAGCTTGTCGGACATACCGGGAATTCCATGGCGACCATCCATGGCAGCACCAACAAGGTTCTCGCGGCAATCGACGGAATCTCCACTTCGCTGAGTGAGCAAAGCCACGCCAACAACGAAATTGCCAGAAGTGTCGAAAACATTGCCCAGATGTCGGAACGCAACCACGCGGCGATCAGCGACGTCGTATCTTCCGCCGATCAGTTGCAAATGCTCTCGGACGCCTTGCGGCAATCCGCCGCCCGCTTTCAGATCAGGTAGATCCCGCCTTCTTATCAAAAAAGCCCCGTAAGCCATAACTTATGTGGCCGCTTTTCAGCGGCTGTTAGCTTTCACCCCCCCCCGCGTCAGAATAGTTGTCGCCCCGACAAGATGATGAGCTTGGGGGCGATACGCGCGCCGTCCGAGGTGACCGAGCAAGTGGCCGAGCTTTCCACATTCATGGCGAACCGGCAGACCAACGAGGTACAGCAGATGCGGACGGAAATCAACGACCTGCTGCTCAACCCCAACGCCTACGAGAAAACCCAGGCATGGACGGCGAAGCACGCCTATTTCCTGCAATCCGCTTTCCAGAACGTGGTCGACAACATCACTTGGGCGGCCGCCTTCGCGCGGATGTTCACGCAGTTCAAAAGCTACTTCAACATGCAAGCCAACCTGCTGGGAACCGAGTTCGCCAAAGTGGCGCAGGACATGGGCGTGAAGAAGGGCGCCGGCCGGCTGTTCTACGTGTTCCTGTTGGGCTTCCTCGTGCCGGCCTGGTTTTCCGAGGCCATCTGCAGGCCATGCGGGGCGGTGCCCTAGGCAAGCCGCTGGGGTATGGCGCCGACGTTGTGCAGGGCCGAGTGCAGCCCACCGGGCCGGTGGATGCCGTGTGCGGCACCGTATCGGGTGTGGCGAGCCCGGATAGTAAGCGCTGACGAAGGGAAAAATGATAGTCCGCCCACCGGTAATTGAATCCGTCTGCGCAAGCGTTGAGGAGGTTGCAGAATGGCTTTCGTTCGCTGAAGGCCGGCCCGTGTCTATTCACGAGGTTCGCCGTATCGAGGCGCAGGCTCTGCGAAAATTGCGACAGAGATTTCGGGGACGTGGGCTGTTTCCCTCGAACCTGCTTCCTGATCGGTGAGTGGATGGCGGCGCGGCCACGAGGACAGACATTGAAACCGCTTTAAGCGTGAGGATGGCAAACTCGCCTCACCACCGCCGAAGAAAATTCTACTTCTTGTCCGGCTGCTCGGCGAAATGTCTGTCGAATCGCGCGCTATTTGGCATAATCCTGCCGATGGAAACGAGGCTTTCTCTCCGCTATACCGGTCCCGCAGTCGACGAGGGCTCGGTCGACGACGCCTGAGGCGCTTCAGGTTTCTCGTGTTCGCTTTGGTTCTGGCTTCGCCTGAGGGTCTGCGTGGGGGCGTAGTACTTAACCCCGTGTGCATCGAACCAGTCCATTGCTTGACGCGCTTCGGATTGGAGGGCGTCGGCGGTAGCAATGACCATGCGTTGAAGAGCACCGCATTGCCCTCTGCTGAGCATTGGGCTTCTGCCCTCCTCGTCTTCACAGAGTTGGGTATCCTCGATCATCTCCATAATCAGGCCGATGCCTTGGGCGATATCGAAGGTTCTTGCGGCAAAGCTTGCCAGTGGAAGGTATTGCGCGTCCGCGCTCAGCCAGGAAAACGGCTTGAAGGTCTGCGGCTCTTCACTGCTGTTAGAATTGGTTGCAGCCATTTCGTAACTCCTTGTCAGTTGCGTTGTGGTTAGGGTCGTGCTGGTGTTCCCGCACCGACACGGCCCGACTTCCCGGCGATAGCCCGCACCGGGGA
>NZ_JAGOIT010000088.1 GCF_017995515.1 Propionivibrio sp.
GTCGCCGCGGCGATCAGCCTGTTCGGCTTCGAGTCCGGCGCCGCACTGGCGACCGTCGTCGGCGTGCTGATCGAGGTGCCGGTGATGCTGCTGGTGGTCAAGGTGGTCAATGCGAGCAAGGGCTGGTATGAGCGCGAACGTGCCTGAACTGCGCGCGGCGCGGGCGGCGGACTTGCCTGCCGTGCTCGAATTGCTCGAAACCAGCGGTCTGCCGACGGGCGATCTGACCGAAGCTCGCCGGCGAGGCGCGGCGACGGCTTATCTGCTGACCACAACCGCGGCTGAGTACTTCCGCCGGCGGGGCTACATCGACGTGCCGCGCGAAGCCGTGCCGGCCATCGTTGCCGGACACGCGCAGTTTCGCAGCCTGTGCCCGGCGAGCGCGAAGTGTCTGGAAAAACGCTTGGCATAGACGCCTTGGGGACTCGCTGACGATGCCGTCCTGCGATTGTCACCAGCGCGCGTGGCGTCTTCACAAGGAAGAGGTGCGGCGCTTTCTCGCGCATCGCTGCGGGTGTACGGCCGAGGCCGACGATCTGCTGCAAGAGGTGTTCTTGCGAGTGGTGGTGCAGGGCGCGGCCTTCTGCCGAGTGGAGAACTCGCGCGCCTGGTTGCTCCAGGTGGCGCGCAACCTGCTGATCGATCGGCTGCGCTTGACGAAGGCGCAGGTGCCGCTGCCCGACGACCTGAGCGCCGAAGCACCGCAGGAAATCGAACCGGTCGATCTCTTGAGCCATTGCTTGCCGCGCGTACTGTCCGAGCTTTCGCCGGAGGATCGCGCGGCGATCGTGTCTTGTGACATCGAGGGCATGACGCAGAAAACCTTCGCCGAGCGCCAGGGACTGTCGCTCCCCGCGGCCAAGTCGCGCGTGCTGCGGGCACGCAGTCGCCTGCGCGCGCAGCTTTCCGAGGCCTGCCGGCTGGAGTTCGACGAGCAGGGAAAAGTCTGCAGCTTTGTCCCGCGACCGCCGCTGAAAAACTGATTCTCCGCGCGAGGTAACGACTACGCGACTACGCCTTGCGATGCACGAGCACGGGAATCTTTGTGTGCGTGAGTACCTTGTGCGTTTCGCTGCCCAGGAGGAGCGCGCCGAAACCCTTGTGCCCGTGCGACGCCATGAAGATCAGGTCGCAGTCGTTGCGCTCGGCGGCTGCGATGATGCCCTCGTAGGGTTCCTCGCTCTCCAGCACCAGCTTGTTGCACGGAACGCCCGCCGCCTGCGCGAGTTGTTCAGCGGCGTCGACGATGCCGTGCGCGACGCTGTCGACCTCTTCGTGAAAGCGCGTCGGCGTGTGCGAGTCAAAGATGGCATCGGCGCCGAAGTACATCAGGGGAAACCTCTTCTCCGCGCAAAAGAACGTGATGTGCGCGCCGGCCTCGCTGGCGAAGGAAATGGCGCGACTGACTGCCTCCTGTGAGAGCGCGGAGCCGTCGGTCGGGACGAGGATCTTCTTGAACATAGCTATCTCCGGAAGTTGAGTTGCGGTGCGATCAGTGCCCGCCGGTTCCCGGCTCGACGACCCGGCTCGGTTTGGGCGCCAGCCAGATCACCGAGGCCGCGATCAGGAAGGCCACGCCGATCACGGTCATCAGCTGATTGGTTGCCAGCATCACGGACTGGCTGGTGATCAGGTAGTCGATGGCCTGATTGACCGCGTCGGCGGCCATGCCCGCCTGTTCGAGCAGGGTGCGTACACTCTGGTCGTGATCGGCGAGGCCGACGAGTTCGGCGTGGTTGTAGGTGATCTTGTTGTCCCAGACGGTGGTGACGAGCGAGGTGGCGAAGGCGCCGGACAGCGTGCGCAGGAAGTTCATCAGGCCGGCGGCCGAATCCATTTCGTGCTCATCGACGCTCGACAGGGCAAGGCCGGTAGTTGGAATGAAGAAAAAGGGCAGACCAAAGCCCATCACCACCAACGGAGTCGCGACGTCCCAGAAGCCCATGTCGGTTGTGGCCACCGTGCGCCACAAGGTGACGAGCCCCATCCAGACCACGCCGGCGAAGACCAGCTTGCGCGGGTCCACCTTGCTCGCCGCCTGGGCGACCAGCGGCGCGACGAAGAAGGCCGTCACCCCGGTCCATGCCGTTGCCAGACCGGCCTGCGTCGCCGTGTAACCCATGAAGTTCTGCAACCACAACGGGGTGAGCACATTGACGCCGAAGAAGGCGGCGAAGGCCAGGCTGATGGTCAGCACGCTGACCGAGAAGCCGCGATGCCGGAAAACCTTGAGGTCGACGACCGGGTGCTCCTCGTAGAGCTCCCAGATGATGAAGGCGGCAAAGCCGACGACCGCGACGATGCACAGCCCGATGATCGTATTGGAGGAGAACCAGTCGAGGTTCTTGCCCTCGTCGAGCATCAGTTGCAAGGCACCGACCCAGACGACGAGCAGGCCGAGGCCGACGAGGTCGATGCCGGCGCGGCTCAGCCGGTCGGTGTAGTCTTTCAGCAGCTTCCAGCCGAAGAAGGTGCAGACCAGCGCGATCGGCGCGTTCAGGATGAACACCCAGGACCAGCTGTATTCGTCGCACAGGTAACCGCCGAGAATCGGGCCGACCACCGGCGCGACGAGCGTCGTCATCGACCACAGGCCGATGGGGACGGCTACCTTGTCTTTCGGGAAGATGCGCATCATCAGGGTCTGCGACAACGGCATCAGCGGACCGCCGCAAAGCCCCTGGAAGATGCGGGCGACGACCAGGATGCCGATCGAGGTCGAGAGTCCGCAGACGACGGAAAACACCCCGAACAGCACCATGGAAACGAAAAATACGCGCACCGAACCGAAACGCGACGAGAGCCAGCCGGTCAGCGGCACGGTGATCGCCTCACCGACGGCATACGCGGTGATCACCCAGGTGCCCTGGCTCGTCGCCGCGCCCAGCGCGCCGGCGATGTTGGGCACCGCGACGTTGGCGATGGTCATGTTGAGCACGGCAAGGAAGTTCGCGGCGGCCAGCATGAGCGCTGCCATCCACAGCGCGCCGCCGGTCAGCGCCACGTCCGCGGATGGCGCGCTCGGTACCGATTGGGCTTGGCTCATTCGGTCCACCTCTTAGTTCGTGCGCGTATCGATCTCGACGTTCATCGAGAGGCCGACCTTGAGCGGGTTCTTCAGCAGATCGGCCGGATCGAGCTTGACGCGTACGGGCAGGCGCTGCACCACCTTGATCCAGTTACCGGTGGCATTCTGCGCGGGAATCGCCGAGAAGGCGGCGCCCGATCCGCCCGAGAAGCCTTCGACCGTGCCGTTGTAAGTCACCGAGCTGCCGTAAATGTCGGCATGGACCTTCGCCGGTTGGCCGACGCGAACATTCTTCAGTTGCACCTCCTTGAAGTTGGCATCGACGTGCATCTCCTGCACCGGCACCACGGCCAGCAGCGGCATGCCCGCCTGGACGCGCTGGCCGAGCTGGACCTGACGCTTGGCGACGATGCCGTCGACCGGCGCGACGACCACGGTGCGTTCCAGATCCACGGCCGCCTGGTCGCGACGCGCGCGCGCCAGCGCGACTTCCGGATTCGTCTCCTCGGTCGTGCCGGCGATCAGCGCGGCGTTCACTTCGCGCGAGCCGAGCGCCGTGCTGCGGTTGGCCTTGGCTTGCGCGGCGGCGGCGCGTGCCCCTTCCAGGTTGGCCTCGGCGGCGGCAAAAGCGTTCTTGGCGCGGGTCAGTTCGTCCCCCGAGACGGAGCCGGAGGCGACGAGCGCCTGGCGTCGTTCGAGGTCGATGGTGGCCCGCTCGAAATCGGCCTGGGCGGAACCGAGTTGCGCGGCGGCGCGTTGCTCATCGGCTTCGCGTGCCGCGATCTGCGCGCTCAGGCTGCCATCGTTGGCGACGTAGCCCTTGACGCGCCGAGTTGCCCGGCCGAGGTCTGCCTCGGCTTGTGCGAGGGCGAGCCGGGCGTCGGTCTGATCGATCCTGACGAGAACGTCGCCTTTCTTCACGGCCTGCGTGTCGGTAACCAGCACCTCGCTGATGGTGCCGCCAATCGACGGCGTCACCTGGGCGATTTCGACGGCCGCATAGGCGTTGTCGGTCGATACGAATTTCGAACCGTGCAGGAGCCAGTACGCGGAGGTGCCGACGAGGCTGATGACGACGATGCCACCGAGCCCGACCAGCAGCTTCTTGCGGCGCTGTTCCTTGTTGAACGAAGCGGAAATTGGCGGATTGCTTTCTGACATGACGAAATCCTTTAGTAATTACTTGAAAGCTTCACCGCAAAGGCGCGAAGGCGCAGAGATCGCAAAGTAAATGCAGGTAGCACGAGTTGCTCACTCAGCGCTTTGTTTTTCTTCGCGAACCTTTGCGGACCTTTGCGCCTTTGCGGTGAAGAACTGGGTTTTTCGGTTTAAACGTTGTTGTACCGGTAGCCGCCGCCAAGCGCGCGCTTGAGCGCGATGTCGAGCGAGAAGGCGCGGGACTGCAACGTGGTGAGGTAGCGCTGGCTGCTCAGGAAAGTGTCTTCGGCGAACAGCACTTCGAGATAGGTGGCCAGTCCGCCTTCATAGCGATTGCGCGCGACGTGATGGGACTCGCCGGCAGCTTTCACCGCAGCCTCGGCCTTGAGCAGCTGGCCGGCCAGCGCCCGTTGGCTGAGTCCGGCATTGGCGACGTCCTCCAGGGCGCGGGCGACCGTGGCGTTGTAGTTGGCCACTGCCTCCTCATAGCTCGCCACCGATCCGCGCAGCTCGCCCTGCAGGCGGCCGGCAGTGAAGATCGGCAGCGAGATGGCCGGCCCGATGGCGCCGAAATCCGAGCCGCTGTTGTTGAGCATGTTCAGCCCGAGCGCATTGACGCCGATGAAGGCGGAGAGATTCACATTGGGGTAGAACTCCGCCTTCTTCTGGTCGATGTGGTGCAGCTGCGCTTCGGCCTGCAGGCGCGCCGCAATCACATCGGGACGGCGTCCGAGCAAGTCGGCGGCGAGTTGGCCGGGCAGGCCGAATGGCCCGTCGAGCTTGACCGCCGGGCGCGCGATCGCCAGGCCGCGATCCGGACCTGCGCCGAGCAGCGCGGCCAGGCGGTTGCGTTGCAGGCCGATCTGTTCGTCGAGCGTGAGCAACTCGGCCTCGGTGCCGGCCAGGCGCGCCTTGGCCTCGCTCAGCGTGCCCTGGGTTTCGAGGCCGTTGGCGAAGCGCTTGTCGAAGAGCGCGACGGTCCGCGCACGCACCTCCACCGACGCCGCGAGCGTGTCGCGCGCGGCGAACAGGCGCGCCAGTTCCGCATAGTTGCCGGCGACGGCGGCGGCAAGGCTCAGCCGAGCCTGGGCGAGTTCGGCGCGACTGGCTTCGACCTGCGACGTTGCCGCCGCCAGACCCGCGCGGTTCTTGCCCCAGAAATCGAGTTCCCAGTTGAAATTGAGGGTGGCCTGGCCGTAGTCGTTCCAACCTTGCGGTAGACTTGCTTGCGGGGTCAGATGGTTATAGCTCTGCTTCTGCTCGCTGGCCGACGCGTTGGCGCTTACCTGCGGCGACAATGCAGCCCCGGCGATCTGGCTGAAGGCGTCGGCCCGGCGCAAGCGCGCCGACGCCGCGGCCATGTCGGGCGAATCGCGCAGCGCTTCTTCGATCAAGGTATCGAGCTGCGCATCGCCGTAGCTCTTCCACCAGTTTTCGGCGGGCCACGCGCTCGCAGGTGCGTCGAACGCCCCGGATGTCCGATAATCCGACACCGGTTTCATGGGCGCGAGCTGGTCGAGCGATGGGAACTGGGCGCAGCCGCTCAGGCCGAGCGCCGAAGCCACAACAAGCGCAGCCACGCCGGCAGGCCGTTTGCGCCGCGAAGCGGATGGTTCATGATGCATTGATATATCCTCGCTTTTAACCGTACTAAACGGTACAGTACAAAAGCAATTATACCTGAAGTCGGTTAAAATTGAACTTGTCGGTACAGTTTTTGGAAGGTGTTATCTCATGCGCGTTAAAACTGAGGAAAAACGGCAGGCCATCCTGGAAGAGGCGGCAAAGGCGTTCCAGGAACTCGGGTTCGAACGGACGTCGATGTCGGAAATCTGCGCGCGTGTCGGCGGGTCGAAGGCGACGCTGTACAACTACTTTGCGTCGAAGGGGGTGCTGTTTTCCGAGGTCATGTTTGCCGCGACGGACACCGAGTTTGCTGCGGTTCACGATGCGCTTGACCAGTCGACCGAAGATATCGCCCAATCGCTGCGCGAGTTTGGCGAGCGGTTTCTGGCCTTCATTTATTCTCCCCGTATCCGGGCCGAGCGGCATCTGGCGATCTCGGAATCGGGGCGGACGGAACTCGGCCGCCTGGTCTATGAACGCGGCGTCCAGCGCAGCCAGCGGCTGATTGCCGGGCATCTCGAGAGTGCCATGGCGCAAGGCAAGTTGAGGCCGGCCGATGCCTTCGTGGCCACGCAGCATCTGCACAGCCTGCTGGAAGCCGAACTGCTGGAACCGTTCCTGCATCAACAATTGGGTGAGGTGACGGAAAAACAAATCGGGGAAATTACCGAGCGGGCCATCGACGTCTTCATGGCGGCTTACGGACCGCGCAGCGAGCGGTGCGGCTGATCCGGCTCGGCGACCTGCATCCCGACTTGCATTCCGAGCTGCATCCTTTTCGCACTTCGTTCGTCTCCCCGGTACGTACCACCATTCACCTGATCGGAGTGGCCCTGTGTCTGCGGAATCTCAAGTTCATCCATCGCCAGTGCTTGGCCGCTGGCTGGCCGGCCTCGCCATCGCGGCGGTCGCCTGGGTTTTTCTCTACAGCAATCTGACCGCCTTCGCCGACGCGGTCATCGCCGCGCTCGGATTGACGCGCGCCACGCATCTCGGCGAAGCGATCCATTTCTTCGTCTACGACACGCCCAAGGTGCTGTTGCTGCTCGTCGGCGTCGTTTTCATCATGGGCATCGTGCAGACCTTTTTCGTGCCGGAACGCACGCGCGCGCTGCTTTCCGGCCGCCGGCTCGGACTCGGCAACGTGCTGGCGGCGACGCTGGGTATCGTCACGCCGTTCTGTTCGTGCTCGGCGGTGCCGCTGTTCATCGGCTTCCTCTCGGCCGGTGTGCCGCTCGGTGTGACCTTCTCCTTCCTGATCTCGGCGCCGATGGTCAACGAGGTCGCGCTGATCCTCCTCTTCGGCATGTTCGGCTGGAAGGTCGCGGCGCTTTACCTCGCAATGGGGCTGTTGGTGGCGATCGTCGCAGGGCTGGTCATCGGTCGCCTGAAGATGGAGATTCACCTCGAAGACTGGGTCCGGAAGATGCAAGGCGGGCAAGCGGCCCCGGCAAGCGACGGGTCGCAGCACTGGGTCGAGCGCTTTACTGCGGGTGCCGATCACGTCCGTCAGATCGTCGGCAAGGTGTGGCTCTACGTCCTGCTCGGGATTGCGCTCGGTGCGGGGATTCACGGCTACGTGCCGCAGGATTTCATGGCCTCCTTCATGGGCAAGGAGGCGTGGTGGGCGGTGCCCGCCGCCGTCGTCCTCGGCGTGCCGATGTACACCAACGCAGCCGGCATCATCCCGGTCGTCCAGGCCTTGCTCGGCAAGGGCGCGGCGCTGGGTACCGTGCTGGCGTTCATGATGGCGGTGATCGCGCTCTCAGCGCCGGAGATGATCATCCTGCGCAAGGTACTGAAACCGCGCCTGATCGCCACCTTCGCCGGCGTCGTCGCGGCGGGTATCGTGACCGTCGGCTATGTCTTCAACCTCGTGTTCTGAAAGGAAAATTCCGATGAAAAATGTAAAGGTTCTTGGAACCGGCTGCGCCAACTGCCGCAATACCCTGGCGCTGGTCGAACAGGTGGCGCGCGAGCGTGGCGTCGAGATTGCGCTTGAGAAGGTGGAAGACCTGCCGTCGATCGTTGGCTACGGCGTGATGTCGACGCCGGGTGTCGTCATCGACGGTGTCGTCGTCCACGCCGGCGGCGTTCCGGCCAGGAGTAAGGTCGAAGGCTGGTTCCAGGCTGAGATGTCTTGAGTCAATGCCGAAACACCCACCACAGAGTCACAGAGACGCAGAGCTCTCGCAGA
Organism: Propionivibrio sp.; assembly: GCF_017995515.1. Taxonomy (GTDB): domain Bacteria; phylum Pseudomonadota; class Gammaproteobacteria; order Burkholderiales; family Rhodocyclaceae; genus Propionivibrio. The sequence continues at coordinate 8,010 of NZ_JAGOIT010000088.1, forward strand.
GAAAACCGTTGGAAACGGGTTTTCCCCTCTGCGTTTCCTCTGTGCCTCCGCGGCTCTGTGGTGGGTTTTGAGTTTCTTACAGACTCAGGGTTGAGGTTGCCGTGCCGCTCGGCACGGTGCGCGGTAGCCACAGCGTCGCCGCGAGTCCGCCCTCGGGGCGGTTGGCCAGCCGCAGCTCGCCACCGTGCATGAGCGCGATGTCGCGCACGATCGAGAGTCCGAGGCCGCTGCCGCCGGTGTCGCTGCGCCGTGCCGTGTCCGGCCGGTAGTAGGGTTCGGTGATGCGGCCGAGGTCCACCGGGTCGATGCCCGGGCCGCTGTCCGCGACGATCAGTTGCAGCGTCGTGCCGTCGTCTTCGATGCGGACGGCGGCGTTGCGGCCGTACTTGATGGCGTTGTCGATCAGGTTCTGCAGCGCCCGGCGCAGCGCCGTCAGTCGTCCGCGATACGGCGCGACGGCGTGCCCGGCGACGGCAATCTCGCGCCCGAGCACATGCGCGTCGGCGGCCAGGCTTTGCAGCAGGGCGTTGATGTCGATCGGGCGCAGCGCTTCGTTTTCCTGCAGGCCGCGCAGATAGTCGAGGGTGGCGTCGAGCATTGCGGCCATCGAATCGAGATCGTTCGCCATCTGCTCGCGCAGCGCGTCGTCGTCGACGAGTTCGGCGCGCAGACGCAGACGGGTGAGCGGTGTGCGCAAGTCGTGCGAAACGGCGGCGAGCGCGCGCGCGCGTTCGTCGATCAGGCACTTGATGCGGGACTGCATCTGGTTGAAGGCCTGCGCCGCGCGTTGCATTTCGGCCGGTCCGGTCTCCGCCAGCGGCGCGCTGTCGAGATCGCGCCCCAGCTTGTCGGCCGCCAGTGCGAGCGTCTGCAGGGGACGGGTGGCCTGACGGACGGCGAAGAGCACGACGGCGACGACGATGATCAGCGAAAGCGCGAGATTGACGTAGAAGTCGTTCGGCAGCGCCGGCGCGGCGGTTTCGGGCAGGGCGACAAAGCGCATCCACTGGCCGTCGTTGAGCCGGACGTCGAAGCCGCGCGCGACGTTGGCGTTCTGCATGCGCCCGGTGCCGTGCATGCCGCCCATGCCGCCCATGCCGGGGCCGAATCCATTGCCCGGGCCCATTCCCATGCCACCGCCCATGCCACCGCCCATGCCGGTCGAGCGGATTTCACGCTCGCTGCCGAGGCGTTGCGTGATCGCCCCCGGAATCTGCCCGCGCGGAACGTGCGGTGCGACCTGCGCCTCGTCGATCGGCGTGACCTGGAAGTCGTCGGACTGCACGCTCGCGATGGTTGCGCGCCGCTTGTCCAGCGGGGCGGTTTCGAGAATGCGCACCGAATCGGCGATGCGAACAGCGAGGTTGAAGCCGCGCGCCTGCGAGACGACCGTCGTGCGTTCGCCCCAGTTCAGCCAGAAACTCACCGCCTGCGACGCCGCCAGACCGGCGAGCAGGACCAGCGCGATGCGCGCGAACAGGCTGCCGCTCAGCGGGTTGCTCAGGCGCATTCCGAGTGCCCCTCGACGCTGGCGGCGAGTACGTAGCCCTCGCCACGCACGGTCTTGATCAGCGTCGGCTCGCGGCTGTCATCGCGCAGGCGCTGGCGCAGCCGGCTGACCTGGACGTCGATGGCGCGATCGAAGGCGTCGGCCTCGCGCCCGTGGATCATCTCGGTGAGTTGGTCGCGGTTGAGCACACGGTTCGGGTGGTCGAGCAGGATGCGCAACAGTCGGTATTCGCCGCCGGACAGCGGTGTCGCCACGCCGTCCGGCGCGGTCAGCAGGCGTGCCGCCGTGTCCAGGCACCAGCCGGCGAAGACCAGATAGCGTGCCGACTCCGGGCGCAGGTTCGGCGGCAGCGAGCGCGTGCGGCGCAGGATCGTCTTGATGCGGGCGAGCAGTTCGCGTGGGTTGAAGGGCTTGACCAGATAATCGTCGGCGCCCATCTCGATGCCGATGATGCGGTCGGTTTCCTCGCCGCGTGCGGTGAGCATCAGCACCGGAATTGCCTGCTGCGGCGAGTTCTTGGGTTTCGCGCGCAGGTCGCGGCAAAGCGTCAGGCCGTCGCTGTCGGGCAGCATCAGGTCGAGCACGATGAGGTCGATGGCGTGGCGGTCGAGCATGTGCCACATCTCACGCCCGTCACGCGCGGCGAGGGCGGTGTAGCCGTTGCGCGCCAGGTAGTCGACGAGCAGACGACGGATTTCGGGATCGTCATCGACGATGAGGATGGTGTCGGTGTTTTCCATGGCAGATGCGATTAGACGCTTTTTCCCCGAATCCTGCGACGGGGTATGTAACGCAGTGTTGCGGGTCGGCGCATCGTAACCTGACGATGCAATTTCGCTTCCATGACCCGCTTTGTGGCCTATGTCGGCCGTTTCCGCACGTGCGGGAAGAGGGCGCGGAGGCTGTATATTCGGCCGTCTGGCGTGTTCTTATTGATCCTGAAAAACTCGGTTCTTCACCGCAAAGGCGCAAAGAAAATCAAAGCGCTACGCGAACAGCACCTGTCTTCCATCGCCACCCACAGGGTGAATGGCCAAGTACGATCCACCTGTTGTTTCCTTTGCGATCTTTGCGCCTTCGCGCCTTCGCGGTGAGGTTTTCAGGTTGATTCCTTTTCCGGTTGTTGCGGCGAAAACCTCCAGTTTGTATTATCTTCGGCCAGTCCCGTCGATCATCGATAAACATGAATACAAAGCCATCCGGGCGGAGCGTCCCGAAAGTCTATTTGATCGACGACGATCCGGTCGTGACCTTCCTGCTCGTCGACCTGACCGAATCGGTCAACCTGCCCTACGTCGTCTTTGAAAATGCGGTGAAATTCCTCGAGCAGGATGTCGAAGGACTCGAAGGCTGCATCGTCAGCGACCTGCGCATGCCGGGCATGAGCGGGCTGGAGTTGCAGGACGAACTGCACCAGCGCGGCGTCAATCTGCCGATGATTTTCGTTTCGGCCTTTGCCGAGGTCGAGTCGGTGGTGCGCGCCATGCGCGGCGGTGCGCTCGATTTCTTCCAGAAACCTTTCCCGTCGCAGCACCTGATCGAGCGCATCCAGGACGGATTGCGCATCGACAAGGAACGCGCCGACCTGCTCGCGCGCAATCGCATGATCGGCGAGCGCATCGCCCTGCTGACGCCGCGCGAGAAGGAAGTATTGCAGGGGATTTTCGAAGGCAAGCTGACCAAGGTGATCGCGCAGGAACTCGGCATCGGCGTGCGTACCGCCGAGACTTACCGGCAGCTGATCATGCAGAAGCTGCAGGCCGGGTCGGTGGCCGAGCTGGTGCGCATCGTTGTCGAGTCGATGCCGAGATTGAATAGTCCGGTGTCGTAGGCTCGGTTTCGCCCCTCCTGCGCTGCTCGGCGGTGGCGGAAAGGGGATGTGGCGCGCTTCGCTTCGCTTCGGCACGAAGACGTCTCAACTCCCGTTCGGGCTGAGCCTGTCGAAGCCCGCTCCCATTTGACAAGCGATGGACGAACGGGCTCCAACCTTAAAAACTCAGTTCTTCACCGCAAAGGCGCAAAGATCGCAAAGGTTCGCAAAGAAAATCAAAGCGCTACGCGAACAGCACCTATCTTCCGCGATCTTTGCGCCTTCGCGCCTTTGCGGTGAGGTTTTCAGGTTCAAACATGATTTCGCCGGATCAGTCGTTGGCGTCTTTCGGTTGAGGTGCAGGCAGATTCTCGATGATTGGCTGATTGACCAGTCCCACCGCCGCGCCGCGCCGCGCGCGCTGGCCGAGGTGCTTTTCGTCGGAGAGGATTTCCTTCGGGCGGTTGCGGAAGATGCCCTTGATGGCGACGACCGGACCCTTTACCGCGATCGTCGATTTCAGCGTTTCCTTGTCCTTGAGACCGATGATCTGCACGCCCTTGCCGCCGGATAGCCGTTTCATCTGGTCGAGCGGGAAGACGAGCAGGCGGCCGTCTTCCGAGAGCGCGGCGAGGTGGTCGGCGTTGACCACGCGCGTCGGCGGCAGGATCGTCGCGCCGTCTTCCACCGTCAAAAACGCCTTGCCGGCTTTCTGCCGCGAGAGCAGGTCGCCGTAGGTGCAGATGAAGCCGTAGCCGGAGGTCTTGGCGACGAGCAGCTCGTCCTCCGGCTTGCCGACCAGCACGTGGGCGATGCGGCTGTTGCCCATGTCGACGAACGAGGGCAGCGGCGCGCCCATGCCGCGGCCGTCGGGCAGCGCGGCGACCGGCACGGTGAAGGCGCGGCCTTCGTTGGAGAGGATCACCAGCGAATCGACCGAGCGGCACTCGTAATTGACGCCGGGGCCGTCGCCGTCCTTGTAGGCGACGGCGGAAAGATCGAGGTTGTGGCCCTGGCGCACGCGCCCCCAGCCTTTGTCGGAGACGATCAGCGTCACCGGCTCGTCGGCCACCGCCGCGACTTCCGAGCGCGAGGCCATCGACGCCGCCTCGATCAGCGTCCGCCGTGCGTCGCCATGCCTGGCGGCGTCGGCCTTGATCTCCTTGACGACCAGCCGGCGCATCAGCGTGTCGCTGCCGAGCAGTTTTTCCAGCTCCGCCTTCTCGGCGCGCAGCTTCTCCAGTTCCTGCTCGATCTTGATGCCTTCGAGCCGGGCCAGCTGGCGCAGGCGGATTTCGAGGATGTCGTCGGCCTGCCGTTCCGAGAGGTTGAAACGCGCGATCAGCGCCGGCTTCGGCTCGTCCGACTCGCGGATGAGGTGGATCACTTCGTCGATGTTGAGGAAGACGATGTGCCGGCCTTCGAGGATGTGGATGCGGTCGTTGGCCTTGGCGAGACGGAACTCGCTGCGCCGGCGCACCGTGGTCAGGCGGAACTGGCACCACTCGCTGAGCAGGTCGGCCAGCGTCTTCTGGCACGGCCGTCCGTCGATGCCGACGGCGACGAGGTTGATCGGCGCGTTGGTTTCCAGGCTGGTGTGCGCCAAGAGCAGGGCGACGAACTCGTCGCGGTCCAGCCGCGAGCTGACCGGCTCGAACACGAGGCGAATGTCGTCGTCCTTGCCCGATTCGTCACGCGCGCGTTCGAGGTGCGCGGCGAACAGCGCCTTCAACTGCGCCGCCGACTGTTCGATCGCCTTCTTGCCCGGCTTCGGCTGCGGGTTCATCAGCGCGCCGATCTCGGAGAGCACCTTGGCGCTGGAAACGCCCGGCGGCAGTTCCTTGACCACCAGCTGCCACGCGCCGCGCGCCATTTCCTCGAATTCGTAGCGGGCGCGCACGCGCAGGCTGCCGCGGCCGCTGGCGTAGGCGCTGGCGATTTCGGCTTCCGTCGAGATGATCTGCGCGCCGCCCGGGTAGTCCGGGCCGGGGATGTGCTGCATCAGCTCGGCGAGGCTGGCCTGCGGGTTTTCGATCAGGCAGATCGCCGCGTTGGCGACTTCCTGCAGGTTGTGCGGCGGCATTTCGGTGGCCATGCCGACCGCGATGCCGGAGGCGCCGTTCAACAGCGAGAAGGGCAGGCGCGCGGGCAGATAGGCCGGCTCGTCGAAGGAGCCGTCGTAGTTCGGCTGGAAGTCGACGGTGCCTTCATCGAGTTCGCCGAGCAAGAGTTCGGCAATCGGCGTCAGGCGCGCTTCGGTGTAGCGCATCGCCGCCGCGCCGTCGCCGTCGCGCGAGCCGAAGTTGCCCTGGCCGTCGACCAGCGGGTAGCGCAGCGAGAACGGCTGGGCGACGCGCACCATCGCGTCGTAGGCCGAGGTATCGCCGTGCGGGTGATATTTACCGATCACGTCGCCGACGACGCGCGCCGACTTGACCGGCTTGGCGCCGGCGGCAAGACCGAGCTCGTGCATGGCAAACAGCACGCGCCGCTGCACCGGCTTCTGCCCGTCCTTCACGTCCGGCAGCGCGCGGCCCTTGACCACGGCGACCGCGTACTCGAGGTAGTCGCGCGCGGCGGTCTCGTGCAGCAGGATGCTGTCGCCGTCGTCTTCTGCCGTGACGGCGGGGGCCGGTGGTGCGGGCGGGGCGGGTGGCGTGGCAACGCTCGTCGCGCTGTCGGCGAACAGGTCGGGGGTCGTGGTGTCTTCGTAGTGGTGCGTCATTTCAATCCATCCAGAAACAGCAAAAGGCCAGACAGGGCTGACCTTTGGCGCGGGAGGGCGAAGTCTACTACCGAATTCGCCGCACGGCCCAACTTAGCGGGGAACCTTCCGCTCGTCGTCCGGCGGTGTTGCCGGCAACGTGCAAATACGGGTGGCCACGTCATTCGCCACGCGGAGCAGGGCAATCAACAAAGCATCATCGACCTCGATTTCGTCTTCGTACTCGGCCAGGTTGCGTTTGCGATGCGCGTCATCCAGCACGCGCCATGACGGCGCCGGCAGGTTCAGGGTGTGCGTCAGCGACTGGAAGACCAGATAGCGATTTTCCGAACGGTATCCGTGCCAACGCAGCGCAGCGAGCGAAAAGGCGTGA
>NZ_JAGOIT010000021.1 GCF_017995515.1 Propionivibrio sp.
TCTAGCACAACAGACGGGCGCATGGGCATCCTTTCTTATCGAAACTCGTTGAGATGATATTTAATCAAGAATAGAATTTCAAGAACTATTTTCGAGAATCGCAACGCCTTGATTCGCGTGCCGCACTAAGTGCCCCGGCAGGCTTGTCGCAAACCTACGTTTTCAAGAAAAAGGAAACCGCATGCCCCGTCGTTCGATCCTGTCCGCCGCCGAGCGCGAAAGGCTACTGGCGTTGCCGGACACCAAGGAAGAGTCGATCCGTTACTACACGTTCAGCGAAAGCGACCTCTCCATCATCCGGCAGCGACGCAGCCCGGCCAACCGTCTGGGCTTTGCCGTGCAGCTCTGGGGTCATCCTTGGCGTCGATGAGCTGCCGTTCCCACCCTTGCTGAAACTGGTCGCCGATCAGCTTAAGGTCGGTGCCGAAAGCTGGGACGAGTACGGGCAGAGGGAGCAAGCCCGGCGCGAGCACCTGGTCGAACTGCAAACAGTGTTGGCTTCCAGCCGTTCACGATGAGCCACTACCGGCAGGTCGTCCAGTTGCTGACCGAGCCGTTGTCGGAAGTGCATCGCCATCGCCTCGAGCCGGGATAGCGGCAAGACGACCTGGCTGGCCCGGTTGCGCCAGTCACCGGCCAAGCCGAATTCGCGGCACATGCTGGAACACATCGAACGCCTCAAGGCGTGGCAGGCGCTCGACCTGCCTTCCGGCATCGAACGCCTGGTTCACCAGAACCGGCTGCTCAAGATCGCCCGCGAGGGCGGCCAGATGACGCCCGCCGACCTGGCCAAGTTCGAGCCGCAGCGGCGCTACGGGAGCGGCCCAGGGCGGACGTTCTACACCAAGGTCGTGAACGTCGGTGTGCGCGACTCGACCTACGTGCTCGATGGCCTGCTGTACCACGAGTCCGACTTGCGGATCGAGGAACACTACACCGACACGGCGGGCTATACCGATCACGTCTTCGCGCTGATGCACCAGCTCGGTTTCCGCTTCGCACCGCGCCGTGTTCTTCAACCGCCCGGGCGAAATCCGCGACCGCAGTTTCGAGCAGCAGCGCTACCGGGCCAGTGGCCTCAACCTTGTGACGGCGGTTGTTGTGTTGTGGAACACCGTCTACCTGGAGCGCGCAGCACTTGCCTTGCGTGGTCATGGTCGAGCCGTCGATGACGCCCTGTTGCAGTGCCTGTCTCCGCTTGGTTGGGAGCACATCAACCTGACCGGCGATTACCTCTGGCGCCGCAGCGCCAAGATCGGCGCGGGCAAGTTCAGGCCGCTACGACCGCTGCAAACGGCTTAGCGTGCTTTATTTTCCGTTTTCTGAGACGACCACCTTTAGGTGTGGCCTTGCCGTTCAGCCGATGAGCGCGACGGCCTTGATCTGCGCCCAGACGGCCAGGCCCGGCCGGAGTTCGAGCGCGGCGGCCGAGCGATGGGTGACGCGGGCGATCACGGTGGCTCCGCCGACGTCGAGGTGCACCAGCGCGAGCGCCGGGTGCGTATCGTCGGCGATGGCGACGACCGACGCCGGCAAAGTGTTCTGGATGCTGGTGCCTTCGCTTCGCTCGCGGGCGATGCTCACGTCGCGCGCGAGGATGCGTACGCGCGCCCGATGACCAATCGGATGCCCGCCATCGCGGAACCAGAGCCGGCCGCCCGGAAAACTCACGCAAGCCAGATGCCACTGCGGATCGCGCTCACTGACTACCGCGTCGATAACCACGCCGGCGTCTTCGCCGAGCCGGATCGGCAGGTCGATGCGGGCGAGCGTATCGACGAGCGGCCCGTTGGCGACGCAGCGGCCGTTGTCGAGGGCGACCAGATGGTCCGCCAGGCGCGCGACTTCGTCCGGCGAATGACTGACGTAGAGCACGGGAATGTCGAGCTCGTCGTGCAGCTTTTCAAGGTAGGGCAGGATTTCCTGTTTGCGCTTCAGATCAAGCGCGGCGAGCGGCTCGTCCATGAGCAGGATGCGCGGGCTGACGGCGAGCGCGCGGGCGATGCCGACGCGGCTCTTTTCGCCGCCAGAGAGTAGATCCGGCTTGCGGTCGAGCAGGGCCGCGATGCCGAGCAGTTCGATCGCCTGATCGAGGCTGACGTGTTGCGCTGCAGTGCGCTTCATCCCGTAGCGCAGGTTGTCGAGCACGCTGAGGTGCGGGAACAGGCTGGCTTCCTGGAAGACGTAACCGAGTGGGCGCCGGTGCGTCGGCAGCCAGTGCGCGTCGTTCTGCCAGATCTCGCCGTCGACGGCGAGCCGGCCTTGCGGTGCACGTTCCAGCCCGGCGATGCAGCGCAGGAGCGTTGTTTTGCCCGAACCCGAATGGCCGAAGAGCGCGGTGACGCCGCGCTTGGGCAGCACGAGATCGACGTCGAGCGTAAAACCGGGCCAGTCGATGCGGAAGCACGCCTCAATGCCGCTCATCTCAGGCGCCTTTCTTCGTGCCAGGCCGCCAGGCGTAGAGTACGAGCAGGACGAGGAAAGAGAAGACCAGCATCACGGCCGAGAGGCGGTGTGCCTGCGCGTACTCCATCGCCTCGACGTGGTCGTAGATCTGCACCGAAGCGACGCGTGTCACGCCCGGCAGGTTGCCGCCGATCATCAGGACGACGCCGAATTCGCCGACCGTATGGGCAAACGTGAGGATGGAAGCAGTGAGGAAACCCGGTCGCGCAAGCGGCACTGCGACGCTAAAGAAGGCGTCGAGCGGCGAAGCGCGCAGCGTCGCGGCGACTTCCAGCGGTCGCTCGCCGATGCCCTCGAACGCCGTCTGTAGCGGTTGCACCATGAACGGCAGCGAGTAAAACACCGAGGCGACGACCAATCCCCAGAAGGTGAACGGCAGTCGGCCGAGGCCGAGCGACTCGGTGAACTGGCCGACCGGCCCGTGCGGTCCCATCGTGATCAACAGGTAGAAACCGAGCACCGACGGCGGCAGCACGAGCGGCAAAGCAACGACAGCGGCGACCGGTCCTTTCCACCATGCCTTGCTGCGTGCCAGCCACCAGGCGATCGGCGTGCCGATCAGCAGGAGGATGGCCGTCACCGTCGCGGCGAGGCGAACGGTAAGCCAGAGGGCCTGGAGATCGTCGGGATTGAGCATCGAGTGCGGTTGCTGGTGGCAGGGGTAGGCGGGTTGGTCAGCCGGGTTTTCAGTTATCGTAGCCGAAGGATTTTATGATGGCTTTGCTCTTCTCGCTGCCTAGATACTGCAACAGCGCAGCGGCGGCCGGCTTGTCCTTTCCGGTGGCGAGCAGCACGGCGTCCTGACGGATCGGCTGGTGAAGGTCCTGCGGCACGACCCACGCCGAGCCTTCGCCGATCTTGCCCTCCTTCATCACCTGCGAGAGCGCGACGAATCCAAGCTCCGCATTGCCGCTGGCGACGAACTGGTGCGCTTGCGCGATGTTCTCGCCCTGCACGAACTTCGGCTGAACGACGTCGAGCAGTTTCAATGACGTCAGCGTCTCGATGGCCGCCTGACCGTAGGGCGCGAGCTTCGGGTTGGCGATCGAAAGATGAGCGAACTCACCTTTCTTCAACACGGCGCCAGCGTCATCGACGTAATCGGCCTTGGCCGACCACAGCACGAGGCGGCCGATTGCGTAGGTGAAGCGACTGCCGGCGACAGCAGCGCCTTCCTTTCCCAGCTTCTCAGGCGTCGTGTCGTCGGCCGCGAGCAGGATCTCGAACGGCGCGCCGTTCTTGATCTGCGCGTAGAACTTGCCGGTTGCGCCGAACGAAAGCTGCACCTTGTGGCCGGTGTCCTTCTCGAATTCGGCAGCGATCTTCTGCATCGGCGCGGTGAAGTTGGCGGCGACGGCAACGGCAACGTCGTCGGCGGAGGCGAGCGGCGCGACGAACAACGCCGTAATCATCAATAAACGGCGTGACATGGTTTCATTATCCAGGCGTACATGCGTACCGAAAGCTTCCGGCCGATCTGCCGCCTTTGCTGAACGCGACTGCTGAAATTGGAGGGAGACTTGCCGGTTGGCGTCTCGAGTCCGAACGAAGTGCGTGACCAGACTCGAGGGCGCCAACCGCAGCACTGTTGCGGTGATTACTTCAGATGCTTGACGGCGGCTCGTTCGATTTCGAGGCCGTTCGTGTAGCGCTCCATGAAGGCGTTGAAACCGTCGACATCGGCCGGGTTCGGCGCGATGCGGTGGGTCTTCTGCCCGGCGAAGACCTTGTTGTGCAGGAAGTCGTCGAGCGATTCGTCTTCAGCACGGTTCGCCATGTAGGCGCCGAGCAGCGCAATGCCCCATGCGCCGCCTTCGCCGGCATTCTCCATCACCGACACCGGGACGTTGACGGCCGCCGCCATGATCTTCTGGCCGACTTCACGCGTCTTGAAGAAGCCGCCGTGGCCGAGGATCTCATCGACCTGCACGGACTCCTTCTCGAACAGGATGTTCAGCCCGGTACGCATCGCGCCCAGCGCGGTGTAAAGCTCGACGCGCATGAAATTGGCGAGGTTGAAGTTGCCGTTCGGCGAGCGCACGAACATCGGGCGCCCCTCTTCGAAGTGCGTCATGTGCTCGCCCGACAGATAGCAGTAGGCGAGCAGGCCGCCGGCGTCCGGGTCGCCCGTCAGCGCCAGGTTGAATAGCGTCTCGTACAGTTTCGACTTGTCCACCGTCTGGCCGAAGGCCTTGAGCAGTTCGTCGAACATGGCGATCCAGGCGTCGTATTCCGACGAGCAGTTGTTGGAGTGCGCCATCGCCACCAGCTTGCCGTGCGGGGTGGTCACGAGGTCGATTTCGGAATAGACCTTCGACAGTTCCTTCTCGAGCACAATCATCGCGAACACCGAGGTGCCGGCGGAGACGTTGCCGGTACGGGTGGAAACGCTGTTCGTCGCGACCATGCCGGTGCCGGCATCACCTTCCGGCGGACAGAACGGCACGCCGGCGCCGAGCTGGCCGCTGACGTCGAGGAGTTTTGCCCCTTCGACGGTGAGTTCGCCGCCTTTTTCACCGGCGACCATGACGCGGGGCAGGACCTCGCTCAACTTCCACGGGAAATTCTTGGGCGCGACCTTCGCGTCGAACTGGCCGATCATCCGGGTATCGAAGGCGCTCGTCTTCAGGTCGATCGGGAATGCACCCGAGGCCTCGCCGACGCCGAGTACTTTCTCGCCCGTCAGCTTCCAGTGCACGTAACCGGCCAGCGTCGTGACGAAGCGGACGTCCTTGACGTGCGGTTCGCCATTGAGGATCGCCTGATAGAGGTGCGCGATGTTCCAGCGCTGAGGGATCGGGTACTGGAAGAGTTCCGTCAATTCGGCGGAAGCCTGGCCCGTGAAGTTGTTGCGCCAGGTGCGGAAGGGCACCAGCAGGTTGTCGTCTTTGTCGAAGGCCAGGTAGCCGTGCATCATGCCGCTGATCCCGAGCGACTTCGTGCTCTTGATCTCCACCCCGTATTTCGCCTTGACCTCGTCGACCAGACTCTTGTAGCTGGACTGGACACCTTTCCAGATATCTTCGATCGAATAGCTCCAGACGCCATCGACGAGCGCGTTTTCCCAGTCGTGGCTTCCCGCCGCGATCGGCGAATTGTCCGGGCCGATCATGACGGTCTTGATGCGGGTCGATCCCAGCTCCATCCCGATGCTGGTTTGACCACGCGCGATGAGATTGGCCGTTTCCTGAATTGATGTGCTTGTCACGGTAGATGGCTTCCTAAAAAGAGATTGGTCTGGGCATTGCAAAGGGCGCACAGCGACGATCTTGCTCATGACTCGGGCTATAAATTATCGGTGTGCTGTGCCGAGTCAGCAACCCGATATTCTACCGGGCACGGGGCGTGCGGAAGTAGGGGCTTTTCAGCCGATGTTTGTGAGGATTCTGTCGGGACGGCCCGACGGTGTCGGGCGAGGCCTACCGAAATGCTCCTGCTCCGAAAGAATCGGTGCAATTCCGCTTCGCTGCATTGACACCCTACGGTGCCTTCGTATCCTGCACGGTGCCCGGTGTCGTCAATGCGTTGATGTCTCGTACCAGCCATTCCTTCTGCGCAATGGCAACCGCCTCGTGACTGCGGCCGACGATGTGTTCGTACACATTTGGCGCCGTTGCTCCCTCGGTGCTGATCAGCAGCACGCACGAATCGACATTCAGGCCGGCTTTGTTTCTCCATTCGGGGTTGGCCAGCAGGGCTTTCAGCGCGGCAAAGCCGGCGACGGCGGACTCGCCAGCGACGACCGGGATATCGCCATGTCTACCGGCCGCCAGTTCCCGCATCGCCTCCTCGGCCTCGGTGTCGCTGATCGTCATGAAGAGGTCAACGGTCGGTTGCAGGAAACGCCACGCCAGCGGCGACACCTCACCGCACGCGAGGCCAGCCATGACCGAATCGGTGCTGCCGGTAGCACGCGTCGGTTGGCCGTGCGCAGCGCTCTGATAGAGGCAGTCGGCCTGCTCGGGTTCGACGACGATGAAGGTAGGGCGGTCTTCGCCGTAGCGCTCCCAAAAATGGCTGACGACGCCCGCCGCAAGCCCGCCGACGCCGCCTTGCAGGAAGACGTGGGTGTAGGGGCATTCTCCATCGGGTGCGTTTTCGAGAACTTCTTCGGCGATCACGCCGTAGCCCTGCATGACGTCGCGCGGCACCGCCTCGTAGCCGTCGTACGAGGTGTCGGAGACGACATCCCAGCCGTTGGCCTGCGCCAGGCGTTCGGCTTCCCGCACCGAGTCGTCGTAGTTGCCGGCGATGCGCACGATCTCGGCACCGAACGCGGCGATGGCGTCTTCGCGTTCCATGCTCACGTTGGCGTGGAGAACGATGACGCAACGGCAGCCGACGCTCTGCGCGGCAGCGGCCAGCGCACGGCCGTGGTTGCCGTCAGTGGCGCTGGTAACGACGAAGTCGTGCAGCGCGGCTGCATGCGCACCGGCGAACAGGTCGGCGGCGGTCCAGTGACGGTCGGGCCAGCGGCGCTGGATGAGCAGGATCAGCGCGTTGGGTGCGCCAAGCACCTTGAAGCTTCCCAAAGCCGAGCGTTTGGACTCGTCCTTCAGTGTGATGGTGCTGACACCGAGCGCCGCGGCCAGACCGTTCAGTGACCATGCGGGGGTGGAATGGGGTGAAAGACGGTTCCAGGTGGATAGCCGAATGCGCGCCTGATGGCCGGCGGTGAGGTTCAGAATCGCTTGCAGGCCGATGTCGTAGGGACGGCGTTGGGCCAGAGGGTTGAGGAAGCGCATGATTGATCTGGATATCTGGGTGTCAAGGAGAATGCGATAGTTGTGAGGTCGGCGCTGAATCAGGAGGGGCTGCTCAGACGACCTCGGGAAAGTCGTTGCGAATCCGTATCATCTCGTCCGGCGGCAACCCGGCGGTTTCCGCGAACCCGGGCCAGCGTCGGACGGCTTCGACTACAGTGGTGATGATCCGTCGATAGCCGGGAATCAGGAAACGGTCGCCAACGGCTTCCAGATCTGCCCGCGTGATGCCCTGGAACTTGCCATTCACCGACATCAGGTGCTGGTACGTCCATTCGCCCTTGGGGTTGTAGGCGTGCGTGACGTCGTACGCCGGCGAGAGGCGCCATTGGCCGGACTCGTCCATCAGGAAGGAGAGGTTCTTGGTGTGGTCGTCGCAGTTGGCGGCCAGCACGTTGAAGACCATGCGCCGGAAGCCTTCCTCAAGCGCGGATTCCGGCAGCCTGAGCGCGCGAATGGCCTGGAAATACTGGTTGTAGTCGTGCGTGCTGCGCTGCTTGAAGTCGAGGTGCTGCATCGCGCACAGGGTCTGGATGTGCTGCTTGGCGCCGTTCTGGCGGTCGAAGCGGCGCGTCATGAAGTGCGCGCGGCCGTTTTCTTCGAGCAGGCGGCTCTCGAACATCCCGATGCCGGCGGACAACGCCATCAGGTAGTAGGCGTACTCAATGCGTCCGTAGAAGCCGCCGGTGCCGAGCTCGCTGTCCTTGCCGACACCGTCGAGCTTGAGCAGCCAGTAGTCGAAGCCGGGATCGGCCGGCAGTTGCCCGGAGCGGATCTCATGCGTCTTCGGATTCCAGGCGATGACGGCTTTGGCGCGCGCGCCGCCGGCCGAGGTGCCGACCTGGATCAGGTTGGTGATCGCCGCCTCCGTCTCGCGGTCGCCGTCGAACTTGCCGGAGAGCGCGTTACGGGCGCTGACCACCAGCCGCGAGATGGCGACCGCCGTCGCCTTGCGATGACGCGGCCCGCGCGTCGGCTTGAATTCGAGCGCGCCCATGCCGCGCGCGCCGAGGTAGGCGAGCCGGTCGAGCGGCGTGATCGCCGACTTGGGCACGCCTTCGCGCGCCATCCAGGCGTCGATCAGCGCGTTGCCGAAGTCGTCGGGCAGGGCGTCGGCGAGCATCGCCGGCAGACGTTTGTAGGTGGCTTCGGGCAGGAGCGGAAACACGTGCAGCGACTGGCTGACCGGCATGGTCAGCGGCGCGAGCTCGATGCCGCGCGCCTGCCACTTCGGGTCGTATTCAAAGACGTAGTAGCCGAGGCCGGGGTCAATGGAGACGCCGCCGACGGTGGCGCCCCAGGCGCGGACTTCGATGAGATCGACCGGGCGATACATGGCTTATTCCTCTTCCTTGCGCTTGCGCGGTCGATAGACGCGCTGTCGTGGCGCCGCCTTGGCGCGCGCCTTCAGGAGTTGCATCGGGCTGACGCTCACCTTGGGTGCGAGCGCCTCCAGCCAGTCGGTCCGTCCGAGTGCGCGCGCGACCTTGATCAGTGTCTTGACCGACGAACCCTTGCCGCCTTCAAGGTTCTTCAAAGCGCCAACGCTCACGCCGGCGCGCTCGGCGAGTTCGAGTTGTTCCTGGTTAGCGCGAATCCGCATCGCCCGGAATTGTTCGCCGAGATAGCTTTCCCAGTCTTCGGTTGGGGAGTTCGTCAATTCCATAAAATATATAAAAGCGCCTTTAATGAGTGTTGATATATTTTATAGACTGAATTGTAGCTATTAAAACAATGAATTCAATCCGGTCAACAATCGAAGCAACCGTTTATTTACATGCGCCTGCGCGCCGTTACACATGACTTTCTTCAAACAGCGGCCAGTCTTTCTTTCCAGGTCCGACATTTGCCAAGGGAGACTTGAACCGACTTCAAGTAAACTTGTCGCCGTGGCCTAAACCAGTACGACGAAATTCACGTTTTTTCCGTACTCGCTGCCGAACGATCGAGACATTTTCAGCGAAAGAGAGCAATAGATGACTTCCGGTTTCACGCAAACCTTCCTGGTAACCCCGGCGCGGCAGGCCGTCGGATTGACGTCGGTGGCGCTCGGCATCGTGCGCGCCCTGCAACGGCTGGGCGTTGACGCCGGCTTCGCCAAGCCGGTCGACCAGGACATTACCGACAACTCGGAGTTTTTCGCGCGCACGCTCTTCCAGTTGCCCGTGCCCGAACCGCTCTCGTTGCAGGAGACCGCCGAGCGCATCGCCGCCAATCAGTCGAGCGAATTGATGGAGGACATCGTCACGCTGTGCATGCGCGCGGGTGAGGGCACCAGCGTGCTGATCGTCGAGGGGCTGCACACCGATTCATCGCATTCGTTCGCGTCACAACTCAACGTCGACATCGCCAGCAGCCTCAAGGCCGACGTGATCGTCGTTGCTGACGCGTCGGTGCCGAACGCGGTTGCCGACCTGCGCCTCAACATCAGCCAGTTCAAGAACGAGGGGTGCCGCGTCGCCGGCGTCATCTTCAACAAGGCGCCGGAAGGCTTCGACGTCGAGGAAGCCAAGCGCTGCCTCGGCAAGACGCGCATCTGGGGCGTCATCCGCAACAACCCGGTTTTCCGCTCGCCGCGCACGCTCGACATCGCCCATCACCTGAACGCCGAAGTCGTATCGGCCGGTGAAATCGCCACGCGGCGCGTGCATGAGACCTTGATCGCGGCGCGCTCGGTCGCCGAAACGATCCCGCGCCTGCGCCCCGGCACCCTGATTGCCACCTCGGGCGACCGCGACGACATCATCCTCGCCTCGGCGCTCGCCGCCAGCCGCGGCGTCGAACTCGCCGGACTGCTGCTCACACACTCGACGTCGATCACGCCGCAAGTCATGGAACTCGCCGCGCCGGCGCTCAACACCGGCCTGCCGATCCTGCGCACGGAAGGCGACAGCTTCGTCACGGCCGGGCGCATCAGCAACCTGCCCGACGCCGTGCCGCATGAAGACCTCGCGCGCATGAACACGGTGCTCGACGCGATCGCCGAGCAGCTCGATACGCAGACGATTTCCGCATCGTTCCATATTCCGGAGACGACCAAGCTCTCGCCGCCAGCCTTCCGCTACCAGCTCATCCAGAAGGCGCGTTCCTCCGTCAAGCGGATCGTGCTGCCCGAAGGCGAGGAACCGCGCACGGTGCGCGCTGCCATCATCTGCGAGGAGAAAGGCATCGCCCGCTGCGTGCTGCTCGGCAAGCGCGAAGCGATCGAGGGCGTCGCTGCGTCGCAGGGCATTACCTTGCCGTCATCGATCGAAATCCTCGATCCCGACGCGATTCGCGGCCAATACATCGCGCCGATGGTCGAGCTGCGCAAGT
This sequence comes from Propionivibrio sp., assembly GCF_017995515.1. GTDB lineage: Bacteria > Pseudomonadota > Gammaproteobacteria > Burkholderiales > Rhodocyclaceae > Propionivibrio. The sequence goes on from NZ_JAGOIT010000021.1 coordinate 10,545, forward strand.
CCAAGGGACTCACCGTCCAGCAGGCCGAGGCGCTGCTCGAAGACACCGTGATGCTCGGCACCATGATGCTGGCGGTCGATGAGGTCGACGGCCTCGTCTCCGGCGCGATCCACACGACAGCAAGCACCGTGCGGCCGGCGTTGCAGCTGATCAAGACGGCGCACGGCTCGTCGATCGTCTCTTCGGTCTTCTTCATGCTCATGCCCGATCAGGTGCTTGTTTATGGCGACTGCGCGATCAACCCGGCGCCGACCGCCGCGCAACTGGCCGAAATCGCCAGGCAGAGCGCCGACAGTGCGGCCGCCTTCGGCATCACACCCAAGGTCGCGATGATCAGCTATAGCACCGGTGTTTCCGGCGCCGGCGAGGACGTCGAGAAGGTGCGCGAGGCAACCGGGATCGCGCACGCCAAGTACCCGGAGCTGGTGCTCGACGGCCCGCTGCAGTACGACGCCGCCTCGGTCATCGAAGTCGGCCGGCAGAAGGCGCCGGACAGCCCGGTGGCGGGGCAGGCGACGGTTTTCGTCTTCCCCGACCTCAACACCGGCAACACGACGTACAAAGCGGTTCAGCGCAGCGCCAACGTCGTCTCCGTCGGCCCGATGCTGCAAGGCCTGCGCAAGCCGGTAAACGACCTCTCGCGCGGTGCGCTGGTCGATGACATCGTATTCACCATCGCGCTGACCGCCATCCAGGCGCAGCAGATCGTGAAGGATAGCGCGGCGACGTAGGAATTCGACCAAACAGACAGGAATGAAGCAAAAACAGGCGTGTCAAGACTTGACTTATTAACAGTTTCTGATCCGCGCCTGTTTTTCCAGACAGAACAAGGGGTTATCGACTGTAATTTTTCTGCAAACAGGTATTTTGTTTGAAATCAACGAGTTGCGGTTTTGCTTAACAAAACCGCAACGTAACTGAAACCCTTGCCAGGCGGGCATTTCATCCTTCCTTACAGGATTCACCCACAGAGTTATCCACAGAAAATGTGGACAAGAAAGACTCCCCGCGCAGGATGATGGTTTTATTGCGCGCACTTAAGGTGATTCCTTAACTGACTATGCGGTTTGGCGTAGTGAAAACGTTGTCGCTATACAATCGACGTTTTCGTTGCGACGGTGCGTTGAACGCCAACCGCCGTCCCTGGATCACAAGACCAACCACTCGCGGGATTCCCATGATTTCCACCCTCAAGGGCTTCTTCAACCAACTCGTCGACTCGGGCGCGCAGGACAAAACGGCGGGCAAGACGCTCCAGATCGCCACGGCCGCCTTGCTCGTCGAAATGATGCGCACTGACAACCATATTGCCGCCGAGGAAAGCGCCCTGATCGAAAAGACGCTGCGCGAACAGTTTTCGCTCGAAGCCGGCGAACTGGGCGATCTGCTGAAGCTCGCCGATGCCGAGGCGCGGCAGGCGGTCGGCTACTACCCGTTCACCTCGCTGATCAACAAGCAGTGCAGCCTCGAACAGAAGGTTCGCATTGTCGAGAACATGTGGCACGTCGCCATGTCCGACGGCCACATCAGCGCGCACGAAAACCACCTGATGCGCAAGATCGCCGATCTCCTCTACGTCGGCCATGCCGACTACATCGCCGCCAAACAGCGGGCGCGGCAGGCGGCTGGCTTGCCGCACGCGTAGGCATCGTGTGTAAAGTGCTTCTGATCGAGACCAACCTTCCGGAAGAGCGACGGCAATGAAACGTCTTTTACTCGCCTTGTTCGTTTCCTTGGCCGCCGCCTTGTCGCTGGCGTGGTATTCCGACTGGTTCTCGCTCGGCTACCACTTGCTGACCGTGCGTTTTTCCGGCTTCGACGGCCAGAAGACCGCGCTGGATCTGGCAAACTACCGGGTTGCGATCGACGCCGTTTCGGTGGAAGGCATCCCGGACAACGCGTCCGGGCTGACTTTTCATCCTGAGCGCAAAACCTTATTCACGGTAATCAACAAGCCGGCGCAAGTTGCCGAACTGACGACCGAGGGAAAACTGCTGCGAACCATCCCGCTGCGCGGTATCTCGGACGCCGAGGGGATCACTCATCAGGAAGGCAACTTTTTCTTCATCGCCGACGAAGGCAAGCATCAGATGATCCGCATCGAGATCGACGACGCGGCGACCGAGATCGATACAACGCACCTGCCGCGCTTCGGCCTGCGCATCGACGCCGGGCGTAATGTTGGCTACGAGGGCGTTTCTTGGGATAGCGACAACAATCGCATGTTCATCGTCAAGGAGAAGAATCCGCTGCGAATCTTCGAGATCAGCGGACTTTGGGAAGTGCTCGATACCGGCAAGCTCGACCTCAGCATCGACGAATGGCTGCCGGAGTCCCCATCGAACATGATGCTGCGCGATCTGTCCTCGCTCACCTACCACGAGGCGAGCGGGCATCTTTTCCTGCTCAGCGACGAATCGCGCGTGTTGCTCGAATTCGACGGTGCAGGCAAGGCCGTCGACATGCTCGTACTGCGCGCCGGCTGGCACGGACTCAAGCGGACGGTCCCGCAGGCCGAGGGCGTGGCGATCGGCGTCGATCGCGATGTATACATCCTCTCCGAGCCGAATCTCTTTTACCGGTTTACGCGGGCGCCTGACTGACACTGGCTGGTGGCGCATGGCACGAGCACGCCTCACCCTCGGCTGCGCGTGACAGCGTTTGCAGGATGCCGCACTCGCGCGCCGTCTGATGCGCGTGGCAGGTGTCGCGCAGGGCGTGGAGCTGGTGTTCCAGCGTACGCAGGGACTCGACCTGCTGGTGGATGCGCGCGATCTGCTGCTCGATCAACTCGTTGATCCCGTCGCAGGCCAGTTCCGGGCTCGCCTGAAAACTCCTCAGGATGCGCACGTCCGGCAGACCGATGCCGAGCGAGCGGCAATGCCGGATGAAGTTGAGCTGCACGAGGTGCGACTCGGTGTAGTTGCGGTAGCCGTTCGTTTCGCGCAGCGGGGAGGAAAGCAGCCCTTCGCGTTCGTAAAAGCGGATCGTCTCCGTATCGCACCCGCTCTGTTTTGCCAGTTCGCCGATTCTCATCACATGCTCCAAACTCTGCTTGACCCTGTAGTAACTACAGACAGTTTAATGGTGGCATCGTTTCCCGAGGTACGCCGCCGTGAATTCTTCGCCCAAACCCAAAACAGTCATCGCGCTCAAGGTACAGGAGAAAACCGCCTGCTGTTCGTCCTGTGCGGAGGCCGTCACACCCTCGCTGCCAAGCAGTTCCGAGGCGCTTCCGGAGAATGTGCTGCTGGCGCGCTATCGCATCGAGAAGCTGTGCTGTGCGACTGAGGAACGGCTGATCCGCAATCGTGTGGACGGCATGCACGGCATCGTCCGGCTCGACTTCAACCTGCTCGAACGTGAGCTGACCGTCGTCCACCGGCTGGGCGATCCGCAAACCATCACCGCGGCGCTCGACAGCCTGGACATGGGTTCGCGACTGCTCGAAGTGGATAATCGCGCCACGCCGCACGCCCCGGTACTGAACCTCCGGCAGAGAGTCCTGCTCGCAATCAGCGGCCTGGGCGCCGTCGGCGCCGAGACTGCCGCGTGGCTGAGCGGGCAGGAAACCTCACCGATCGTGCTCGCGTTGGCAGCGATTTCGCTCCTGAGCGCCGGCTTGCCGACCTTGAAGAAGGGCTGGATCGCGATCACGAATCTGACGCTCAACATCCACTTCCTCATGTCGCTCGCCGTCGTCGGCGCGCTCGCCATCGGCAAGTGGCCGGAGGCGGCGATGGTCGTCTTCCTGTTTGCGCTCGCCGAGGCGATCGAGGCGCTCTCGCTGGAGCGCGCGCGCCACGCCATCAAGTCGCTGACCGCATTGGCGCCGGAGACCGCCGAAGTGAAAGTCGGCCACGGCTGGCAGGATCGGCCACCGGCGAGCGTTACGGTCGGCAGCCGCATCCGCGTGCGCACCGGTGCGCGTGTCCCGCTCGACGCCGTCGTCGTCTCCGGTCGTGCCGCGCTGAATCAGGCGCCGATCACGGGCGAGAGCATGCCGGTCGACAAAGAGGTCGGCGATGCACTTTTCGCCGGCAGCATCGTGACCGACGGCGTCGTCGAGGCCGCAGTCACCGCCACGGCCGGCGAGAGCACACTGGCACGCATCGCTGCCGCCATTCAGGCGGCGCAAGCGCAACGCGCGCCGACACAGCGCTTTGTCGACCGCTTCGCCCGCTACTACACGCCGGCGGTGCTCGTCTTTGCGGTCGTGGTGGCGTTCGGCGGGCCGCTCGTATTCGGCGGCGCGTGGCTGGATTGGCTCTACGAGGCTCTGGTCATCCTGGTCATCGCCTGTCCGTGTGCGCTCGTCGTCTCGACGCCGGTAACGGTCGTGAGCGGACTCGCGGCGGCGGCGCGGCACGGAATCCTCGTCAAGGGCGGCGCCTACCTCGAGAACGGTCGCCTGCTGAAAGCCGTTGCGCTCGACAAGACCGGCACGCTGACGCATGGTCGTCCGGAACTGACCGACTGCATCGCCATTGATGGACTACACATTGACGATGCCTTGCGCATCGCTGCCAGCCTCGACGACCACAGCACGCATCCCGTCGCCCGCGCGCTGGTCACGGGCTGGCGCGAGCGGCAGCCGGGATCCACGATGCTTCCCATCGACAACTTCGCCGTTCTCCACGGGCGCGGGGTGACGGGCGCGGTGGATGGGCTTGCGTGGTATCTCGGCAATCATCGCCTCGTCGAAGAGCAGGGCGTCGATGCGGCGGGCCTTCGGACGCAACTCACCGAACTGGAAAACGCCGGCAAGACGGCGGTAGTCCTGTTCTCTTCCAGCGGGCCGGCCGCCGTCTTCGGCGTCGCCGACACGCTCCGACCCGAGAGTGCGCAAGCAGTGAGCGAGCTCAAGGCCTTGCACGTCGAAACGGTGATGCTGACTGGCGACAACCCGGCGACGGCGCAGGCGATCGCCGATCAGCTGGGCCTCAACGAGGCGCGCAGCAAGCTGATGCCGGAGGACAAGCAAGCCGCGATCGCCGACCTGAAAGAACGCTACGGCATGGTCGGCATGGTAGGCGACGGCGTGAACGATGCACCGGCGCTGGCGCGTGCCGACATCGGAATCGCGATGGGCGCGGCCGGCACCGCGACCGCGCTGGAGACGGCCGACATCGCCATCATGGACGACGATCCGCGCAAGATCGCCCGCTTCATTCGCCTCAGCCGCGCCACGGCGGCCATCCTCAAGCAGAACATCGCGCTGGCCCTCGGCATCAAGCTCGTCTTCCTGGCGCTCGCCGTGACCGGCCAGGCAACGCTCTGGATGGCCGTCTTCGCCGATATGGGGAGTAGCCTGCTGGTGGTCTTCAACGGCTTGCGGCTGTTGCGCAAGTAGACATCGGTGTGACCTGTCCGCAGGTCTTGAAATGACCTGCGGGGCAAGAAGTCGCTCGACAATCGATTGGCTGTTTCTACGAGGCGAGGAGCATCCTTTATTTCAAACCGCCGATCTCAACAGTATCGCCTCTGGAGAAAAGCAAGCGCGGCAAGGCTCGTGGCAACCATCAAGAGCGTTGCCGGTTCCGGGACGGTGCCGGGCGGATGCTCATTCGTCGCCGTTGTGGGCGTTGCGAACGTCACATAGAACGGCGGATCTGTGGGAACCAGCGCCGTATCGACCACGCCGATCGTATAGAACCCCGGATCAAGCAAGGCCTCCAGCAGGTTTTCCCACTCGTTGGCTTCTTCCGCGAGTACCGTCGCCAGGTAGGAATCCTGATTCACGCAGTTCCCGCCCTCGCAGAGCTTGAATCGCAGATCGTCCGGGATGTAAGTCAGGTTTTCCGCACCGGGAATGCCGACGTTGGCGCTGAAGTAACCGCCGCCCCAATAGAACGTGAAGAAGTCGCTTTCATGTCCTGGATCACCGACCGTACCGTAAATCGCCCCGACTGTTGCCGCAGATAAATCCGTCGGGTCCGACGCGGTACCGCCGGTCATCCCGCTGATGGTGGCGGGCGCTGAGGTGTAGGTGAAATCTGAAAAGGTGACTTGCGTTTCCTCGGGGTTGTTTGGCACACCCCAGCTAGAAAGGTCGAAATTGACAGATCCGAGCACATATTGACCAGTCAGGGTCAGCGCGTTAGTCAGGGAATCGCCCTCAACGGCATAGGAAAGGCTGAGTGAATTCCCGGTCCGTGCCAGGTTCAGCGTCAGCGCCGAGCCTGCGTAAGGGACCCCAGGCAAGCCTACATCCACGCCAGTAAACAGCCCGTAGTTAACGCCGACGTGATCATAAGTGTTGCCCACACAGGCGTAGCGACCGCTGGAATTGTTGTCAACGCAGAATGTCCCTCCGTTTCCAAAATTACCTGTGATTTTGGAGGTTACCGTCGCAGAAAAATCGCCTGTCAAACCCAGCCAGAAATTGTTGTGAGGGTTTGAGGGTCCGTATTGGGCATTCGACAGTCCCGGCAATGCAGTGATCACCAGTTGATTGCTTGACGCCGATTGCTGATAGCCGGGTGCCACACTGCCCATCGTCCAGATGCCATCTTCAGACCAGTAACCAGGCATCCCCGTTGTCAAATCCACCGACACGTCCGCTTTTGCGGCGACGGTGAATGCAAGCGTCGTCATCGACAAAACGATGCCTGTCCATCGAACAGAATTTTTCATCTATTTCTCCTTAATTGGATACTCGTTATGAAATCAATGCCGAGAAAACGCACCGACCGGCGTGTTGGATGCGCAAACTTTGGTTTTATATCTGCGTCGTTTGCGGCTGAAATTTCATGCATAATTCGTTCCTTTGGATAAAAAACATCGATATAACAATGGGTTGATTGTTTTTTTGAGTGATCGGAATCTATTCTGCGTAAATTTTTCCGACAGCATTTTTTGCTGCGATTGTCATTCGGTATGTTTGCCGGCGCTCGTCGGCTCTGCTACCCCATCGCCGGGTGAGCGCCTATACTCGAGACGGCTATCGCGCTTCGATTGGCATATCGAGGTTTTCGCGCTCACTCCCACGTTGTTTCTCAGGAGGTTCCGAGATGAAGCTGAAATCGCTGTTTCCCTGGCTGGCCGCGCTGCTGCTGGCGATCCTCGCGCCGACGGTCATGGCCGACGACCAGGCCAAGCCGCTCGTCGTCGGCATGGAGCTCGCCTATCCGCCGTTCGAGATGACCGACACCGCGGGTAAACCGACCGGCGTCAGCGTCGACATCGCGAACGCGCTCGGCAAATCGCTGGCGCGCCCGGTCGTCATCCAGAACATGGCGTTCGACGGGCTGATCCCCGCATTAAAGGCCGGCAAGGTCGATCTGGTGATTTCGTCGATGACGGCCACGGCCGAACGCGCGCAGTCGATCGATTTTTCCGATCCCTACGTCTCGACCGGCCTGTGCCTCCTGCTCAAGAAGGATTCGACGGCGCAGAGCATCGCCGACCTCGACAAGGACGGCTTCAAGGTGGCGGTGAAGAAGGGGACGACCGGCCATCTCTACGCGACCAACCATCTGAAGAAAGCCCGGGTGCTGGTCCTCGACAAGGAGTCGGCCGCCGTGCTCGAAGTTGCTCAGGGCAAGGCCGACGCCTTCATCTACGACCAGATGTCGACCTACCAGAACTGGCAGCGCAACAAGGAGACGACGCGCGCGATCCTCGAACCGTTCCAGAAGGAATCGTGGGCCGTCGGCCTGCGCAAGGGCAACGACGAGCTGAAGGCCGGCGTCAATCGCTTCATCAAGGCGTACCGGGAGGAGGGCGGTTTCGCGCAGCTGGGCGAGCGTTACTTCAAGGAGATGAAGGACGAGTTCAAGCGGCTCGGCTCGGCGTTCTTCCTGTAGGAAGGGGCCACGGGCTTTCGTGGATATGACTGACAGATCTCTACCACCGTTCGCCCTGAGCCTGTCGAAGGACGTGAGGCTCGCACCGAGCGCCTGTTCATGGTTCGGCGGCTCACCACGAACGGAGGGGAAGCTCCTCAGCCTCTTTGACGACTGTCAATAAGTGCCTTCGCTGCTCACTTTCCTCCTCGCGCCAAGCGACGGCCGCCCAGTCGAACGCGCCGCGTGCGTCGTCGCCTGGAGCTTCGTCGCGCTGCTCACCGCCGCGCTCTTCACCTTCGCCTTCAACCAGCTGCACTACGGCTGGAACTGGCCGGCGATCTGGGCGTACCGGCAGAAGTTCGTGCAGGGCTGGCTGATGACGGTGGCGATCTCGGCGGCGGCCTTGCTGGTCAGCGTGCTCATCGGCGTCGTCACCGCGCTTGCGCGCCGTGCGCGCTTCCTGCCGTTGCGCTACGCGGCAGCGCTCTATGTCGAGGCGGTTCGCGGCACGCCGCTGCTCGTGCAGATCCTCATCCTCTTCTACGTCGTCGCCAACGCGGTCGGCGTCGAGAACCGCTACGTCGTCGGCGTCCTCACGCTCTCGCTGTTCGCCGGCGCCTATCTGGCTGAAATGGTTCGCGCCGGGATCGAAAGCATCCGCGATTCGCAGCTCGAATCGGCGCGCGCCATCGGCCTCACGCGCGGGCAGACCTACCGCTACGTCATCTTCCCGCAGGTCGTCCGCCAGCTCATCCCGCCGCTCACCGGCCAGTTCGCCTCGATCATCAAGGATTCCTCCCTGCTCTCGATCATTGCGTTGAACGAATTCACGCTCAACGCGCAGGAGGTCAACGCCTTCACCTACAGCACGCTGGAGAGCTACCTCCCGCTCGCCGCCGGCTACCTGCTGCTGACGCTGCCGATCTCACTGGCGAGCCGCATCCTGGAGCGAAAATTCCACTATGCGGCTTGAGGCGCGCGGCATTACCAAGACCTTCGGCGAGAACCAGGCGCTGCGCGGCGTCAACCTGTCGCTGCCGGAATGCCACTCGCTGGCGATCATCGGCCCCTCCGGGGGCGGCAAGACGACCTTGCTGCGCGTCGTCGCCGGGCTGGCCGTGCCCGACACCGGCAGCCTTGCCATCGACGGCCGCGAAGTCGCTTTCAACGAAAACGACCTGCTCGCGCACCGGCGCAGCATCGGCACCGTGTTCCAGGCGTACAACCTGTTTCCGCACCTCAGCGCGCGCGAAAACGTGCTGCTGCCGCTCGTCAAGGTGCACGCCGTACCGCCGGCGGAAGCGCGCGAAACCGTCGACGCGCTGTTCGACCGCTTCCAGCTCTCGGCCCACGCCGACCGGCGCCCGGCCGAACTCTCCGGTGGCCAGCAACAACGCGTCGCCATCGTCCGCGCCATCGCCATCAAACCGCGCTTCCTCGTCTTCGACGAGCCCACTTCCGCGCTCGACCCGGAAATGACCGCCGAAGTTCTCGACTTCATCGCCGAACTGCGTAGCGAAGGCCGCGACCTCATCATCGTCACCCACAACATGGGCTTCGCGCGGCAGGTTTCGGATTACTGCGTGTTTATTGCGGAGGGTCGAGCCGTGGAAGAGGGGAGGTCGGCGGAGGTTTTCGGCCGACCTCGGGCACCAGAATTGGCAGGATTCTTGGCGAAGGTGCTGCGCTATTGATGTCGGCGGTTCAGTACAGCTACGCGTACATCGGGTTTCGGAGACGGCAACCCGCGAAGTCCGATCGTTCTTTCAGTTATCGGCTGGAATCCTGAGACGTGCGATCAGGCCGCCGCCGTCGCGTGCGATCAAGTCGAGCGAGCCCTTGTGCAGGCGCGCGATCCGGTCGACGATCGCCAAGCCGAGGCCGGTTCCAGTCGCGTCGGTACGGGCCCCCTCGAGGCGCGTGAACGGGCGCTTCAAGCGTTCGACTTCGTCTTTAGGAATGCCCGGGCCCCGATCGAGGATGTCGATCCGGACCTCTTCGCCGATGCTCGACGTTTCCAGCGTAATCGGCTCGCCGCCGTACTTTCTCGCATTCTCCAGCAGATTGACAATGGCTCGCGTCAGGGCCTTGCGGTGAATACGGACGTGCGGCAGTTCGGCAAGCGCAAGCGTTGGCGGCTCCTCCCTTCGCCCCAGCGTTTCGGCGACCTGCGTCACGATTTCGTTGATGTCGGCGAGTTCCGGCGCCTCGCCGCTTTCACCGCGGGCGAAGTCAAGGAACTGTCCAATAATCGCGTCCATTTGCTCGATGTCGTCAATGACGGCGTTGCGCGCGTGATCTTCGCGGATTGACAACTCGGCTTCGAGCCGCAGGCGTGCAAGTGGCGTGCGCAGGTCATGCGAAAGCCCGGCGAGAACTTCTGCGCGCTCGGCGTTGATCCGCTTGAGGTCTTCCGACATGCCATTAAAGGCTCGGGCAAGCTGTTGAAGTTCGATGGCGCCGCGTTCGGGAACCGCCTCCGGATGTAGGCCCCGGCCGACCTCACTCGCGGCTCGCGCGAGTACACGCAGCGGTTGGGTGACGCGGGAGACGATCAGCCAGGCGACGAGCAGCGCCAAAATCAGTGATACGCAGCCCCAGCCGAGCCAATGCCATGGAAATTCGCTCTGTGCACGTTCGCCCGGCAGCATCAACCAGTAGATATCCTCGTCGGCCTCATCGACCGAGAAACTGATCCAGATACCCGGTTGACCGTTGATGCTGGCCGCCAGTCGGGTCGAAGGCCCCAGCTGTGCCTTGGCCGTCTCCAGCATCGTTGAAAAAAATCGGTTGTCGGGTAAGGGCGTGACTACATCATCGGGCTCAGAAGGATAAAGATGCACGCCTTCGCTGTCCGCGAGGTCGCGCAAGAGAGCGACCCGCTTCGTCGGTTCCGCGGAAACCAGCGCCGCGTTGGTGAGGTTGACGACACTGACGGCAAGCTGTCCCAGTTGCCTTGCTTGCGGTTCGCGCTGAGCGAGCGCGAAAAGCGCGATCCAACTGGCTACGGAGACGAATATCAACAGGCTGACGAGCAGGAAGGTGCGAAGCAGCAAGGTGCGAGGGGATAACTTTTGCAGCAGCGTCACACGGATCCCTTGGTGAAGGTCATTGGGAGAGTGGAATCGACTACTTCGCTTGCGCCTGGCCGTCGGGAATGAAAACGTAACCGAATCCCCAGACGGTTTGCAGGTAGCGTGGCGTCGCCGGGTCGGGTTCGATCAGCTTGCGCAAGCGTGACACCTGGACGTCGATTGCCCGATCAAATGGTCCCTGTTCACGCCCACGTGCAAGCGCCATCAGGCGATCACGCGAGAGCGGTTGCCTCGGGTGTTCGAGCAATACCTTGAGAACCGCGAACTCACCGGTTGTGAGCGGCAATGTTTCGCCATTGCGCTTCAGCGTGCGGGTTGCCAGATCGACTTCGACGTCGCTGAAGACGATCAATCGTTCCTCGCCAGTTGGTGCTCCTGGAATCGGCGCAACCCGCCGGCGCAGGACGGCCTGAATGCGGGCAATCAATTCGCGCGGATTGAACGGCTTGGGTAGATAGTCGTCGGCGCCCATCTCCAGTCCGACGATACGGTCGATCTCATCGCCCTTGGCGGTGAGCATGATGACCGCCTGATCCGGGTCGCTCGCCCGCATACGCCGGCAGATCGACAGACCGTCCTCGCCGGGAAGCATGAGGTCGAGCACGATCAGATCGAACATGTCACGGGCGAGCGCCTTGTCCATTGCTTCGCCGTTTTCTGCTGTTTTAACCAGGAAGCCGTTATCGCCGAGATAACGTTGCAGAAGCTCGCGCAGTCGTTTGTCGTCATCGACGACGAGGATTTTTCGGTCAGCCATCGCTGAATCGTAACCGGAAAGCCCCGGCGGCGAAAAGCGTGGGAATGCAATACGGGAATCCGGCTTGTCAATTTGTGCTTCGCCGCGATGAATGAGAAACAATTCCTTACAATTGTCCATGGTTTGTATGATCGTCGGGTCGGGCACGTCGGCATACTGGTCGACAAGCTTTGTCACGGTTTGCTGTCGCTATTGGGAGCTTTATCGTCATGATCGATTCACGCGTTGTGGTCAAAGGCAGCGTTGCTGTCGTGACGATGCTCGCGCTGGTTTTGCCGATCGCCGACGCGTATGCGAAAGATATCCGGTGGCTGCGCGAAGAGCAGGTTAATGTCGATCGCGAACAGCCGCGCGGAAGGCCGGAGCAATGGCAGCAAGGGGACCAGCGGGGCTCTGCCGCGGAGCGCCGCCCGGAACGGCGCATGTCGCCCGATGAGCGGCGCCAGTTGCGGCGCGACGTCCGCGATGCCGGCCGCGAAATCTATCCTTCACGCAGATAGTTGACGATGCAGTTGGATAAAGATCGCAGCTGATCGACAGCTATTGACTTTTTGCCGGAACAGCGATGATTCTCGTTGTCATCAAGGCAATTCGGGCGCACACTAGAGCCCATTTTTATAGCGAGCCCTACAGGAATCCGACATGAATGCATCGATTCTCAAATTTCTGAGAGCCAATGGCGAACAACTCGATTCGGAGATTTCGCAAGCGTTGCACATTCCTCTGGCTAAACTGAGGGACCAGGTCGCGGAACTTGCCGCGAGCGGTGAGGTGATCTGCTGTCAGGTAACGCGGTTCATTGATGGCAAGAAGATCGAAGGCACTAGCTGCCGGCTGTCTTGCGATCTGCCAGCGCCAGCGCGCGGGCGCAAACCGGGGGTCAAGCGCGATCCGAATGCCGATCTGATTCCGGAGTAGTCGAGAGCGCCTTTCTGGCAATAGACAACGCCACCTCCAGGGTGGCGTTGTCGTTTCCAGAGATAGTTCTTCCTACTGGGCCGGCGCCGCTTCTACGGCATGCGCTTCCGAAGTTGCCTGTGGGGCAGCCTTGTGCGCCTCGTGCGGATTCCAGCCGAGGGTAAAGTAAAGAACCGAGAAACCAACAACGTAAGCAAGCGCTACGTGCCAACCGTGACGCAGCCAGTTACCGACCGATTTTCCTTCCGGGAACATGTTGGACAGCGCGACGCCTGAAGACGAACCAAACCAGACCATCGAACCGCCGAAACCGACTGCGTAGGCGAGGAAGCCCCAGTCGTAGCCCCCCTGCTTGAGCGCCAGCGCGGTAAGCGGGATGTTGTCGAATACCGCTGAGACGAAACCGAGACTGAGTGCGGCCAAGGCAGATGCCGGCGGGAGCTGCTCGACCGGCATCATCGAGGCGCAGGTGACGAGCGAAAGCAGGAAGACGGTTCCTTTAAAATTCTCCGGCAGCACTTCCCAATCCGGGCGGCGAACCGGGATCGACAGCAGGATCGCAGCCCAGACCGCAACGCCGATGAAGGGGAAGTGATCGGCGAGCGCGGCGAACTCCACGTTGATCACAATGTTGGTGACAATGGCAAATACAAGTATCAGCGCGACGATGCCGATCCGGGCCTTGTCGACCTTGGTATGTGCATGGCTGCTCTTGATGATCGGCGAGTAGGCGTGCTGCTGTTTCGCACCGAAGTAAGCCGAGATAACGAGGGCTACAGCGGCCGCAACGTAGGCGTGGACAACGTTGAGCGGGCTGACGCCGTCGATCCACATCATGGTCGTCGTCGTATCGCCGACAACCGATCCCGAGCCGCCAGCGTTAGACGCAGCGACAATCGCGGCCAGATAACCGACGTGAACCTTGCCCTTGAAGAGCTGATGCGCCATTGCGCCACCGATCAGCGCGGCGGCAATGTTGTCGAGGAAGCTCGATAGCACGAACACCATGACGAGCAGGACGAAACCGCCCTTCCAGTCGTTCGGGAGGTACTTGGGCAGGATGACCGGCACATGACTCTTTTCAAAATGCCGAGAGAGCAGCGCAAAGCCCATCAGCAGACAGAAGAGATTGGCCAGAATGACCCATTCGTGCTGGAAATGCCCGACCAGGCCCGCGAAGCCGGCGCCAGCCTTGAATCCGGTGAAGATCAGCTTGTAGATCGAGATTGTTGCCAGACCGGTCAGACCGACTGTCAGGGTGTTGTCGTGGAAGAGCGCGACGCCGAGCAGCGTCATGGCGAAGAGGATGAAATCGAGCGGTATGCCGGCCACCATGACCGATTCGCCGGCCCATGCGGGAAGAGCTAGTCCGAAAAGCAAGAGGAAAAAACTGGAAATACGGCGAAAAGCTGTGTTCATCTGACTATTCCCGCAAAAAAGCGGAAGTTTACTCCGAAAGCCATGCCGGGTCGATTCCCACGGCAATCGCCTACACATTCATTGATCCTGAAAAACTCAGTTCTTCACCGCAAAGGCGCAGAGATCGCAAAGGTTCGCAAAGAAAACCAAAGCGCTACGCGAACAGCACCTATCTTCCATCGCCACCCACAGGGTGAATGGTCAATACGACCCACCTGTTGTTTCCTTTGCGATCTTTGCGCCTTCGCGCCTTTGCGGTGAAGTTTTCAGGTTGATTTCTTGGTGCGTGGCTGAAATCTTCACCGCAAAGGCGCAGAGATCGCAAAGGTTCGCAAAGAAAATCAAAGCGCTACGCGAACAGCACCTATCTTCCATCGCCACCCACAGGGTGAATGGTCAATACGACCCATCTGTTGTTTCCTTTGCGATCTTTGCGCCTTCGCGCCTTTGCGGTGAAGTTTTCAGGTTGATTTCTTAGTGCGTGGCTGAAATCTTCACCGCAAAGGCGCAGAGATCGCAAAGGTTCGCAAAGAAAATCAAAGCGCTACGCGAACAGCACCTATCCTCCATCGCCACCCACAGGGTGAATGGTCAATACGACCCACCTGTTGTTTCCTTTGCGATCTTTGCGCCTTCGCGCCTTTGCGGTGAAGTTTTCAGGTTGATTTCTTGGTGCGTGGCTGAGACCGAGGCCGAAGGCCGAGGAGCTCAGCGCGGTAGAGCGGTTTTCGGGAAGCACGGTTGCGGCGCTGACGGAGACTGCTCTTGGGATAAGCGGTATCGAGGCGGAGCATGGCGAGAGTGATTTTGCGCAGCAGCGAGAGATTGCGTGCGGCGTCCTCTTTGCGCACCCGGCAGGCGTCTTCCCGGAAGGTCACGTCGAGGACCCTGTGCATCGACTCGACGCCCCAGTGCACGCGGACCGCCCGGGCCAAATCGCCAACTGTGGTGACGCCACGGCTCAGGATGAAGTAGCGACGATCCGTACTGATCGTCGCACCCTCGCCTGTCCCCTTGTCCTGGGTGGTCTCGATCATGCCGACGGCGCCCAGTGTCGGCCACGCCGTTCGGATCGCCTCGGGCAGCCAGTCAATCTTTGGTGCGAGGAGGGCTCGCCGTGTTTCGATGCGCCCGTGGTTCTTTTCGACCGTCGTCTGGTGCTGTACTTCGACCGATCCCCAGCCGAGCGCTTCGCCGGTCTCGAAGCCCTCGATCAGCGCTTCCGACACGGTCTTCTGGTTGGCCTTGACCGCCAGCACGTCTCGACCGCATCTACATCGTCAAGGTACCGTACAGCGGGCCTAACTCGGCGCAAGTTCCGCTGAGTGTTGCGCATGGCACGAATTTGCAATCAACTATTATTGATATAAAACAATTAACTGCGTAATTTTGTTAAACCTTATTATGAATAATAAAAAAGGCAATCCGGCGGCCGCAGCGCGGGATTGCCCGAGTCGATTCAACCGCGTTTACGCGAACATCCAGGGGAATTCCGCCTTGCGTTTGCTCTCGAATGCACGGATCTCATCGGCGTGCACCAGCGTCAGGCCGATCTCGTCGAGGCCATTCAACAGGCAATGCTTGCGGTGCGGCGTGATGTCGAACTTGAAACTGAAGCCCGACGGCGTCGTCACCGTTTGCGCTTCAAGATTGACGTCGAGCGCGTAGCCTTCCGTCGCTTCGCATTCGGCAAACAGGCGGTCGACGATTTCACTCGAAGCAACGATCGGAAGAATGCCGTTCTTGTACGAGTTGGAGAAGAAGATGTCGGCAAAGGAGGGCGCGATGAGGACGCGGAAACCGTAGTCGTTGATCGCCCACGGCGCGTGCTCGCGGCTCGAACCGCAGCCGAAGTTGTCGCGCGCGAGCAGGATCTGCGCCCCTTGGTAGCGCGGCTTGTTCAACACGAAGTCCGGGTTCTTCGGGCGATTCGTGCAGTCCATGCCCGGTTCGCCGTAGTTCGTGTAGCGCCATTCGTCGAACAGGTAGGGACCAAAGCCGGCGCGTTCGATGGACTTCAGGAACTGCTTGGGAATGATCGCGTCGGTGTCGACGTTGGCACGATCGAGCGGGCAGACGAGCCCTTTGAGTTGGGTGAATGATTTCATCGGTTCGTCTCCTGATCAGGCTTTGCGGATGTCTACGAAGTGGCCCGCGATCGCGGCGGCAGCGGCCATGACCGGGCTGACGAGGTGCGTGCGTCCGCCGGGGCCCTGGCGGCCTTCGAAGTTACGGTTGGAGGTCGAGGCGCAGCGCTCGCCCGACGACAAGCGGTCGGCGTTCATCGCCAGGCACATCGAGCAACCCGGCTCGCGCCATTCGAAACCCGCCTCGGTGAAAATCTTGTCCAACCCCTCGGATTCGGCCTGGCGCTTGACGATGCCCGACCCCGGCACGACGATCGCCAGCTTCACGTTCGACGCGACCTTCTTGCCCTTGGCGACGACGGCAGCGGCGCGCAAGTCTTCGATGCGCGAGTTGGTGCAGGAGCCGATGAAGACCTTGTCGATGGTGATGTCGGTGAGCGGCATGTCGGCCTTGAGGCCCATGTATTGCAGGGCGCGTTCGACGCCGGCGCGCTTGATGGGATCGGCCTCGTTCGCCGGATTCGGCACCTTGCCGCCGACGGCGAGCACCTGCTCGGGCGACGTGCCCCAGGTGACCTGCGGTTCGATGTCTTCGGCCTTCATCTCGATCACCGTATCGAACACGGCGTCGGCGTCGGAGTGCAGCGTCTTCCAGTACGCAACCGCTTGCTCCCACTGCGCGCCTTTCGGTGCGTGAGTGCGGCCTTCGAGGTAGGCGATCGTCGTCTCGTCGGCGGCGATGATGCCGGCACGCGCACCCGCCTCGATGGCCAGGTTGCACACGGTCATGCGGCCTTCCATCGACAGGCCGCGGATTGCCGAACCGGCGAACTCGACGCAGTAACCCGTACCACCGGCCGTGCCGATCTTGCCGATGATGGCCAGCGCCACGTCCTTGGCGGTGACGCCGGCGCCGAGTTGGCCTTCGACCTTGATCAGCATGGACTTCGACTTCTTCTGGACCAGCGTCTGCGTCGCCATTACGTGCTCGACTTCGGAGGTGCCGATGCCGTGGGCGAGGGCGGCGAACGCCCCGTGCGTCGCCGTGTGGCTGTCGCCGCAGACGACGGTCATGCCGGGCAGGGTGGCGCCGTTTTCCGGTGCGATCACGTGGATGATGCCCTGGTTCGCGTGCTTGAACGGGAAGTAGATCAGGGCGCCGGTCTGCTTGATGTTGGCGTCGAGCGTATCGACCTGACGCTTCGAGATCGGATCTTCGATGTCGCGGTCCCAATGGTTGGTCGGCGTGTTGTGATCGGGTACGGCGACGATCGAATCGGCGCGCCACGGCTTGCGGCCGGCGAGGCGCAAGCCTTCAAACGCCTGCGGGCTCGTCACCTCGTGCACCAGATGACGGTCGATGTAAAGAAGACAGGTGCCGTCGTCTTCCTGACGGATCACGTGGCTGTCCCACAACTTGTCGTAAAGGGTCTTTCCGGCCATGAGTTTTTCTCCTCGATTGTGCGCCATCGCGGCGCGTTGTCTGGGTGCCGGAGACGACGCTCCGGACAGTGGATGCGATCGTATTGCTTGTTTTATCCCTTAACAAGACAACTGTTTATACTAGTACTAAAAGTAATAGCGAGAAGGAAACGGGATGAAAGTCCAAGGATGAAAATCGAAGCCGAAATTGCGCGTCGCAAGGCGCTCGGAGAGTTTCTGCACGTGATCCGCAGCCGGAGCCAGCCGGCGGACTTCGGCTTTCCCGCCGGAAATCGACGGCGCACCGCCGGACTACGGCGCGAGGAGGCCGCCCAACTCGTCGGTATCAGCCCGACCTGGTACACGTGGATCGAACAGGGGCGCGAGGTCAATGTGTCCGCCGAAGCGCTTGATCGCTTGGCCATGACGCTGCGTCTGACGCGCAGCGAACGTGCGTACCTGTTCGAGATGGCGGACCGGCGCGATCCGCAGGAAAGCATGCCGGAAAACGACAATCCGCCGCCGGCATTGGTCGAATTGCTCGACGATATCGCTGCGCCGGCCTATCTGATGGGCCGGTATTGGGACATTCTCGGTTGGAACGAGGCCGCAGCCGAGCTATTCACCGGCTGGCTCGATGCGCCGCGCGGCGAAGGCGAAGCGCCGCCCAACATGCTGCGCTTCGTTTTCTTGGCGCCGCAGGCGCGCGATTTCCTGATCGACTGGGAAATCCGCGCCCGCCGCATCACCGCCGAGTTTCGCGCCGACTGCCGCAACCGGCTCGATGAACCGGCGATGCAGCGACTCGTTGAGGAACTCTCAGCCGGCAGTACGGATTTCACTCGTTTCTGGAAGTTGCACGACGTCCTCGAACGACAAGGCGGCGAACGCGGTTTCCAGCATCCCGCGCGCGGGGAGATTCACTACCAGCAAGTCACGCTGTTTCCGGGCGAACACGAACACATCAAGTTCGTGCTGCTGAAACCGTCCAGGCCGGTCGTGTCTGACCATTAACCCGGCCCTTAAGTAGATTCACCAAGCCGCTGGAAATAGGAACGGATACGTTCGGGCCATTGCGCGATGCGATTCATGATGCGCAAGGCTTTTTGCAGAAGATTCTTTTGCTGGGCGGTGTAGCCGCAACGCTTGAAGTACTTTCCGACCAGGCGATCCGGGACCCCGATGCCAAACTGGGCAGTCCCCGCAGCCTCTCTTGTTGCTAATCAGGATTCCTGTAGTGGCGGTGGCCGAGCACAGGGCAGCCGCAGAAATGATGTCCGAAGGCAGTTGCCGGCACAGGACTCGCCGTGATCAGATGGGATCAGCGGGAAGATCCAGGCGCAGGTCGTTTGCGAGCGAGCCGACCGCTCAGCTTGAGGCCGTCGCGCATGTTCAATGCAAGCAGTGAAAAATTCACAGCGCCGGCCAGCAACTCCACGCCTTGCAGTGCATAGAACATGCCGTCGAAACGCCCCGCATTGGCCCACGACGCCAGAAAGAATGCGCTGGGCAGCAGTATCAGCAGGCCATTGGCCGCCACGATCTTCATCCTTCTCCCCTTGACACCGACAAGGCGGCCGCCACGGCCCTTCACGAGCGAAAAACCACTGCCGCCGGTGGCCGCCATCGACGGGATCAGCAACCACATACCGCTCAACACCGCGTTCTTGACCGCCGCGACACTTGCCTGATCCATGAAAAGCTCTGACACGAGGGTCGAGAGCCAGAACGCAGTGATGCAAAGGATCGCGACGACGCCGAAGATGGCATGCAATTTGGATTTCATGGTTGGACCTTTGAAAAAGGGGGAACAGTCTGCAACGCGCGCCGCATGGATTCGAGCGTTCGGGTGGCAGTGCTGGCTTGGATGGCTGGGATCAGTGCAGCCAGTTCGGCAGCCTGTGCGGCCCAGAGGGCATCGGCCTTGCGGTACTGAGCCCAACCCTCCGGCGTCAGGGCGTAGAACGGCGAACGCTGATTCGCTGGATTCGGGTGCGATTTAACGAGCCCCTGTTCAGTCAGCAGGTTGAGTTGTTTTTGTGCGCCCTGGCGCGTGATGCCCATCACCCCACCCACCTGGGGTGCCGTCGGCGGCGTGTCGGCAAGGGCGATAGCACCCAGCATCTGCCACCGTGCACTGGTGAGACCGAGCGGCGCGACCAGCTTGTCACCCCAGTGAAGCAATACGCCGTTCAGCCGAAACACCGCCAAGGTCAATTCGGTCACGGCGACGGCGTCGGGGTCCGGTACAGAGGAAGATAGATTTCGTTGATCCATGACAACTAGTTTCCATCAATGGAAACTAGTTGTCAACCAAGCTGGAGACGTTTGGATGGGCCGTCTGACATCGGCTGTGCCCATGGGGAGTTCAAGTACGCCGTCAAGCGTCGATGAAGTGGCACGCGCCAATGAAGTTCACCACTGCGTCACACTGTCTTCCGCTGGCTACCGCTGCTCTCGCAGAATCCGTCGTATCTCCAGTATGGCCTCAGGGGTCTCCTGGACGCTATGGGAATACGGGATCACCAGCTCCGACTCGGCTCCTGGCAGATGCGCGCTGCGGTAGGGCACCAGTCCATCGTCAGAGTCCTCAAGCGTCGTCCGGGGCGTGTGGTTGGCCACGATGCTGTGGTAGCGCACAGAGGGCGAAATCGGCAGTTCGGCCGCGGCGCGGATGAACGGGTTCGAATCCTTGAGGCTGTCCACGCCATTGGGCAGGCTGGCCGGCAGGCGTGCCGATGAGGCCTGGCTGCCACCGACGATCTGACGATTGAGCCGCATGACATGATCCACGGCCTTCACAGGCATCGTGATGAGCCCGGACAGCATCCGCGAAAGGCGATTGCTGGCGAAAGGCGTTCCCTTGTGGGGGGCGGCAATGAAGATGGCCCGCGAGATTCCCGGATAGGCCTCGAAAGTCAGGAAACCGTCGGTTTCCGCCCGCAGCTTCTTGACCTGCGCATCATCGATCTGCCGGAGTTCCTTGACCGCATCGAGCAACACGCTGCCGGAGGAAGACACCAGCAATCGACCGAGCACCCCACCCATGCTGTGGCCGATGATCACAATGTCGCGCGAGGAAGCTGCGGTCCCTTCGGGATCGAAGTGCTGGAAGGTCGCGGCAAGCGCGGCGCGAATGCTCGCGTGGTTGTAGGCAAGGGGCGCATTGGTGGGGTAGTACACCTGCCAGACTTGATAGCGTTTGCGCAATGCTTCGTCACCCATGACCTCGTTGGCGACGTTGATCCAGGCTTCGGGGCTGCTGGCCAATCCGTGCAGCATGACGATGACCTGCCGGTTCGGATCAAATGGCTGCGTCAGGTAGACGTACGGCGCATCGAGACTGCCGGACTTGCCCAGGACATTGCGCAGTGCCTGCGTGGAAAAGTCCGAGCGCGCCAGCCACAGCCCGTAGGCGGAAGTGAAGTTCGCGGCGAGCGGCACCGGGATGTCGTGGACATCCAGGGTTTCATGCTGGTAGGGATCGTATCCGAGCAGCGTGGCTTCCCGGGTGTGAAGCACCTCCTCCAGCGTGCTCCCGGAAAACGCGATGATGGCCGTGACCGGCCGATAAGGCATCTCGCTATAGGACCCCGTCAAAGGCGCGGTTGGCTTTTCACCTATGCCCCGGGCGTCGGCATCGGTGGCAATCACCAGATCGGCACCCAGCCCATCGCGCCGATAAATGCTTCGGATACCCTGGAAGGTGAGCCGTGAAGCGGGCAGCAGTTCGCTGGCGCGGCGTGGCGTAAGCTCCCGCGGGTACAGATCGGACAGGTTTGCGCTCAACAACCAGTCGCCCACCTGCATCCGTCCTCTGACTTGATCAGGCCGGCTCCGATACTGCTCGAAAAACAGCGCGGTCGCCTGCTGCACCGCAAAGTTGTAGTAGTCGCGCATCTGCGTCTGGCGATCCTCGAAGGCCCGCTCGCCCGATCGGCGTGATGTGAAGAACAGGTAGGCGTAGCCATAGCGCGCAACCTGCAAATAGGCGCCCAATGCATCCTCGAAGCGCGGCTGGGCCTCAGCGCCCGACTTCTCCTGCCGCAACGCCTCCTGCAGCCAGAGCTCTGCCAGCGTGGCAAGTTGACGTTCGGCGTCGATGCCGTCCGTGTGTGTCAATGCCTGGACACAAGGATCGACGCTCTGCTGGCAGCGATCTGGCTGGACCGCGAGACTCGTGAGTACGTCGCGTGCCGAGGTGCTGAGCTTGCCGGTGGTCAGCACGTCACCGCGCCGCTCCGACACGTAGTCTTTCGCGGTGACGGTCCGCACCTTGACGCCAGCGCATCCAGCACAGAGCGCCGCGATGGCGAGCAACAACAAGTACCTGACGAGGCGCCCATGCCTGTCGAGCAGACCCGCACAGGCCCACGGGTGGCTCTCCAGTGTGTATGGGTTCATGACCTGTCCTCTTCCTCCATCACGTCCCCTGTCTTTTCTTCCGCCCCTGAATAATCTTCGCGCCTGGGCTGGCGCGTACGCATCGACATGAAGGACGATGCGGCTCTTCGGCAATGGCTGACACAGGCACGATCACGAGCCATAACCAGGCCCATGTCGTTCTCTTCGCGCCTGCCGACGATGGCATGGAGTTGACCATCAGGCCATCTGACTGATGGTTTTGCGAAAGCGCTGCAACGACAGCGCGAACAGCACGCCGCCGATCAGCGCCAGCGCCACGAACTGCGGCCACACCACGTCCAGCCCGGCGCCACGGAACAGGATGGCCTGTCCCAGTTTTACGAAGTGTGTGGTCGGCGCCAGCAGCATGATGTTCTGCACCAACTCGGGCATGCTCTCGCGCGGGGAGCTGCCGCCCGAGAGCATCTGCAGCGGCAGGATGATCAGGATCATCAGCATGCCGAACTGCGGCATGTTGCGCGCCACCGTGGCCATGAAGATGCCCATGGCGGTCGTGGCAAATACGCACAGCGCCGCGCCCGCGAAAAACAGCGGCAACGAGCCGGCCACCGGAACGTGCAGCAACCCGCGCACGACGAACGTGATCGACACCCAGCACGCCAGCAGGACCACGAGCCCCATGGGCCAGACCTTGGCCAGCATGATCTGCGCGGGCGTCACCGGCATGACTAGCAGGTGCTCGATGGTGCCGTGCTCGCGCTCGCGGATCAGCGCCGCGCCGGCCAGGACGATGGACAGCATGGTGATGTAGTCGATCACCTCCACCAGGCTGCCGAACCAGGACAGCTCCAGCGTGGGATTGAAACGCGCCCGCAGGGCCAGATCCACCGGCGGGACGTCGCTGCCCCGGTAGCGCTGGGCGAACTCACCGATCTCGCCCATGACGATCTGCTGCACGTAGCCGCTGCCGACGAAGGCTTGGCTCATGCGCGTGGCGTCCACGTTGAGCTGGATCCGGGGCGAGCGGCCCGCCAGCAGGTCGCGCTGGAAGTTGCGCGGGATCACCATCACGAAGGTGTACAGCCCCGCGTCCATGCCGCGATCCATCTGCGACCACTCGATCATCTGCGGCTTGCTGAACTGCGGCGGATACAGGGCCGAGACAATGCGTTGCGACACCGGCGACTGGTCCTCATCCACGATCGCGATGGACGCGTTGTTCAGCGTCTCGGGCATGGCCGTGGCGCCGGCGTACACGCCCAGGGTGAACACAAAGGCGATCAGCACCAGCATGGTCGGGTCGCGCCGCAGGCTCCACAGCTCCTTGATGCCCAGGCGCCACGTGTTGGAGAGGAATTGGCGCATGTCAGTGGCGCCCGGCCGCCCGAAGGCACTGACCGCCCCCTCGGGGGGCAGGAGCGAAGCGACGTGGGGGTTTCATACTAACGCTCCTGTTTGCGCAGCAGCAGGATCGAGGCACCCACGATGAGCGGCGCGGCGATCAGCATGGGAATGAGTGAGGCACCCAGGTCGCCGAAGTGCAGCGCCTTGTTGAACACTCCGCGGCTGACATCGATCATGTGGGTGGTCGGGTAGATCTGGCCCAGCAGGCGCGCACCGCCCTGCAGCGAGGAGACCGGGTCGTTCATTCCGGAGAACTGCATGGCCGGCATGACCGTGCCGACCATGGCAAAGAACATCGCCGCAACCTGGCTCTTGGTGACGCTCGACGCCAGCAGGCCCAAGCCGGTGGAGCAGAAACTGAAGACCACCGCAGCGAACAACAGGGTGATGAAGCTGCCCTTGACCGGGACCCCGAAGACGGTCACGGACAGCAGCGTCATGAGCAGGAAGTTCAGCACGGCCAGCGCCACATAGGGCAGTTGCTTGCCCAGCAGGAACTCGGTGCGAGTGACCGGCGTGACGTACAGGTTGATGATCGAGCCTGTCTCCTTCTCGCGCACCACGGCCAGCGCCGTGAGCATGGCCGGCAGCATCAGCAGAACCAGGGGCACGATCGCCGGTACCATCGCCGGCAGACTCTTGACGTCCGGGTTGTAGCGAAAGCGCGTCTCGATGCCGGCCAGACCGGCTGCTGGGCCGTTGCCGCGCACGGTCGCCTGCTCGGTCAGCCAGTGCTGGTGGATGCCCTGTACGTAGCCCATGACGGTCTCGGCCCTGGACGGCATGGCGCCGTCGATCCAGGCGCCGATCGCCACCTCGCGCGCGCGCAGCACGTCACGGCCAAAACCTGGCGGGATCTCCAGCGCCAGGCTCAGCTCGCCGCTGGCCAGGCGGCGATCCATGTCCGCGTAATCGGTGATCGGCGGCTGCTCCACGAAGTAGCGCGAGCCGGACAGGCTCAGTTTGTAGCTCTCGCTCAAGCTGGACTGATCCCGATCCAGCACGGCGTAGCTCAGGTCGTTCACGTCCATGTTGATGCCGAAGCCCATCACGAGCATCAGGATCAGCGAGCCTGCCAATGCCAATGTGGCGCGTACCGGATCGCGCTGCAGCTCCAGCGACTCGCGCCATAAATAGCTGACCAGGCGCTGCAGGCTGAAGCGGCTGCGGTGGTGCGGGGTGGTCTTCTCCTCGTCATTCCCGCGCAGGCGGGAATCCAGGATGTTCGCGCTCTGGATTCCCGCCTGCGCGGGAATGACAGGTTTTTCATCAGCAGCCGACTTGGCCCCGCCGCCATCGGCCTCGATCAGGTAGCCGATGAACGCCTCTTCCAGGGTCTGCGCACCGCGCTTCTCCACCAGCCTTGCGGGTGCATCGCTGTCGAGCACCTTGCCCGCATGCATCATCGACATGCGGTCGCAGCGTTCGGCCTCGTTCATGAAGTGGGTGGAGATGAAGATCGTCACCTTGTCGCGGCGCGAGAGCTCCACCAGCAGCCGCCAGAAGGCGTCGCGCGCGACCGGATCCACGCCCGAGGTCGGCTCGTCCAGGATCAGCAATTCGGGCTTGTGCACCATCGCCACGGCCAGCGAAAGACGCTGGCGCAGGCCCAGCGGCATGCGCTCTGGCAGGCTGTCCCGCACCCCGGCAAGATCGAAGCGCTGCTCCATCTCGGCCACCCGATCGGGAATCTCCTCCTCGGGCACCTGGAACAGGCGCGCGTGCAGCTCCAGGTTCTGCCGCACCGTCAGCTCGCCATAGAGCGAGAAGGCCTGGGACATGTAACCCACGCGGCGACGGGTGGCGATGTCCTTCGGATTCACCTCGTGGCCGAACAGCCAGGCCCTGCCTTCGCTGGCTTCGAGCAGCCCCGTGAGCATCTTCATCGTCGTGCTCTTGCCGCAGCCGTTGGAGCCGAGGAAGCCAAAAATCTCGCCGCGACGGATGCGGAACGACACGTGATCCACCGCGACGAAATCGCCGAAGCACATCGTCAGATCCTGTGCCTCGATGGCGATGTCGTCCTGCGCGGCCTGCAGCGGGGGAATCACGACGTCCGCGTGGCCGCGCTTCCTGTCCTCGGGCAGCAGCGCGATGAAGGCGGCCTCCAGCGAGGCGCTGCCGGTGCGCGCCAGCAATTCCTGCGGCGTACCTGTCGCGAGCACTTGGCCGTCGTCCATGGCCACCAGCCAGTCGAAGCGCTGGGCCTCGTCCATGTAGGCCGTGGCAACGATCACGCTCATGCCCGGCCGGTTCTGACGGATGCGTGTGATCAAGTCCCAGAACTGCGCGCGCGCCAGCGGGTCCACGCCCGTGGTCGGCTCGTCCAGGATCAGCAGGTCCGGGTCGTGGATCAGCGCGCAGCACAGGCCCAGCTTCTGCTTCATGCCCCCGGAGAGCTTTCCCACTGGCCTGCCGAGGAACTCGCGCAGGCCCGTGGCGTTGGTGAGGTCGTCGATGCGTCGGCGCCGTTCGGCGGCGTCGTGGCCGAACAGGCGCGCGAAGAACTGCAGGTTCTCCTCCACCGAGAGTGTCGGGTACAGGTTCTTGCCCAGGCCCTGCGGCATGTAGGCGATGCGCGGGCAAACGGCGTCGCGGTGGCGGCGGCTGGCCATATCGCCGCCCAGCACCTGCACGCGGCCTCCACCTTGCCTGGTTTGTACGGCGCGCGCACCGGCCACCAGCGACAGCAGGCTGGACTTGCCCACGCCGTCCGGCCCGATCAGGCCCACCATGCAGCCCGATGGCACCCCCAGCGAAATGCCGGCCAGGGCCTGCACCTTGCCGTAGTGCAGCCGCACCTGCTCCAGCCGCACGACCTCGGGCGCTGGGGAGAGCTGCGTCATGGCCGCGCCTTCAATGCCAGGCGGGCCGGCCATTCCTGCGAAGGATCAAGGCGCACCCAGGCCTCGCCCGGCAGGCCGGTCTTGACGTGCTCCGGGTGCTCGCGCAGCAGTTCGCGGTCGATCTTCGCCCGCACCCGGAACATCAGCTTCTGGCGCTCGCTGGCCGTCTCCACCGTCTTGGGCGTGAACTGCGCCGCGCTGGCGATGAAGGAGACCTTGGCTGGGATCACGTAGCCCGGCACCGCGTCTAGCACGATGCGCACTTCCGAGCCGAGCGCGAGCCGACCGGCCGCCTCGGTGGGCAGGAAGAAGGTCATGTACACGTCCGACAGATCGATCATGTTCAGCACCCGCCCGCCCGCGCCGAGCACCTCGCCGGGCTGCGCCACGCGGAACTGCACGCGGCCATCGCGCGGCGCCTTGAGCTGGCTGTCGTCGATCTCGGCCTGGATGCGCTCCAGCGTGGCATCGACGGCCTCCACTTGAGACTGCGCGCCGACGATCTGCGTGCGTGCGGCGGCGATGGACGCATCGGCCGAGGCCACCTGCGCCTGGGCAGCGGCCACGGAGGCCTCGGCGCTTTCCGTGCGAGCACGATCGTCGTCCAGGGTCTGGGTGGAGGTAAACCCTCCCTTGACCAGCGTCTCGGAGCGCGCCAGCTGGCGCTTGGCCGCGTTGCGTTCCGCCTCGGCGCGGCGCACCTGTGCGATCAGGGCGGTCTTGTCGCTCAGGCGCATTGCCAATTGCGCCTGAGCGCTGGCCACGCCATGGACCGCCTGCTGCCGCTGGGCCTTGGCTTCGCGCAGCTGAGCCTCCAGCGTCTGCACCTGCATGGTCGCGAGAACCTGGCCGGACTTCACGAAGGCACCTTCCTCGACCAGGATGTCGCCCACCCGACCGGCCAGTTTCGTGGCGACGTCCACCTCCGTGGCTTCGATGCGGCCATTGCCGCTGATGAAGGCCTGGTTCTCGCTGCCAGCGGAGAACCACTGCCAGGCGTACCAGCCGGCCAGGGCCAGCACGGCCACGACGACGATTGGAATTAACTTGTTCTTGAGGGAGAGGGCCATGGTGTTCAACGCGCGGAAGAAGTGGGTGGAACGGACGGCGAAGGCAGCTGTTCTGAACCGGATCCATTTCCCAATGCCTTGTTCACCGTGATGAAGCGCGTGGCCAGCCTGCCCTGGTTGGCGGCCAGATCCCGGCGGGCCTGCAGATAGCTGCGCTGGCTGTCGAGCACGGCGGTGTAGTCGGTGGCGCCGCCGTCGTAGCGCGCCTGGGCCAGCTGGTAGGCATCGCTGGCCGCGTCGCTGCGGGCTTGGAGTTCCTGCGCCTGTTGTTGTTCGGCGCTGTAGGCGGACAGCGCATCGTCGATCTCCTGCCACGCTTTCAGCACGGTTTTCTGGTAGTTCACCGCCGCTTCCTGTTGTTGCAGCTCACGAAGTTGCACGGTGGCTGTGCGCCGGCCGTGGTCGAAGATCGGAAGGTTGAGGCTGGGGCCGATCGACCAGGTGCGGCTGCTCCAGTCGGCGAATTCGCCGCTCAAGTAGGACTCGAACCCGAACTTCGCACCCAGCCGGATGCTGGGATACAGACTGGCCTTGGCAATGCCGATGTTGGCGGTAGCGCTGTGCAGGCGCGCTGCAGCAGCGCGGATGTCGGGTCTTTGCTGCGCCACTTCCGAGGGCAGGCCGAGGGCCAGATCGGGCAGCGCAGTTTTGGCGTCCACGTCGCGCGGCGCCAGTTCGGCCTGCAGCGCGCCGGGGCGCTCGCCCAGCAGCAGGGCGATCTGGTTGGCGTTGGCGGCTTCCTGCGCCAGCAGCGGCGGCAACTGCGCCTTGAGCGCGGCCAGTTCGGCGCGCTGGCGTTGCAAGTCCGTGTGATCGAGCACGCCGCCATCGACACGCGCTTGCAACAGCCCGGCGCGATCTTCCAGTGCGACGATATCCTCGCGCATCAATCGTATCTGCCGCTGGGCGGTGCGCAGCTCGAAGTAATTGCGCGTCACATCGCTGGCCAGGCTGAGGCGAGCCAGGTCAAGCAGTGCAGCCTGTTGGCCGACATCGGCGTCGGCGGCTTCCACAGAGCGGCGCACGCGGCCCCACAAATCCAGCTCCCACGAAGCATCGAAGCCGGCCTGGTACAGCGTGAACGGCTCCGCAAGCAGCTCGGTCATGCTCGGGTCGGCCCCCATGATGCCGAGCATGCGCGTGCTGGCCCCGCTCTCGCTCTGGCGCTGACGGGTGGCGCTCCCGCTGGCGTTGACCTCTGGCCCGCGCTGCGCGGCCACCGTGCTGCGCTGCGCGCGTGCCTGGGCGAAGCGCAGTGTGGCCGTTTGCAGGTCAGGGCTGGCATCGAAAGCGCGCCGCTGCAACTCGTTGAGGGTCGCGTCGTTGAAGGCCTGCCACCACATTGCTGGCAATGCCTGGGTGGCTTCGTTCGGGATGCGCAGCGAGGCATCGCCGCTGCGCCAGCTCGTCCAGTCGTTGGGCGCTGCTGGCGTCGGCTTGACGAAATCCGGGCCAACGGCGGCGCAGCCGGTCAGAGCCAATGCCAGCGCGCAGGCCGCGAAGCCAAAGTGCAGCCGGTGAAAATGAGAGTGTTGTAGATCAAACATACGGATACCCACGGTCAGGAAAGCCGGTTACGGAACAGCCAGGCGGCCAGCGGCAGCGTGGTGGCGGCCAGCACCAGCAGGGGGATGAATTCGCGCCAGATGTCGATGAGGCCCGCGCCTTCGAGATAGACACGGCGCACGATGTCCATGCCGAAGCGCAGCGGATTGGCGTAGGTGGCGAGCTGTAGCACCTCGGGCATGTTGCGCACGGGCGTGA
>NZ_JAGOIT010000089.1:0-2005 GCF_017995515.1 Propionivibrio sp.
CTGGCGAAGAATTCGGCTCAGCTCTTTTCGCTGTTTGGCTTCGCCAATCTGGTGCTGGCGAGGCGAGCGTTATTGAACGCCAGCACCCAAGGTGCGTCTTGAAAACGAAGAACAGGGGAAAAGTCCCTCCAAAGTCGGAAAAGCCGCGAAAACGCGCCTCTTTGAAGACGCAATTGTGCTCGCTGACCAAACCATCAACAGAAACGCGATTTGTTCAGCGATTCCTTAACACCCGCCGTTGATCAGCGGAAGAACTCCTCCAGCCGCTCGAACACTTCATGCTCGGCGCCGTGCCGGCGCACGGTACGGACGTCTTCGAGCTTTTCCAGCTGCTTGACCATCTGGTCGAGGCGCTCGTCCTCGTTGACGGTCAGCCAGATGCGGCTGATCTC
The DNA here is from genome assembly GCF_017995515.1 of Propionivibrio sp. Classification (GTDB taxonomy): domain Bacteria; phylum Pseudomonadota; class Gammaproteobacteria; order Burkholderiales; family Rhodocyclaceae; genus Propionivibrio. The sequence goes on from NZ_JAGOIT010000089.1 coordinate 393, forward strand.
GCCGTTGGCGTTCTCGCCGCCGACCGGCATGCACAGGATGCCTTCGACGTTGTAGGCACGGCGCGAGAACATCCCGACGACGTGCGACATGACGCCAGCGTGGTTGTTCACATCGAGTTCGAGCACGGTGCGGGTGAGCGCGTGTTTTTCGTTCCTGGTCACGGAATTCATGTTCAGCCTCCAATCATGTCTTTGTTGGCCGCGCCGGGGGCGACCATGGGCAGGACCTGCTCGCGCATCGCGATGCTGGCGTGGATAAACGTCGGGCCGCGCGTCGACAGCGCCTTTTTCAACGCGGCGACCGGATCGCTTTCGCTATCCAGATCCATCGTCTGCCAGCCGAATCCCTTGGCCACAGTGAGGAAGTCAGGCACGCCCTTGAACTTCGAAGCAAAGGTGCGCTCGCCGTAGAACAGCATCTGCTGCTGGAAGACGAGGCCGAGCGACGAGTTGTTCATCAGGATCACCTTGACGTTGGCGCCCTCCTCGGCCGCCGACGCGAGCTCCTGGATATTCATCAGGATGCTGCCGTCACCCGAGAAGCAGACGACGGTGCGCTCGGGTTCAGCGAGCGCCGCACCGATCGCGGCCGGCAAGCCGAAGCCCATCGTGCCGAGCCCGCCCGAGGTGATCCACTGGCGCGGCCGGCGCAAGGGATACGCCTGCGCCACCCACATCTGGTGCTGGCCGACATCGGTCGTGATCGTTGCCTCGTCGTCCAGGCAATCGGCGACCGCGCGGATCAGCCCGTAGGGCGTGCGCGGATCGTCGATGCCCGGCATGCGCAAGGGATGCGCGGTCTTGAGTTCGGCGATGCGGCCGAGCCAGGTTTCGCGCAGATTGGCCTTCACCTGCGGCGCGAGCTGCGCAAGCACGGCGGCGACATCGCCCTGGATGCCGATGTGCGCGGTCTTGATCTTGTCCAGTTCAGACGGGTCGATGTCGATGTGGATGATCTTCGCCTGCGGACAGAAAGCGGCGACCTTGCCCGTCGCGCGGTCGTCGAAGCGCGCGCCGACGGCGATCAGCAGATCGCATTCATCGAGCGCGAAGTTGGTACAGCGCGCGCCGTGCATGCCGAGCATGCCGAGCGAAAGCGGATGATCGACCGGCATGCCGCCGAGCGCCATCAGCGTCATCACGGTCGGCAGGCTGGCTTTCTCGGCCAGTTCCACCGCCTGCGCCGAGGCGCCGGAATGGACGATGCCGCCGCCGAGATAGAGGAGCGGACGCTTGGCCGCATTGATCATCGCCGCTGCCTGTGCGACGAGGTCGGCATTCGGCGCATCAACCGGCTCGGCGCGGCCCGGTTCCGGCCACGCGCTGACTTCGATGCGCTGGTTCTGCACGTCCTTCGGGATATCGACGAGCACCGGGCCGGGACGGCCCGAAGCCGCCAGCCGGAACGCCTGCGGGATCACCGTCAGCAGTTCTTCGGCCGAGCCGACGAGGAAGTTGTGCTTGGTGATCGGGATCGACATGCCGTAGATATCGACTTCCTGGAACGCATCGGTGCCGATCATCGAGCGCGGCACCTGCCCCGTGATCGCCACCAGCGGGATCGAATCGAGCTTGGCGTCGGCGATCGCCGTCACCAGATTCGTCGCGCCGGG
>NZ_JAGOIT010000089.1:2105-14297 GCF_017995515.1 Propionivibrio sp.
GGCGGCGCCACCTTGAACACTTCGGCCAGTGTCGTCACGCCCGCCGCCACTTTCATGGCACCCGAAATGCGCAGCGGCTTCATGCCTTCGCGGTAGGCGAGGTCGCGGATCTTGGCCACGTCGGCGTTGTCGCTGATTGCCTGCTTCATGTCGGGCGAGAGCATCAGGATCTCGTAGATCCCGACGCGTCCCCGATAGCCGGTCATGCGGCAATCGAGACAGCCGACTGGATGATGGAAGTGCGAGGGGCGATTGGCTTTCCACGGCGCCACGAGGCGATCCCACATCGCCTCGTCCTCAGCCGTCGCCGGGGTGGATTTCTTGCAGCTCGGACAAAGTACGCGCACCAGGCGCTGCGCCATCACGCCGAGCACCGTTGCGCCGATCAGGTAGGACGGCACGCCAAGGTCGAGCATGCGCGTCACCGCCGCCGGCGCGTCGTTGGTGTGCAGCGTCGACAGCACGAGGTGGCCGGTCAACGCCGCCTGGATCGTTACTTCGGCCGTTTCCAGGTCGCGGATTTCGCCGACCATGATGATGTCCGGGTCCTGCCGCATCAGCGCGCGCACGCCTTCGGCGAAGTCGAGATCGATCGCCTTCTGCACCTGCATCTGGTTGAAGGCCGGTTCGACCATTTCGATCGGGTCTTCGATCGTGCACACATTGACCGCCGGCGTCGCCAGCTGCTTCAAGGTCGAATACAGCGTCGTCGTCTTGCCCGAACCGGTCGGACCGGTGACGAGAATGATGCCGTTCGGGCTGCCCGACATCCCCTTCCAGCGCGACTCGTCCTCGACGCTGAAACCGAGGTCGGTGAAATTACGAACGAGTACTTCCGGATCGAAAATCCGCATCACGAGCTTTTCGCCGAAGGCCGTCGGCAGCGTCGAAAGGCGCAGCTCGGCTTCCAGCCCGTCGGCCGTGCGCGTCTTGATGCGCCCGTCCTGCGGCCGGCGTTTCTCGACCAAATCCATGCGGCCGAGGATCTTGATGCGGCTGACCATGGCCGCCATCACGCTCATCGGAATCTGGTACACCTGATGCAGTACGCCGTCGATACGAAAGCGCACGATGCCGAGTTCGCGGCGCGGTTCGATGTGGATGTCGCTGGCGCGCTGCTCGAAGGCGTATTGCCATAGCCAGTCGACGATGTTGACGATGTGCTGGTCGTTGGCGTCGAACTGGCGATTAGTACGCCCAAGTTCGACGAGTTGCTCGAAGGACGACAGCCCGGCGCTCTGTCCGCCGAGCTGTGCCGCCTTCTTGACCGAACGCGCGAGGTTGTAGAACTCGACGAGATAGCGCGCCACATCGCTCGGGCTGGCGATCACGCGGCGAATGCGCTTCTTGATGATGCCGCCGATCTCATTTTCCCAGTCGCGCAGGAAGGGTTCGGTCGTCGCGACGACGAGTTCGCTGGCATTCACCTGCACCGGCAGGATGCCGAAACGTGTCGCGTAGGCGCTCGACATGACGTCGGTTACTGCCGTGAAGTCGATCTTCAGCGGATCGATGTGGTAGTACTCGAGGCCGATGCGCGCCGCCAGCCACTCGCCGACATCGTCGAGCAGCAAGGGACGATGCGGCGGCAAGAGCGACTTCCACTTCTGCTCGCCGATAAGAACCAATGGATGGACCAACTGCCGCCGCAGTCGACTTTCGGCAATCAGCGCATCGGCATCTGCCTTTTCGACGAGACCGTCGGCAACCATTAAACCAAGGAGCTCGGCGACCGTCAGGCGGTGCTCGGGAACGGTGCGCGCCGACAAGTCAGGCATAGCGGAAATCCCAATGGAGTGAGGCGGAAACTATACCCGACAAGCCCATGCGATCCAATGCTGCCCGACCGGCATTAACGCCGCTTTACCCTTCACGCGCCGGACGAACGACCGGGCGATGCAGTCGCAACACGGCGCGCAGAAGTGCGGCTACAATCCATCCGGTCGTGCAGTACCGAGCTTCACTGCGCTGTTTGCCGCCACGTCAATGCCGAAGACATTTTCACCCCGACTTTCCCCGAGCACACCATGAAATCCCCGCTTTTTGTTGCCGCACTGTCCGCCTGGTTCGTCGCCTTACCGGCACTTGCACAACTTGGCCCGGCCGGCGTCCCCGGCGCACCCGGACTCGCCGAAACAGATCCATCCGTCAAAACCGTAAAGCCGGCGCCGATTCAACCGGCAGCCACACCCAACCCGACCGTCACCGAGCCGAAGTCGCCACCGAAGCGGGCGAAAGTCGTCAAGAAGGCCAAACCACGAGCCAACTGCCAGGCGCAAGGGGGAAGAACCGATCAACGCTGCACAGCAAAACAGGGGCCCGGGGACCAATGCAGCGCCGCCTCGGATCGCACGCGTTGCGAGTTGCACGCGAAGGCCCGCGCGGTGTGCAAGGACAAGCAGGGTGATGCGCACCGCCAATGCCTGCGCGATACGCTGGCGCCGACGAAGTAATCGGTCAGCGCGTCGCGTCCCCGCCGATCCCGGCTGCCCGCCAGCGATTTACCTTCTCGGCGAAGGCCAGCGTGTAGGCCGGACTGGTCGAGGGGAGCACACGGGTATCGTAGCCGTGCTCACGGAAGATGGTTTCGAAGCGACCGGAGGTCTGACCGTTGAAGAAAATGCGCCGCAAGCACGGCACCTGAAATTCCAGGCGGGAAAAGTCGTTGGCTTCGGCAAGCCGGATCGCCGAGTCGAGCGCGCCTTCGCGCACGCAGGAGCGATAAACGTCCCACACGCCGATGCGATGCTGCAATAGGAATCGCTGCTTTTCGGCGTAGTCGAGTTCGATCAGCGGCGCGCCAAGCACCGCGGCCATCACGCGCCAGAACTGGTTCTGGCGGTGGGCGTAGTACTGCTGGGCAGCGAGCGAGGCCGGCGAGGGAAAGCTGCCGAGGATCAGCGTCTCGACTTCGGCATCGAGAATCGGCGGCAGGCCGAAAAGAAGTGCTGGATCAGGAGGCACGCAAAACCTGTTCACCACAACGACACGACGATCACAACGAAAGCAGTTCGTTTCTCGTCGTGATCGCCGTGCACGTTGTGGTCAAAAACGTCTTTACTTGCCCGACAGCGCCATCATCAGCTCGTTGATGCGCTTGACGAAGCCGGCCGGGTCGTCGAGCGTGCCGCCTTCGGCGAGCGTCGCCTGTTCGAGCAGCAGGTTGGCCCAGTCGTCGAAACGCGTTTCCTCGTACTTCAGTCGCTGCACGGCCGGGTGCTTCGGGTTGATCTCGAGGATCGGCTTCATCTCTGGAGCCTTCTGGCCGGCCGCTTTGAGAATCCGCGCGAGATTACCGCCCATGTCGTGTTCGTCGGCGACGATGCACGACGGCGAATCGGTCAGGCGGTGCGTGACGCGTACTTCCTTGACCTTCTCGCCAAGCGAGGTCTTGATCTTCTCGAGCAGCTCCTTGTATTCGTCGGCGGCCTGTTCGGCTTCCTTCTTCTCCGCCTCGTCTTCCAACTTGCCGAGATCGAGGCCGCCCTTGGCGACGGACTGCAGCTGCTTGCCTTCGAACTCGGTCAGGTGGCCGGTGACCCACTCGTCAACGCGGTCGGAGAGCAGCACCACTTCGATACCCTTCTTGCGGAAAATTTCGAGGTGCGGGCTGTTCTTGGCGGCGGTGAAGGTCTCTGCGGTGACGTAGTAGATCTTCTCCTGGCCTTCCTTCATGCGGCTGACGTAGTCGGCCAGGGAAACGGTTTCATCGGGCGTGTCGTTGTGCGTCGAGGCGAAGCGCAGCAGCTTGGCGATGCGCTCCTTGTTGGCGAAGTCTTCGCCGATGCCTTCCTTGAACACGCGGCCGAACTCAGTCCAGAACCTGGCGAATTTCTCCTTCTCGGCAGCCTCTTCGTTGTCAGCCAGACCTTCGAGCATCGACAGCACCTTCTTGACGCAACCGCCACGAATCGTCTCGATGTCGCGCGATTCCTGCAGGATTTCACGCGAGACGTTGAGCGGCAGGTTATTCGAATCGACGACCCCGCGCACGAAACGCATGTAGAGCGGCATCAACTGCTCGGCGTCGTCCATGATGAAGACGCGGCGCACGTACAGCTTGATGCCGTGGCGAGCGTTGCGGTCCCACATGTCGAACGGCGCGCGCTGCGGGATGTAGAGCAGCTGCGTGTATTCCTGCTTGCCCTCGACCTTGGCATGCACGTAGGAAAGCGGCTCTTCGAAGTCATGCGCGACGTGCTTGTAGAACTCCTTGTACTGCTCGTCGGTGATTTCCGACTTCGGGCGCGCCCACAGCGCGGAGGCCTGATTGATCGTCTCGTCCTCGTCGGTCTCGACCTGTTCCTTCTTCTCCTCGTCCCACTTCTCGCCCTTCATCACGATCGGCAGCGTGATGTGGTCCGAATACTTGCGCACGATCTGTTTCAGTTTCCAGCTCGACAGGAAGTCGTCCTCGCCATCGCGCAGGTGCAGGATGACGTCGGTGCCGCGACCGGCCTTCTCAATCATCTCGACGGTGAATTCCCCCTCGCCCGCCGATTCCCACTTGACGGCCTGGTTGGCCTCGACACCGGCGCGGCGGGAAACGACGGTCACCTTGTCGGCAACGATGTAGGACGAGTAGAAGCCGACGCCGAACTGGCCGATCAGGTGCGCATCCTTGGCCTGGTCGCCGGTCAGCGCAGAGAAGAACTCGCGCGTGCCGGACTTGGCGATCGTGCCCAGATGCTCCACGGCTTCGTCACGGGTTAATCCGATGCCGTTGTCGGAGATCGTCAGCGTGCGCGCTTCCTTGTCGAAGGCGATGCGGATTTTCAGATCCACGTCATCGCCGAACAGGCCAGCATTGTTCAACGCCTCGAAGCGCAGCTTGTCGCAGGCGTCGGACGCGTTGGATACCAGCTCGCGCAGGAAGATTTCCTTGTTGCTGTACAGCGAGTGGATCATCAGGTGCAAGAGCTGCTTGACTTCGGTCTGGAAGCCCAGTGTTTCCTTGGTTGCGGACATGAAGTGACTCCGTGAAAAGCGTTGAACTGGATCGGAAAGAAAGACCGGCGCAGCATGGCTGCCCGGCATCGTCGGCACAAATGGGGGCGGCAACAGGCTTTTCAAGCCCTTGGCGGAAAGACGCGGCGCCCGGCCGTCACGGCTCGATGGCGATGTACTCGACGCTCAACACTTCGATCTCGCGCATTCCCGCCGGACTCTGGAAACGCACGATGTCTGCCTCGCGCGCCCTGGTCAGCGCGCGCGCCAGCGGCGACACCCAGCTGATGCGATTGCGCGAGAAATCGGTCTCGTCGATGCCGACGATCTGGTAGGTCTGCTCGTCGCCGTTCTCGTCGGCGATCGTCACCGTCGCGCCGAAAAAGACCTGATCGAGACTCTCCTGCCGCGCCGCCGGATCGACGACCTCGGCAAGATCGAGGCGCTTGGTCAGGAAACGGATACGCCGGTCGATCTCGCGCAAGCGCCGCTTCCCGTAGATGTAGTCGCCGTTTTCCGAGCGATCGCCGTTCGACGCCGCCCAATGCACGACTTCGACGATATGCGGCCGCTCGACGCGCAACAGGTGGTCGAGTTCATTCTTGATACGCGCATAGCCGCCGGGCGTGATGTAGTTGCGCGTCCCTTGCGGCAAGGCCGGCGACGGTTCGAGTTCGTCATCGTCGTCGCCGTCGTTCTCACGCGTAAAGGCTTTGTTCATGCGAATCAGTAGCTGATCGAATACGCCGGTACGTCGACGCGAACCATATCGCGACCTAGGGCCAGCGCTGCGCAGCGGGCAAACTTCGCGGCCCAGCTCTGCCCGTCGGCAAACCGCTGCTCACCCCCGGCGCGCGCAACGTCGAGGATCTTGTCGATGATCAGCACCTTGCCGACTGGATTGACCGGGTCCTTCTTCAACTCAGCAAACTCCCGGTCGAACCAGCGCCGCGCCTCCTCGGGTGACGTTTCCGCCAGTTCGACCTCCGACAACTTGTACTGGTACTCTCGGTCCTTGCCAAACACCACCGTCACGTAATAGAACATGCGCCCCCCCCAAACCGTATGCCAGAAATCACGATGCCGAACATTCTATGCCCGTCACTTGGTGAAATGGAGGGGCCCAAAACAACAAGGCCCCGTGAGGGGCTTCATCATTGGTGGCCTGGCGGTGGGGCGGCAACTCCCGCCAAACTCCACCAACTCAGTGCATTCTTACTTGCGAATGCTACCAAGAACATTCGCGGAAAGATGCCTGAACAGCCGGCAGTCTATCAAATGCGATGTGTTGTTGCATCAACAATCATGGCGCAGTTCGAATCCGAATCCCGCAGTCGAACCCAAACCCACATCGTTGCCGATGGCTAACTTGGCTTTGGAACGGAACAGCGCCTTCATGGACTCCCACCAACCCGTTCGGAGTCATGCACCGAAACCATCCATTTCAATCAAAGAAATCTTGCCACGCGCTGGGATGTCAGTGAGGCGACGTTAGAACGATGGCGCAGAGAAGGCATTGGTCCAAGGTTCCTTAAACTGCAGGGCCGAGTACTGTATCGATTGGTCGACATTGAGGCTTTCGAAGATTCATGTCTGTCGATTTCGACCAAGCGCCTCGCATCAGAGGTTACCTGAGTTCGTACCAAACTCCGTGTTGCCTACCAAGATCATGGCTTCTGCCATCCGGTGCCGGCACGCCAAGGATAGTCGTGGCTACCACCGGCAGCAATGGCTACCAGCACCGGCATTAGAAAATCGCGCAGATCGGCGACCACCGTAGCCAAGGGCATCGGATCCAGAGCATTTTTGCGCAGGAAGCCCTGCCACTGCTTGGCCTTCTGGGCGTCGCTAATGAACTCGTCGCTCAACCCGATGGGCAATCCTGTAGGGATGACTGTGCGCCGACGGTCAAAGGTTGCCGCAACCGCCCGCGACAATATCTGGCCATCAAAGTCTGAATGCTTGGCCAATATCCAGAGATCGAAATAATCCTTCATCCGGCTGTTCAGCATGCCCAATGAGGTCAGCGCCTCCAGCTTTTCGGCAACAACCGTGTAGCGGGGATAGACGTGCAGATGGGGTTCTGGCATCTCGCCGAGGATGACCGGGTAGTGAACCTCATCCGGGCCGGGCACAACCGCATCACCAAATCCGATGTCGATCTGCACCGGGCAGCGGGCACTGTCCAGCATCCCCTGCAACGTAACCCGGACGCCAGCATAGTTGGCTTCCTTGCGAATCTCGGCGGCCTTCACGGTATCAGGCTGGAACGCGATCCCGTCCTCGACCTCGATGCGACAGATATCCCGGAAGATCTCTTCGATGTGCGGGATCTCGGCAGAACCGAAACCAAGGAAATCTGCGTCATGGGTTGGCCGATGCGGCACGTCGAACCACAGGTCGAACAGCAATGCGCCCTTGAGTAGGAACTGGTCGCGCTGTTTCGAGATGCTCAAGCGGTAGAGCATGCGCTCCAGTGCGTAGCGCGTCAGCAGCAGGTTGTAGTCCAGCTTTTCGGCCCGAGCTTTATTGAGCAGCCGATCGCGGACGGATGCACTGATGTTGCGAGCACTCATGTCAGGCTATCCAGGTAGGGGCGCATCACGTTGGCCACGCGGCAGATCTTGGCGTAGCGCCAGATGTCGTCACTGGCCATCCGTTTCTCGTGCCAAGCCTCGCGCAGCGCCTCCAGGGCGACATCGAGGCCGATCTTGTTCCGGTACTTGAAGCAGTCGGCAACAGTCTTGGCCACGCCGGTGACACGGATGATCACGCCATCCACGACGTGTTCCTCCACGCCCTCAGTCAGTGCCGCGCCGGAGAAACGCACGACGCGTAGTGGCGGAAAGTCGAGTTTCGGCGCAAGGGCCTTGTTCTCGATGGCCAGCCATACCTCGAAGGGAGCCTGGGTGGTCAGGTCATGAAAACGCAGTGCCGAGAGCAGGCAGACCACGCCTTTGGGCACTCTGCGCGCCACCTCGGCCAGTGATCCGTGGGCCGAGACCTCGCGCCCGGGCACGCCATACAGCCCTCGCCCGACCCGCTCCAGTTGCCCGCGTCGGACGGCACGGGTCAGGGAAACCCGGGGAATTCCCAGCGGGGCTAGATCACAGGGGCGGATCAGCCCTTGGGATCGTGCGAGATCGATCAGCCTCTCGGCAGTAGTGTCCATGTCGGGCATAGTGTTGCATAACATCGGTAAATGTCAATAACTGCCGATGAATCGGAACTGGCGTACCCCCGCACGCCCACCCCGTCATCGGCATCAGAGATCGCACGAGATCGTAGCGAACGTCAGCGCAGGTCGTACCAGACCCCTCGGCCACTGCCATGTTGGTTCAATGTGCCGCGTTCCACCAAAGTACGGAAGTGCTGCTTGAGCGTATTACGACTGGCACCGGTCAGTTTGATGATCTCGCCAATGGTGGCGCGGCCATGCTCGCGGGCGAACTCGACGATCTGTAACTGCAGTTCGGGCATGGCTGCCAACACAATTTTCTCGCGCTCGACCTTCTTTTCCAGGCGGCGCATCTGCTCGGCCAAGGAACGTAGAAAGAACACTAACCACGGCTGCCAGTTCGGTGACTCCGTGCGGATCGTGCCTTGCGTCTGACGCAACGCCAGGTAGTAGGCTTCCTTGCTGTGTTCGATCACGCTTTCCAACGAACTGTACGGCACATAGGCGTACCCGGCCTGCAGCAGCATGAGCGTGGTCAGCGCCCGAGAGAGCCGCCCGTTGCCGTCCTGGAAAGGATGGATCTCCAAGAAAACGACAACGCACAGGGCAATGATCAGCAATGGATGCAGTCGGGCAGTCTCCCGCTCCTGGTTAACCCAGGCCACTAACTCTGTCATCAGGCGAGGGGTATCGAAAGGTGACGTGGTCTGGAACACGATACCGATCTGCGCGCCGGTTTCGTCGAAAGCGGCAACGCTGTTCGAATTGGTTTTGTAGTTGCCGCGATGCCAAGTGTCCTTCTCGCTATGGTGCAGCAGGATCTGATGCAACTGTTTGATGTGGTTCTCGGTGAACGGGATGTTCTGCCACGACGAGAACACCAAGTCCATCAGCTCAGCATATCCGGCCACTTCCTGCTCGTCACGGGTGGCAAAGGATTTGATCTCGAGGGTCGACAGAAGCTGTTCTACCTCCCGGTCGGACAGCTTGCTGCCCTCGATGCGGGTGGAGGAGCCGATGCTCTCAATGGTGGCCACACGGCGAAGGGCCGACAGGCGATCGGGCGCGAGCGTACCCAAGGCACGCCAAGCGCCCTTGAACTCGTCGATCCTGGCAATCAGACTCAGGATCTCTGGGGTGATCTGGATGGAGTCAGTTTTCAGCATGAACCAATACTACACCCATTTACACCCAATAAAGAAGAAAACCATTCTCACGCCCGATTACACCCATTTCATCGACTTATCCCGTAGTGTTGCGGAACATCGGGCGATTGACGTCTGACCCGATGGGTCGGAACGGGCGTGTAAGAACACGCCCACCCGGTAGCACCCTTCCCGGCCGAAGGCGGTCCGGTCACGCACGTTCCATTTCAATCTTTGAATGGAGTGCATCATGACCAAGCAATGCAAAGCCTGTGGGACCACGTTTCAGAATCACCCAAAAGTTCCGAATCAAACCTACTGCTCATCTCCCGAATGCCAACGCGAACGGCGTCGGCGTTGGTTGGAGGAAAAACGACAGGTCGACGCTGACTATCAAGGCAACGAACCGCAAAAAATCGAACAGTGGCGAAACGAACATCCGGACTACTGGAAGCAATATCGCCAGGCTAATCCGGACTACGCCAACCGCAACCGAAATCTACAGCAGACCCGCAATCAGCGGTCCAGAAATCCGATGATTGCAAATGAATACGAGTTGCCGGAGCTTTCCCCTTTGGCCTCCGGGCGTTATCGGCTCATTCCGGTCATTGCCGACGTGATTGCAAATGAATACGAGTTGATCGTTGAAATCACTGTCCTATCAATGCCTTGAGTGCTTGTCGACGTCTGATTGCAAATGAGGACGTGATGGGAAATGCCGCGCTGGACTGATAACTTCCAGCGCGTGCATTCTCAATCTATCGCGCAACCGTCCCTGACCCCATCAGGATCCTACATCCGATGAAGCGACATGAGGCCCGGCGATTGAGAGGCAGCTTTTCGTATGCAAAGGGGCGATCTCGGCAATGGAAGAACAAGAAAACACAGACGACGGAAGTCAAGCTTCGCTGTTCAAGGCTGCCCAGTATGTCCGGATGTCCACCGAGCACCAGCAATACTCGACGGAAAACCAGGGCGACAAAATCAAGGAATATGCGGCCCACCGTGGCATCGAGATCATCAAGACCTACACCGATGCTGGCAAGAGTGGTCTGCGCATCGATGGCCGCCAGGCACTACAACAGCTGATCAATGATGTGGAATCCGGTCAGGCCGATTTTCAGATCATTCTGGTCTACGACGTCAGCCGCTGGGGACGTTTCCAGGACGCCGACGAATCCGCGTACTACGAATACATTTGCCGTCGTGCCGGCATTCAGGTGGCTTACTGCGCCGAACAGTTCGAGAACGATGGCTCGCCTGTCTCCACCATCGTCAAAGGCGTCAAACGTGCCATGGCCGGCGAGTACAGCCGGGAATTGTCCGCCAAGGTTTTCGCCGGGCAATGTCGATTGATCGAGTTGGGGTATCGGCAAGGTGGGCCAGCCGGCTACGGCCTACGCCGCATCCTCGTGGACCAGAACGGATCAATCAAGAGCGAATTATCACGCGGCGAGCACAAGAGTTTGCAGACAGACCGCGTCATCCTGATGCCTGGCCCGGACGACGAAGTTCGCACCGTCAATCTGATCTACCAATGGTTTATCGATCACGGAATCTCGACCTCCGAGATCGCCAGCCGCCTGAACGCCATGAACGTAAAAACCGACCTGGGGCGCGACTGGACCCGTGCCACCGTTCAGGAAATCCTGACCAATGAGAAGTACATCGGCAACAACGTCTATAACCGGATCTCCTTCAAGCTCAAGAAAACCCGGGTCGAGAATCCCAGGGAGATGTGGATCAAGAAAGAAGCGGCCTTCGAGCCCATCGTTCAACCTGACTTGTTCTACACGGCGCAGGGCATTATCCGAGAACGAAATCGGCGCTACACCGACGAGGAATTGATCGAGCGGCTGCGTGCGCTCTACGAAAATCGCGGTCTCCTGTCGGGATTGATCATCGACGAGACCGAAAACATGCCATCGGCCGCTGTCTATATGAATCGCTTTGGCAGTCTGATACGGGCCTACCAGATGGTCGGCTTCACGCCCGACCGGGATTATCACTACCTGGAGGTCAATCGCCTCCTGCGCCGGGTGCATCCGGTCATCGTGGCAGATACGGAGGCGCAAATCAGCGAAATTGGCGGACTGGTCGTCCGCGATCCGGCGACCGATCTGCTGCGAGTCAATCAAGAGTTCAGCGTTTCAGTGGTCGTGGTTCGCTGCCACACCACCGAGGCTGGCGGACATCGGTGGAAGGTCCGTTTCGATACCAGCCTGCGGCCGGACATCACAGTGGCGGTGCGCCTGGATCATGCCAACCAAACCGCCCTCGACTACTACCTACTGCCGCAACTGGATTTCGGCCAACCACGCATCAGCTTGGCTGAACACAATGGGATCGAGTTCGAGAGTTACCGGTTCGACAGCATGGATTTCCTCTATGGCATGGCCGAACGCACACGAGTCAGGAGAGCAGCATGAAAAAAGAGCCCCCATCCAGCAACTTGCAAATGATTCCGATCGACAAGATTGAGGTGCTTAACTCGCGTGACCGCAATGGCAAAGTCTTCGCCGACATCGTGGGCAATATCAAAAATATCGGTCTGAAAAAACCCATCACCGTGACGCCGCGAACCGACGCCGATGGCAATGAGAAGTTCATGCTGATTTGCGGTGAAGGCCGGCTCAATGCCTTCAAATCACTGGGCGAAACCACGATTCCAGCGATGGTGGTCGATGTCAGTGATGAGGACGCTTTCATCATGAGCCTGGCAGAGAACATTGCTCGCCGCCAGGGACGTACCCTGGAACTGCTGGCAGGCATTGAAAAATTACGTGATCAAGGTTACTGTTGCCGGCTGCGCAAATCCGTAGAAATTTGGCGGCATAGAATGGCGGCTGAATTTGGCGTCGAGAGGTGCACGAAATTGGGGCCCATCGGGCCCCGTGTTTTGATGTCGCGGTTGTTCGCCTC
>NZ_JAGOIT010000022.1:0-5985 GCF_017995515.1 Propionivibrio sp.
AGAGGTGGTGGTGCAGGCCGCCATCGGTGACGAGGTAGATGTGTCCGCGTGAGACTTTCTTGTCGATGATGCGTGCCACATACAGGCCGGCCTCGCCGACGAGGTAGCGGCCGAGTTCGATGACCAGTTCGGCCTTGGGGAAATCGCTCTTTGCGCGTTCGGCGAGCGCTGCGAGGTTGGCGGCGATGGGTGCGAGGTCGAGCGGTTGCTCACCGGGGAAGTAGGGGATGCCGAATCCGCCGCCGAGGTTGAGGGTCTTTACGGGCGCGGGGGCGTGTGCGGCGAGCGTCCGGGCGAGTTCGTAGCTCTTTTGCTGCGCTTCGACGATGGCTTCGGCCTTGAGGTTCTGTGCGCCGGCGAAGAGGTGGAAGCCTTCGAAGGCGAGCCCGGCTTGGCCGATTTCCTTGAGCAACTCGGGGACCTGCTCGGCGTCGACACCGAACTGCTTGGGTCCGCCGCCCATCTTCATGCCGGAGCTCTTGAGCTCGAAATCGGGATTGACGCGCACGGCGACGCGGGCCGGGTAGCCGGTTTCGGCGGTGATGCGGGCGAGTTCGGTGACTTCGCGGAATGATTCGATGTTGATCAGGATGCCGGCGGCGACCGCACGCCGCAGATCGGTTGAGCTCTTGCCGGGACCGGCAAAGCTCACCTCGCGGGGATCAGCGCCGGTATCGAGCGCGACTTTCAGCTCACCGCCGGATGCGACGTCGATGCCGTCAACGAGGGATGCCATGTGCGCCACGAGCGCCGGCATCGGGTTGGCCTTCATGGCGTAGTGGATCTTAACCGTTGCGGGCAGCGCGGTGCGCAAGGCAGCGACGCGCTGGTTCAGCAGTTGCCGGTCGTAGGCGTAAAAGGGTGTTTGCCCGACGCGCGCCGCAAGGCGGGTGAGCGGCATTCCGCCGATCAGGAGTTCGCCCTTTTCGACCGGAAACTGGGTCATCGGCGCATGAACGGGCGCCTTCTTCTCGCTGGCTTGCATGTTCATCCTTGCTTCTCAATCCATTCCGTCGACAAGGTCTTCCGGTCGATCTTGCCGTTCGGGTTGCGCGGTAGCGGCCCTTTCCGTACGTCGACACCATGCGGGACCATGTACGCGGGCATGCGGTTGCGGCATTCAGCAAGCAGTGCCGGCACATCAAGTTCGCCGCCGTCGGGTGGCGTGGCGATGACCTGGATCGACTGGCCGAGGGTATCGTGGTCGACGCCGAAGGCGACGCATTCGCCGATCAGCTTGGTGGCGTAGAGGACTTCCTCTACTTCGGTCGGGCTGACGCGGTAGCCGGAGGTCTTCATCATCTCGTCGCGCCGGCCGATGAAGTACAGGAAGCCTTCGTCGTCCATGCGTACCGTGTCGCCGGAAAAAACGGCGAGTTCCGGGATGACGAGGCCGGGTTCGCGGCCGGGCGTGTGCGCGGGGAGCGGCTTGTAGCGTTCGGCGGTTTTCTCGGGATCGTTCCAGTAGCCCATGCCGACCAGCGCACCGCGATGGACGAGTTCGCCCGGCTCGTTGGGCGCGCAGGGAGAGCCGTCTTCGCGCAGGACGAGGATTTCGGCGTTGGGGATGGCCTTGCCGACCGAGTCCGGGCGCTTGTCGACCTCGCTCGGCGGCAAGAAGGTCGAGCGGAAGGCTTCGGTCAGGCCGTACATCAGGAAGGGTTTTGTCTTCGGCATCCGCGCGCGCAAGGCCGCCAAAGTTTCGCGCGGCATGCGACCGCCGGTATTGGCGAAGTAGCGCAGGTGTTCGGTGATACTTGATGGCCAGTCGAGCTGCGCCAACTGGATGTAGAGCGGCGGCACGGCGGTGAGGCCGGTGACCCGTTCCTTTTCAAGAGCCTTGAGCACGTCGCGCGGCAGCAGGTAGTTGAGCAGGACGACGCGAGCGCCGGCGTGGAAGGCGGTGGTCAATTGGCTGAATCCGGCGTCGAAGGACAGGGGTAGGGCGGCGAGCAGGGTGTCGTCGCGGGTGTTTTCGAGGTAGCTGGCGACGCTCTTGGCGCCGGCGACCATGTTGCGGTGCGAGAGGACGACGCCCTTCGGCTTGCCGGTGCTGCCGGAGGTGTAGAGGATCGCGGTCATGTCGGTGTCGATGACGCGATGGCCGCGTTGTTCGGGCATGGCGAGGAGTTCCTGCCAGCTGATGACGGGAGACGTTCCCGGCGCGGCTTTCGCGGTGTCGTGGTTGAGCAGGGCGACGTGCCGCAGGTCGTGGCAGTCAGCGATGCTTTCCGTCAGCAGGGCGTAGCGCTCGGGCGAGGTGACAAGCATGCGCACGTTGCAGTCGCGCATGATGTAGGCGACCTGCTCGGGCTTGAGCAACGGGTTGATCGGGACGAAGACGCATCCGGCGGCTGGCGCGCCGAAGCTGGCGATGACGGTTTCGAAACGCTTTTCCAGGTAGATGGCGATGCGCTCGCCGCGTTGCAGGCCGAGGCCGATGACGCCGTTGGCGAAATTGTGCTGCGCCGAAGCCAGTTCGGCGTAACTGATCGACTCTTTGGTGAAGGTGAGCGCCGTAGCGTCGGGGTGACGATCAGCCGCGCGCGGGATCAGGTCGGAGAGCAGAAAAGCGTCGGTCATTGGTGATCCTTGCAGATTTCGGACTCGATCCGAGTCATTCTATCGAGCAGAGATTCACGTCACCGTGAATTTGTTCCGCTACGCGGTAAATGCCAGACTCGACCGGAAATACCGGAATCATAGCGTTTCCGTTGCCAGTATAATCGTCGCCGCTGAATTTCCTGACAGCATGACTGTCAGTGGAGCAATGAAAACAAGGAGAGCACATGGACATTCTGAAAGAGGTGTTGTCGGTTCTGGACGAGGTGTTGAGCCTCAAAGGGCGCACCTCCGGTTTTACGACCGATACGCAGCTGCTCGGCTCGATTCCCGAGCTCGACTCGATGGCGGTTGTCGCCCTGATCACGACGCTTGAAGAGCGCTTCGGTTTCATTGTCGATGACGATGAGATCGATGGCAGCGCGTTTGCCACCGTGCGAACGCTCGTTGATTTCGTAGGCGCCAAGCTGGGCGCCTGAACTGCATTTCATGTCGCTTGAAGCCTTTTTCCTGCCGGTGACCGGTGGCCGGCTGTTTTGCCTGCTCCATCGGCCGGCCGGGGAAACGGCAATCAAGGGGGCCGTGCTCTACGTTCATCCCTTTGCCGAAGAGATGAACAAGTCAAGGCGTATGGCGGCGCTGCAGGCGAAGACGATGGCCTCGGCGGGTTACGTCGTGTTGCAGGTCGATGTCCTCGGTTGTGGCGATAGCACCGGCGACTTCGCGGACGCTACCTGGGAATCGTGGATCGCGAATCTGGTCGAGGCCGGCACGTGGCTGCGAGAGCGGACGGGAATGCAGCTTTGCTGGTGGGGCTTGCGTACCGGAAGTCTGCTTGCCGCCGAAGCGGCGGGCCGGATCGGGCAACCGTGCCGATTGCTGCTCTGGCAGCCGGTGCTGTTGGGAAAGCAGTACTTGCAGCAGTTCCTGCGCCTGAAAATTGCAGGCGAACTGCTGGAAGGCGGCGCAAAAGGCGCCATGAACCGGCTCAAGGAGCAGCTGACCGAGGAGGGTTTCGTCGAGATAGCTGGCTATGCGCTTAATGTCAGTCTGGCGCGCGGACTGGAGGGGGCCGAACTCGTCATTCCAGAAGTGGTTCAGCGGACCGACTTGATTGAGGTTTCATCCGGTGGTGCTGGTGCGCTCTCGCCGGCCGTAAGCGCCAGGCTCGAAAAATGGCAGAGCGTGGGCAAGGATGTCCGCGGCGTCTCCGTCGCCGGACCGGCGTTCTGGCAGACGACGGAAATCGAGGAATGCCCACCGTTGATCGAAGCCAGTCTGCGCGTGCTGGTGGAAACGGACGCCTGATGAGCATTTCCGAAAAGGCGGTGGTCTTTGGCTTTGCGGGCGAACAACTCGTCGGCGTCCTCGCTCGGCCTGAGTGCAGCGATGTTGCGGAGGGATTGGAACTCGGCGTGCTGGTCGTCGTCGGCGGCCCACAGTACCGCGCTGGCAGTCACCGACAGTTTCTCCTGCTCTCGCGCAAAGTCGCCGAGGCGGGGTTTCCCGTCTTTCGTTTCGACTACCGCGGGATGGGCGACAGCGGCGGAGAGAGGCGTGACTTCGAGGCAGTTTCAGGCGATATCGGCGCGGCCGTCGATGCTTTCCTTGCGGCATGCCCATCGGTCAAGAAGGTTGTCCTTTGGGGGCTGTGCGATGCGGCTTCGGCGTCGCTGATGTACGTCGATGTGACCCATGATCCGCGAGTTGCCGGTTTGATCGTGCTGAATCCGTGGGTTCGGTCGGAGGCGACGCTTGCG
Source organism: Propionivibrio sp. (assembly GCF_017995515.1). Classification (GTDB taxonomy): domain Bacteria; phylum Pseudomonadota; class Gammaproteobacteria; order Burkholderiales; family Rhodocyclaceae; genus Propionivibrio. The sequence goes on from NZ_JAGOIT010000022.1 coordinate 4,323, forward strand.
CAGACGCATATCAAACACTATTACGGCAACCGTCTGATGCAGAAGGAGTTCTGGCTGAAGCTCCTGACCGGGAAGTTGCAGGTTGCGAGGTCAATTCGCGGTTTGCTGAAGAGCGTGTCGTTGGCGCGCGGTTCGGCGATCGAGCAGGAAAGTGCGGCGCGTTCCTTCCAGGCGCGCATGGCGACCGGGTGGCGTGCGTGTTCCGGCGATGTCTTGCTGATACTCAGCGGTGAAGACTATACGGCAAAGGAGTTCGTGGGCCATGCCGAAGCACATCGCGAATGGTCCGCGCTGATTGGCGGGAAAAACGTCACAAGGATTGATGTTTCCGATGCGGATCACACGTTTTCCAATGCACGGTCGCGCGCGGCCGTCGAGGATGCGTCGATCAAGTGGCTTGCCGAGCGGAGCGCTCGCTTGGCGCCGAGCGCCAATGGTCAGCTTTATGATCAAAGGTCAAGTGATCTTGGTTGAGAGATAACAGGCGTTTGTGGTGCTGCAGGCTGACAAGCCAGGTGCCCGTGAAATAAAATCCTCCCCTTGTGTATTTCGTCACGGTAATGAAGACATCTCCGGGCTATCCTTTCGTCCACGGTTCTAGGGTCAGGTTCGAACCGGATTGGCTGTACGGCGAACACTGAGCGCTGGATGAACGTTGGCCGGCACGTGCAGTCCATCGACGAATTCAACCTGCGGTCTACCGGAGGTAAATCATGATCAAAGTCTTCAGCCACTGGATACACTGGAAAACGCTGCTCCAGATCGTTCTGGACATCCTGTTGCCGGTCGTGTGCGTTGTCGTTGCTGTCTATTGGTGGGGCGTCGGGAGTCAGGAAAATACCGAGCTTGTCGTACTATATTCGGCCATTTTTGCCTTGCTGATGGTCGTACTAAATGGCTGGCTCGGACTCTACCAACGATCGCACTCCCGCACGGTCGCCCAGACCCGTGCGCGCGCCGTTCTTTCCCTCTATCTATCGGTTCCGCTCGCCTATTGTGTCTTTTCCCTGCTGTCGATTGCCGACGCGAATCAGAAGCTGCTCCTGTTATCGGGGCTGGCTGCGTTGTTCGGGACGCTCGCGCACCGCGTCTATACGATCCACAACCGGGTGGGGGCGATGATGGTTCGTCGTGTGTTGATTTTCGGCGCGGGGCCAGAAGCGAAATCGGTTGGGAAAGTGCTCAAGAAATCCGACCCCGACATCGAGATCGTTGGCTTCTATCCTGGTCCGACCGATGCGGAGATTTGCGTGCCGCAACAGTTGTTGCTTCCGCGCACTGCGTCGATTTCCGACACCGCAAGCAATCTCAACGTCGATGAAATCATCATTGCGGTGCTTGAACGGCGCGGTGGCGTTTTGCCGCTGCGCGAACTGCTCGACTGCAAGCTCTCTGGCGTCAAGGTGCTTGATCTGGCCAGCTACTTCGAGCGCGCCCTCGGGCAGATCCGGCTCGATGCCTTGCGGGCTGGCTGGCTGATTTTCGGCGAAGGATTCCGTCAAGGGTGTTGGCGTACTTTCGTCAAGCGCGTCTTCGATATCGTCGCGGCGTCGATCCTGCTTCTGCTGGCTTTGCCGGTCATGTTGGCAACGGCGGCCTTGATTGTTCTGGAGGATGGATTTCCGGTCTTCTACAGGCAGGAACGCGTTGGCCTGAACGGTCG
>NZ_JAGOIT010000022.1:6085-39185 GCF_017995515.1 Propionivibrio sp.
ATATCGTCGCGGCGTCGATCCTGCTTCTGCTGGCTTTGCCGGTCATGTTGGCAACGGCGGCCTTGATTGTTCTGGAGGATGGATTTCCGGTCTTCTACAGGCAGGAACGCGTTGGCCTGAACGGTCGCTTGTTCAACGTCGTCAAGTTCCGCAGCATGCGCAAGGATGCCGAGAGCGACGGAAAGCCGCGCTGGGCGACGGCAAACGATAACCGGACGACGCGCGTCGGCCGGGTCATTCGCAAGCTGCGTATCGATGAACTGCCGCAGTTGTTCAGCGTCCTGACGGGTGACATGAGTCTGGTCGGGCCGCGTCCGGAACGCCCGTACTTCGTCGACCAACTGACCCGTGATATCCCGTTCTACGCCGTTCGCCACAGCGTGAAGCCCGGCGTCACTGGGTGGGCGCAAGTCAGCTACCACTATGGCGCCTCGGTCGACGATTCGATCCAGAAGCTCCAGTACGATCTCTACTACGTCAAGAATCACACGCTGTTTCTCGACATCGTGATCCTGTTCGAGACAGTCGGTGTCGTGCTCACGGGCAAAGGCGCGCAGTAGCGATCGCCGTTATTCCGGGATGGCTCGTTGCGGGCGAGACGTATAATCCCTTGCATTCTGCGGAGGTTTGACGTTTGGATGCGAGCAGCGAACTCATTTCTGTCTGGAGCTATGGTCTGGCGGGTTGCGTTTATGCGCTTTTCGCAATCTATCTCGCATCGAACTGGCACGCCGATCTGCCCAATCGCTCGCTGCTTGTTGCCATCGTACTGTCGGCTGTCTGGGGACTGTCCGGTCTTGGTTTTGCGCTGACCGAGGAACAGGTTTTCCTCGCCGGCAGCCTGTTCGCTGATCTTCTTCGTCACGCTGGCTGGTATTTCTTCCTGCTCGTGCTTCTGCGTCCTGAAACGAAGGAACCAGGGCCCTTGCCGCTTCGTCTGCAGTCGCTGATCGGCATTGCAGCCGCGTTGTTCGTCGTCGGCGTGCTGGCGCAGTTGATGGTTCTTTCCGGCTTTTCGGCATTCGGCCCGCCTCAACGCCTCGTTCTGCTCGACTCGCTGGCGATGGCCGTCTTTTCGCTGGCGCTCGTCGAACAACTTTTCCGCGCTGCGTCTGTCGATCGCGTCTGGAGCATCAAGCCACTCTGTTTCGGACTCGGCGGGGCGGCGATGTTTGATCTGTACCTGTATTCGGATGCCCTGCTGTTCAATCGCGTCGACGTCGATGCGTTCAGCATCCGCGGTTTCGTGCATGCGTTGGTCGTGCCATTGGTGGCGATCTCGACGATTCGCAGCAGGGCCTGGAAAAACCGGGTCGTGTTGTCGCAGCGGGCAGCCTTGCAGTCAGTGACGCTGGTCGCGGTCGGCGTCTATCTTCTCTTTGTCGCCGCAGCGGGTTACTACGTCCGCTACTTCGGCGGCGACTGGGGGCGTTCGTTCCAGCTGGCCTTGCTGTTCTCGGCCTTGCTGATCCTCGTCATCCTCAGTTTTTCCGGTTCGATGCGCGCCAGGTTCCGGGTCCTGGTCGGAAAGCACTTCTTCAGCTACCGCTACGACTACCGCGAAGAGTGGTTGCGGTTTACAAACACGCTGTCCGCACAGGACGGCTTCTCGGCGATGGGCAAGCACGTGGTCAAGGGATTGGCCGAGATGGTGGAGAGTCCCGCCGGGATGCTCTGGGTGAAGGATCCGTCCGGTCGTTTTTACGCGCAGTCCGCCTGCTGGAACATGCCGGTGACGTCGGTGACCGAAGATGCCGAAAGCGAACTCTGCAAGTTCCTGCTCGAGAGTGGCTGGGTGATCAATCTTGAGGAGTATCGCTCGCTGCCGCGACGTTATGAGCAACTGGACCTTCCGGAATGGCTGACCAGTCTGCCCAACGCCTGGCTCGTCGTTCCGCTCGCATCGGGCAATGCAATGACGGGTTTCGTCGTTCTGGCGACGGCGCGGACGCGGATCGACGTGAATTGGGAAATCAACGATCTGCTGAAAACGGCAGGCCGCCAGGCGGGTGCATTTCTCGGGCAATTGCAGGCGACGGAGGCGCTGTTGGAAGTACGGAAGTTTGATGCTTTCAATCGGATGTCGGCGTTTGTCGTACATGATCTGAAAAATATCGTTGCCCAGTTATCCCTGATGCTTAAGAATGCCGAACGTCATCGGGATAATCCGGAGTTTCAGCAGGACATGCTGATGACGGTCGAGCATTCGGTCGAGCGCATGCGCAAGCTGATGATGCAGCTGCGCGAAGGCGCGACGCCCGTGGATAGCCCGCGTGGCATCGATCTGGCTGATCTGGTGAGGCGGATCCAGACAGCCAGGATCGCGCAAGGTCGGGAGGTGCTGCTGGATACAGTCGAGCGGGTCGTCGCCAAGGGGCACGAGGATCGGGTCGAGCGCGTTGTCGGGCATGTTGTCCAGAACGCCCTGGATGCGACCGAGAATGGCGGTGATGTCACGATCAGCCTTACGCGCCAGGGACGGTATGCGCTCGTCAAGGTCGATGACACGGGACACGGGATGTCTCCGGAATTTTTGCGCGAGCGCCTGTTCAAACCGTTCCAGACGACCAAAGCCGCGGGAATGGGAATCGGCGCGTACGAGAGTTTCCAGTACGTGAACGAGCTGGGTGGGCGAATCTCGGTGGAAAGCGCGGTTGATGTCGGTACGCAGGTGAGCCTGCTGTTGCCTCTTTTTGAGATGGATGAAGAGATGGAATCACGGATGGTCGAAGGGAGAGACCAATGAGCGCCGAAAAACTGCGTCCCTTGTTGATTGTCGAGGATGACCCGGCGCTGCAGAAGCAGCTTCGCTGGGCATTCGACAACTACGAGACGCTGACGGCCGGCGATCGCGAGAGCGCGCTTGCCCTCGTTCGCCGGCACCAGCCGCCGGTGGTGACGATGGATCTCGGCCTGCCACCCGATCCCGATTCGGTTTCCGAGGGCTTCAAGCTGCTCGAGCAGATCCTGGCCATCGCACCGCAGACGAAGGTGATCGTGCTCACCGGGCAGAACGACCGGTCCAATGCCTTGCGCGCTGTAGGTCTCGGTGCGTACGACTTCTTTGCCAAGCCTTTTGAGGTCGACATGCTCGGGCTGACGATCGAGCGGGCGTATCGTCTCTACGACCTGCAGCAGGAGAACAACCGCCTGCAGCTGATGCACCAGCCCGACGTACTCGCCGGCCTGATCACGCGCGATCCCGAAGTCCTGCGCGTGTGCCGAACGGTCGAAAAGGTGGCGGCCAGTGACGCTACGGTGCTCGTCCTGGGTGAAAGCGGTACCGGCAAGGAGCTGATCGCGCGTGGGGTGCACGCTGCGTCGCCGCGCAGCAAAGAGCGATTCGTCGCCATCAATTGCGCGGCGATTCCCGACAATCTTCTTGAGAGCGAACTCTTTGGCTACGAGAAGGGAGCTTTTACCGGCGCGGTCAAGACGACGCCGGGAAAGATCGAGACGGCGCATCGCGGGACGTTGATGCTCGACGAAATCGGCGATTTGCCCCATTCCCTGCAGGCCAAACTTTTGCGCTTCCTGCAGGAGCGGGTGATCGAGCGGATCGGAGGCCGGCAGGAAATTCCGGTCGATGTGCGCATCGTCTGCGCTACGCACCAGGATCTGAAGGTGTTGATCAAGGAAGGACGTTTCCGCGAAGACCTCTACTATCGCCTGGCCGAGATCGTCGTGAGCATCCCGCCGCTGCGCGACCGCAAGGGCGACGCGGCATTGCTGGCACACGCGTTTGTGCGCCGTTTTGCAGCGGAACAGAATCGGGGCGCGATGACGCTGCGCGAAGACGCCCTGCGGGCGATCGAAGCGCACGGCTGGCCCGGAAACGTGCGTGAACTGGAGAACTGCATCAAGCGCGCGGTAATCATGGCCGACGGCAATCAGATAACACTCGACGACGTCGGCCTGAACGAGGTTCAGGAAGATCAGGAAATTTGTCTTGATCTGCGTCTTGTTCGCGAGCAAGCCGAGAAAGGCGTGATCATTGCGGCGCTGGCGAGGTCGGACGGGAATGTACTCAAGGCGGCGGAAATGCTGGGAGTGAGCCGGCCGACGCTCTACGATCTGATGCACCGCTATGGTCTAAAGTGATTCAAGGAAAGTTCTTCGAATCAAGGAAGTTCAACCATGTTGACGGGATCTATATGACGACTAGTAAATCGATTGGAAAAGCGGCGTTTTCAACGCTCGTGGCCGCGCTGATTCTCACCGCTTGCGGCGGCGAGAAGCCCGAAACCATGCTTGTCTCGGCCAAGGAGTATCTGGCGAAGAGCGATACCAAGGCGGCCGAGATTCAGCTCAAGAACGCGCTGCAGGGTGATCCCAACCTTGCCGAAGCGCGTTTCCTCCTGGGTAGGACGATGCTGGAGAGCGGCAATCCGACGGCGGCCGAAGTCGAGTTGCGCAAAGCGGCCGATTTGAAGTACCCGGCGGAACAGCTGGTTCCGTTGATGGCGCGAACGCTATTGATGCTCGGCCAGGCGCAGAAGATCACCGATGAGCTGGCGAAAACCGAACTGACGACGCCTGAAGGCAAAGCGGATCTGCAGGCAAGTGTAGGCCAGGCCTATTTGATGGCAGGAAAGATCGATGCGGCGCAGGCGGCCTTTGATGCCTCGATTGCCGCTCTTCCCGGATATGGCCAGGCGTTGATCGGGCTTGCAAGAATCAAGGCCGGCAAGCGGGACTTCGCGGGCGCGTTGGCCTTGCTCGACTCGAGCCTGGAGAAGGACCAGAAGCTTTACGAGGCGTTGCAGCTCAAGGGCGTCATCCTCGCGGCGCAAGGCGATGCGGATTCGGCGGCCGAGTCTTTCCGCAAGGTGCTTGAAATCAAGCCGGACTACCTGCCCGCGCATTCGGCACTGATCGGGCGGGCGCTCGAAGCGGGCGATCTCGACGACGCAGGCAAACTGCTGGAGGCCATGAAAAAGGTGGCGCCGGCGCATCCGCAGACGACTTTCCTGCAGGCACAGCTGCTTTACCGGCAGAAGAACTTCAAGGCGGCGCAGGAGAGCATCCAGCAACACCTGAAGTTCATCCCGGACAGCGCCTTGGGTCTCCAGCTAGCAGGGGCGATCGATTACGAGTTGAAATCGTACTCGACGGCCGAGTCGAATCTTCTCAAGGCACTGCCAAAGACGCCCGATCTTGGCATGGCGCGACGGGTCCTGATTGCAACCTATCTGCGCAGTGCGCAACCGGCCAAGGCGTTGTCGACGCTGCAGCCGGTGCTCGACAAGATCGAGCAGGACTCCAACATGCTGGCGTTGGCCGGCGAAGTGTTCATACAGAACGGGGATGCGGAGAAAGCGGGCGACTATTTCGCCAAGGCGGCGGCACTCGATCCCGAGAACAAGGCGAAACAGACCTCAGTTGCGCTTTCGCACCTGGCTCGCGGCGATACCGAAACGGCTTATCGCGAGCTTGAACAGATTGCATCCGTCGATACTGGCGTCCGAGCCGATATGGCCCTGATTTCGTCACGGTTGAGGCAACGCCAGTTTGATCTGGCGCTAAAGTCGATCGATGCGCTGGCCAAGAAGCAGCCGGACAGCCCGCTCGTCGATCAACTGCGTGGCACGGCAACGCTGGGCAAGGGCGATCTGGCCGGTGCGCGCAAGAACTTTGAACAGGCCTTGAGCAAGAATCCGACCTACTTCCCGGCGGCAGCCAGTCTGGCCAATCTCGATTTGTCGGAAAAGAAGCCGGCCGAGGCGAAGAAGCGCTTCGAGGACGTTCTTGGCAAGGATAAGGACAACATGCAAGCCATGCTCGCGCTGGCCGAGCTGCAGGCCAAGACCGGCGGCAAGCCGGAAGAGGTGGTGGCGCTGATCGGCAAGGCAATCGCTGCGCATCCGACGGAGGCCACGCCGCGCCTGGCGCTCATCGGCCTCTACCTCGGGGCCAAGGACAACAAGAAAGCGGTCGCTGCGGCGCAGGATGCGCTTGCCGTGCTGCCAGAGCGCGCAGAGATCCTCGATGCGGCCGGCCGGGCACAGCAGGCGGCCGAAGACTTCAATCAGGCGCTGGCCACTTACGGGAAACTGGCGAATCTCAAGCCAGACTCGCCGCAACCGCATCTGCGCATGGCCGAGATTCATCTCGCGGCGAAGAACAAGGAGGCTTCGATGCAAAGCCTGCGCAAGGCGCTCGCGGTCAAGTCCGACTCGCTGGAAGCGCAGCGCGGCATCATGATGCTCGAGCTTGACGCGGGCCGCACGGCCGAAGCGTTGCGCGTGGCCAAGGAGGTGCAGAAGCAGCGCCCCAAGGAAGCCGTGGGCTATGTGCTGGAAGGCGATGCGCATGTCTTGAAGAAGTCATGGAATGACGCCGCTGAGGTATACCGCGCTGGGATCAAACAAACCGGCGCTACGGAACTGGCGGTGAAGCTGCACGCGGTGTTGCTGGTGGACGGGAAGAAAGCGGAAGCCGACAAGTTCGCCGAAAGCTGGATCAAGGATCACGCCAAGGACATGCAGTTCCGCCTCTATCTGGCTGAATCGGCGAACAACCGCAAGGACTACGCGGCGGCAAGCAAGTATTACCGCACGTTGGTGGATGCTCAGCCCAACAATGCGGCGATGCTTAACAACCTGGCGTGGAGTCTTGATCAGAGCAAGGATCCAAAGGCGATCGAGTACGCGGAAAGAGCATACAAGCTGGCGCCAGAACAACCGGCCGTGATGGATACGCTGGGTGTGATGCTGGTCGAAAAAGGCGACGGCGCACGCGGGCTCGAATTGCTGAAGAAGGCAAGCAGCAAAGCACCGCAGAACGGAATGATCCGCCTCAACCTGGCCAAGGCACTGGTTAAGACAGGTAACAAGGACGAAGCGAGGAAGGAGCTGGACGAGCTGACGAAGCTTGGGGAGAAGTTCCCGGCGCAGGCCGAGGTCGAAAAACTGCGGCAAAGCCTGTAGGCGAAGCGGGTTTGATACATGCGGCTTTCAGACGGTAATCGTGACAATTCATCGCGTCTTGGCTGCGTCAAAGGCTTTTGGATAATTTGAGTTTTGGGGAGTCATCGATGAGTGTTGTTGCAGTTGTCGGCTTGGGCTACGTGGGGCTGCCGTTGGCGGTTGAGTTCGGAAAAAAAGGCCGAACGATCGGCTTTGATCTGTCGGCGCGCAAGGTCGCAGCCTACAAGGATGGCATCGATCCAACCGGCGAAGTGAGCACCGAGGATCTCAAGGCGGCGCGATACCTGGAAATGACGACCGATGCGAGCGCCTTGGCCGAAGCAGACTTCATCATCGTCGCCGTGCCGACCCCCGTCGATGACGCGCATCAGCCGGATTTCCGACCACTCGTCGGTTCGTCGGAATCCGTCGGGAAGAACCTGAAACGCGGCGCAACGGTCGTTTTCGAATCGACGGTCTATCCGGGAGCGACGGAAGAGGTCTGCATCCCGATCATCGAAAAGCACTCAGGCCTCAAGTGGAAGAAGGACTTCTTCGTCGGCTATTCGCCGGAGCGTATCAATCCGGGCGACAAGGAGCGAACCTTGACCAAGATCGTCAAGGTGGTTTCCGGCGACTCGCCCGAGACGCTCGAGCGGGTCAAGGAAGTCTATGGACGCGTCATCAGCGCCGGTGTCTATCCCGCGTCGAGCATCAAGGTGGCGGAAGCGGCCAAGGTCATCGAGAACACGCAGCGCGACTTGAACATCGCGCTGATGAACGAACTGGCGATCATCTTCGATCGGATTGGCATCGATACGCTGGAAGTGCTCAAGGCCGCTGGCAGTAAATGGAACTTCCTTCCGTTCCGCCCGGGGCTCGTTGGCGGGCACTGCATCGGGGTCGATCCGTACTATCTGACCTACAAGGCCGAAAAAGTGGGCTACCACCCGGAGGTCATCCTGGCAGGCCGACGTATCAATGACGGCATGGGGAAATTCATCGCCGAGCAGACGGTCAAGAACCTCATTCGCAATGGCTGGATGGTCAAGGATGCGCCAATCATCGTGCTCGGACTGACCTTCAAGGAGGATTGCCCGGACCTGCGCAATTCGCGCGTGATCGATGTCGTGCGCGAACTGCAATCGTACGGTGCCAACGTCATCGTCCACGAGCCGGTGGCGGATGCGGCAGAGGCGCAGCACGAGTATGGCGTTTCGCTCACCGCTTGGGACGATCTACCGCAAGCCGCAGCGATCGTTGCCGCCGTCGCGCACCAGGAGTTCAGGAATCGACCGCTCTCCGACTATGTCGCGAAGCTGCAAGAACGGGGCGTGCTGACCGACGTCAAGAGCATGTTTGACGAGGCTCAGTTGGCCGCTCAGGGAGTCACCGTGTGGCGTCTGTAAATCCGCTTTACGAAGCGCTCAAGGAGCGCTTGCAGTCCGAACCGGCGCGCTGGCTGGTGACCGGTTGCGCCGGTTTCATCGGTTCGCATCTGGTCGAGACCTTGCTCAAATTGAACCAGGTCGTTGTCGGGCTGGACAACTTCTCGACCGGGCATCAGCGGAATCTGGATGAAGTGAAAACCACCGTTTCTCCCGAACAGTGGCGGCGCTTCAGGTTTGTCGAAGCCGATATTCGTGATCCGGCTGTTTGCAATGAGGCGTGTCGGGAAATCGACTACGTCCTGCATCAAGCCGCTTTGGGTTCGGTTCCCCGCTCGCTGGCTGACCCCCTGGCGACGAATGCTGCGAATATCGACGGCTTTCTGAACATGCTGGTGGCGGCGCGTGACGCCAAGGTCCGGCGCTTTGTCTACGCCGCTTCGAGCTCCACTTATGGCGACCATCCGGACCTGCCGAAAGTCGAGGAAAAGATCGGTCGTCCGCTGTCGCCGTATGCCGTAACGAAGCTGGTGAACGAGCTTTACGCCGAGGTGTTCGCGCGTTGCTACGGCTTCGCGCCAATCGGCTTGCGCTACTTCAACGTGTTTGGTCCGCGACAGGATCCACAGGGCGCCTACGCCGCGGTCATCCCCTTGTGGACGAAATCGATGCTCCTCGGCGAGGAGGTGCTGATCAACGGCGACGGCGAAACGAGCCGCGACTTCTGTTTTGTCGCCAATGCCGTTCAGGCGAATCTCCTCGCGGCGACGACCGATAATGCCGAGGCGGTCAATCAGGTATACAACGTGGCGGTGGATGGGCGTACGTCGTTGAACCGCCTGTTCGAGTTGCTGCGCGATGCGCTCGCCGGGGAAGATCCGGCGATCGCATCGATGTCGCCGAAGCACAGGGATTTCCGCCCCGGTGACGTCCGGCATTCGCAAGCCGACGTTTCAAAAGCCAGAAATCTTCTTGGTTACGCGCCGACTCATCGGATCGAACAGGGTATCCAGGCGGCGATGCCTTGGTACGTCAGCTATTTCACCGGCGTGGGCTCGGGAGGCAGTTGACCATGGCTCGCCGTGAGAGCGGAACTCACCGTCCGGTTGCCGCGCTCATCGTGGCGGTCGCAGGCTGTTTTGCTGTTACCGGCGCCAGTGCGTTTCAGCGGGCCCAGGCACCTTCGGGCAGGGATCTCGAATCGCTCCGACTGGAAGCGCGCTCTTATGAGCATGGCGAGGGGGTGCCGAAGGATCCACTTCGGGCCGCCAGCCTGTATTGCGACGGTGCGCGCTATGGCGACACCGAGGCGCAGTTCAGTCTGGGCTGGATGTATGCGAATGGTCGCGGCGTGGCACGGAGCGATGAGATGGCGGCGTTTTTTTTCAAGTTGGCCGCCGCCGCCGGCCATCAGCAAGCGCAGAAGATGCTGCGCTTCGTCGGCGATTCCGCGGCTCCAGCCCCCGAGTGCATGCGTGTCGTCGATGACGACATCGGGCCGGATATCGACGAGTTCTTGAACAGCCCGGACCGGCAAAAGCTTGTCGAATTGATTCGAAAACTGGCGCCCGAGTATGGCCTGAGTCCGCGCCTGGTACTGGCGATCATCAAGGCTGAGTCGAATTTCGAACCGACGGCGGTATCCCCCAAGAACGCCCAGGGGTTGATGCAGCTCATTCCGGAAACCTCGCTGCGCTTCAATGTCAGAAAGCCGTTCGACCCTGAACAGAATATTCGTGGCGGAATGTCTTACCTGCGCTGGCTGCTGGCCTATTTCGAGGGTGATGTCGCCCTTGTCGCAGCGGCTTATAACGCAGGCGAGGGTGCCGTGAATCGTTATCGCGGTGTTCCGCCCTATGCTGAAACGCGTGGCTATGTACGGCGAATCCTGAGCATCTTCAAGAAGGAAGTGCACCCCTTCAATCCGGAAGTCACGACGCCGTCGCCTGAACTACCGAAGATTCGGGTTGCCAATGCAAATTGATGCAAGAAGGAGGCCTTATGCTTAAGTTTCTTTTGGATTCCGTCCGATCTCTGTCGTTCGGGTTCGCGTTCTGTTTGTTGGCCAGTGCTGTTGCAGTACGGGCCGCCGAATTGCCCGAACTGGTACAGGCCATCAAACCCTCGGTGGTGGTGGTCGGAACCTACTCAAAAACACGCAGTCCGGCGTTCGCGATGCGCGGCACGGGGTTTGTCATCGGGAACGGAAATCAGATCGCGACGAATGCGCATGTGGTGCCGGAAGTTCTCGATACAGCCGCCAGCGAGTCGATGGCCGTGCAGACGTCGTCAGCCCAGCTGCGATTGGCAAAAGTCGTTGCGCGTGACCGCGAGCACGATCTCTCCCTGTTGAGTATCGATGGTCCTCCGTTACCCGCGCTGGCATTGCAGAATCCGGCACAGGTCAGAGAGGGGCAATCGATCGCGTTCATGGGATTTCCCATCGGTGGTGTGCTCGGATTCTCGCCGGTGATTCATCGTGGAATCATCTCGGCGATTACACCGATTGCGCTGCCGAGCCCGACAGCACAGCAACTCAACGAAAAAGTCATCAAGCGATTGAAAGCCGGTTCATTCGAGGTCTATCAGCTGGATGCGACGGCCTATCCCGGCAATAGCGGCGGCCCCTTGATCGAGATGGAAAAGGGTGATGTCGTCGGGATCATCAATATGGTGTTTGTCAAGAGTACCAAGGAATCCGTGTTGTCTCAGCCGTCCGGAATCAGCTTCGCGGTGCCGGTGCGGCATCTGGATGAGTTGATGCACGAAACAAAATGAGCCACTGCAGCCGAGCTGCGTGTCGGTTTTTTTTACACATCAAGTCAGACGCTTTGCGGCAATTTCAGCCAACGTCTTGGCGCTTAATGCTTATTTACCGTTTCTTTTGTCTGGCATGAATATTGCATTGTCTCTTTTAAAGAGACAGTCCCAAATCGGAGGTTTCATTTCGTGACATGTGAATTTGATCACATACGCTCCGGTTTCCGCGTGGTAATTTGAAAGAACGATAGCCTTGTCTTGGGTGCGAATATCATGAACCAGGATCACGAAAAAATTGAACAACCCGCCGTGAGTGAAGAAGTCGGCGTGTCGGCAGCGGGTTCTGTCCAAAGCGCCAGGCGGCGTATTTTGCGTGCCGGGCTCAAAGCATCGCCCGTTGTGATCGCGACGCTCGCCGCCAGACCGTCGCTTGCGTGCCATTGCATTGTTCCTTCCGCATGGGGGTCGATCAGTACCGGGATGGGCGCTCAGGATACCGGGGATCTTCTCGGCGCCAATACCCTGACAGGGAGTCTGGCGCGCTTTGGTGGGGCGATACGGGGGTTCAGCGATGTCCACCATTTTTCGGCCTATCTGTCGACTGGTGGCCGGGGTTGGGTCGGCTTGCGCGAAAAAATCAAAGCGAACAATCAGAATCAAAAGTTTTACCCTGCGAACCTTTTCGCCGATCTGAATCGTCCGAGTGATGCCGACCAACAGAACCGAAGGCTGGCGTATCTTCAGGGGCTCTACGCGAATGACGGTAAAGGCGTGAGTGTTCTCACGGTCAGCGACTTTTGCTCGAAGTTGGGATTTTCCGTTCCCGTCGGCACGGGATCGAACACGCCGCTGGCGTTGGTCAATTCGGGCGGCTTCGGGGCGTCGGTTTTGATTGCCCAGATGAACCTGTACATCTTCCCGGTGGGCAGGGTGCCGTCGTCTTGCGTCAGCAAGGAGACTTTACGGAACATGGCGATGCTTACCTACACACCGGAAGGGAGTGGTGAACCGTGGAAGGCGGAGCAAGTGGCGGATTACCTTCACTACAACTGGATTGCACGTCGCTAAGTCGGCTGTTCGAATAGTTTTCATCGTTTGGGTTCGTTTATGCAGAAGTGGTCCCTCTATCGGGCGGGGGCCTTGTGCTTCCATTGCTGGGATGACGGTGCCGTAGTCTTCGACCGTTTTTCCGGCGATACTCACCACGTTGGACCGCTTGCGATCGAGTTGCTGCTTTCACTGGAGCGGATACCCGAAATGTCTTTGCAAGCGCTCCTTGATGACTTTGATGACGTCTTTTCCGACAGTCAAAACGGTTTGACGGTGATCAAGGAGGCGTTGCTGCAATTGGAGGCGCTGGGCTTGGTAAAGCGAATACCCGTTTGAGAGTTTCGTCGCTAAGTCATAAAGAGCTTGAGTCGAAGTTGCGTCGTGGCGCACTGTTTCTTGCTCTTTCCCCCTTCGTTGTCAAGCTCGGCACCGATGTGCCGGAACTGGTGGGCGAGATCCGATCGATGTACGCGGACTTTGAGTTCCTGCCTGGATGCGAGTTTGCTGACTTTCATGTCGACATCCTGCTTGGGCGTGGGTGGGAGCGCTGGGTTCGTCCGACGGCCTATTTCCACTTTGACGGCATGCCGATTTTCACGCCCCTGCCGGCATATCAAGCGTTCGCGATGCTGGAGTGGGGGCTGAACTGGTGTGTTGCGGCTCACAGTCATCAGTATCTGATCTTTCATGCCGCCGTGATTGAGCGCGACGGGCGGGCCGCGATATTGCCAGCGCCGCCGGGGTCGGGAAAGAGCACGCTCTGTGCGGCGCTCGTTCGCCACGGTTGGCGTTTGTTGTCTGACGAACTGGCGCTCTACGACATCACACGTGCCGAAATGTACGGTATGGCGCGTCCGATCAATCTCAAGAATCAATCCATTGACATCGTGCGATCGCTTGATCCGTCGGTCGAGATGACCTGTCGCGTGCCCAACACGAGCAAGGGAACCGTTGCTCTGGTGCGGCCGCCTTCGGCAAGCGTCGAGCGGGTTCAGGAGCCGGCTCGACCGACTTGGGTCGTGAGTCCGCGTTTCAGGCTGGGTGCGGCGCTTGAGTTTGCGGCAATGCGGCCTGCGGATGCGTTCATGCTCCTTGCCGAGCAGTCGTTCAACTACGAGATGCACGGGCTTGATGGATTCAATGCTTTGGCGTCGATGATTGACGGTTGTTCCTCCTATCGGCTTGACTACTGCAGCCTGGACGAGGCGATTGGCCTGTTCGAGGAACTTGCATCGGGTGTGCGCGCATGACAAGTCAGTCACTGATCGCCTTGACGCTTCTCAATCCGGCCGCCGCGTTCGATCTTTCGTTGGCACAGTGGGATCTGCTGATACGCCAGGGGCGGCGAGCGAATCTGCTTGCGCGCCTGGCATCGGATCTGATGGCGCAGGGAAGCTTGCCCCGAGTCCCCGTTGCGCCGCGTTTGCACCTGATTTCCGCAGCCAAAGCGGTCGCTCAGCAGGATGTTGCGATGCTGCGCGAAATCGAGTGCATTCGTGTGGCGCTCGGAGATGCAGGCATTCCGGTCGTGCTGCTCAAAGGTGCGGCCTATCTGGCGCTCGGTTTGCCCACAGCCCGCGGCCGATCGTTTTCCGATGTCGATGTTCTTGTTGCGAAGGATCGTATTGGCGCGGCGGAAAGCCAGTTGATGATTCACGGCTGGGTCGGTACTCATGACGATCCTTACGACCAGAAATACTACCGACAGTGGATGCACGAGATTCCGCCGATGCGCCACAGCCGACGCGGCAGCGCAATCGATGTGCATCACTCAATCCTTCCGGAGACTGCGCGCATCAAAGTCAATGCGCGGCGCTTGTTCGACGGACTGCAGCCCTTGGCCGGCATGGACGGCGTCTACGTCCTCGCGCCCGTGGATATGGTCTTGCACAGTGCGACCCATCTTTTTCACGAAGGCGAACTGGGTAACGGTTTGCGCGATCTGTTCGATCTGGACAGCCTGTTCCGCTGTTTTGACCGCACTCCGCGCTTTTGGGAGACGATTGTCGATCGTGCGCGCGAAATCGGCGTCGGACGTCCGCTTTTTTACGCGATTCGATACGCCTCACGCTTCCTTGGTACGCCCGTTCCTGACGAGGTTGTCAGGCAAAGCGAAAGGTTCGGACCGCCGTGGCCCGTCTTGAAGGTGATGGATTGGTGTTATCGGCGAGCACTGCAACCCGAGCACGCCTCATGTGCGACGTCGGGAACGCCTCTGGCACGCACGATGTTGTACTTGCGATCGCACTGGATCCGGATGCCGCTGCCGATTTTGGCGTATCACCTCGCCAGAAAAACCTGGCTGAATTACTCGCGTGATTCGCGGCGGTATCACGCGAACGAGAAACTGTAGGTATGGATGGGCGGTCCCCGCTTTGTTTTCGGTGCGGGCGTACTATGATGACTCTATCAACTCGATGGGATGGGGCGACATGCTGAAGAGAGTTGGCTTGCTCATACGTAAATTCCTGCATGTATCGGTGAGAAAGCTGATTTCCTGGCTTCCCAGGGATCAGCGCTTCAAAGTCTATCGTTCGTTTGCAGACTGCAATCCGGCGCCGAGTTCGCGTCTTGAGTTGAAGATCGCCGAGACGCAGGAGGAGCTGGAGGCATGTTTTGCTGTGCTGCACGATGCCTACGTCGACAGCGGCTTCATGAAACCCGACCCGTCCGGGATGCGCGTGACGATCTACCACGCGCTGCCGACGACGACGACGCTTTGTGCAAAGTACGACGGCGAGGTTGTGGGCACCATCTCGCTCATCCGCGAGAGCGCGCTTGGCGTACCGTTGCAGAAGATCTTCGACTTGAACTCGGTGCGCGAGAAAGAGGGCTTGATCGCCGAGGTGTCGGCGCTTGCGGTTCATCGCAGGTTCCGGAAAACGGGCGGCAGCATCCTGTTTCCGTTGATGAAGTTCATGTACGAGTACTGCACGACGTTCTTTGACACACGGCATCTGGTCATCGCCGTTAATCCGAGTCACATCGAAATGTACGAGTCGCTGCTGTTCTTCAAGCGGCTGACGGCGAACATGGTGGAGAGCTATGACTTCGTGAATGGTGCGCCGGCGATCGGTGCGACGCTCGATCTCAAGGAGGCGCTGGACGTGTTCAAGAAGCACTACACAAAAAAACCACCGCACCGGAATCTCTATGCGTACTTCGCCCAGGTGAAGCTGCCGAACATCAAATTTCCGAACCGGCGGTTTTATACAACGAACGATCCGGTATTGACGCCCGAACTTCTCGATCACTTTTTCAACGTTCGCACGAAGACGTTCGAAAACCTGAGTGACCGGAAGAAGGTGCTGCTCCACAGCATTTACGACCTGCCGCAGTATCGCTCGGTGTTGCCGGTGCTTTCGTCGAACGTCGACGACATTCCGGTACGGCGCCATCAACGGTTTTCGGTCAAGTGCCCAGCCAGAATCAGCTTCCAGACCTCCGATGGCAAGGAGGCAAAAGTGGCCATCGAAGTCATCGAAGTGTCGCGCTACGGATTCCAGGCGCGTGCCCAGAACGTCCTGCCACTCAATATCTGGTGCGACACGACGATCCAACTGGGACGGGCTGACGTGTCGCACTTCCGTTCGCTCGCCTTGCGCGAAAACAACAACGGGCAAGACGGCTTTTACGGCTTCAGACTGGGCGAGCCCGATATCATCTGGAGAAAGTTCGTCTCCGCGCTATACAGCAGCACGACGCACGGCGACCTCGATACGGCTACCCGATTTTTGTGATCAGCTCTGGAGTGTGGGCGTCCGGAACGAGTCGACCACCTGGAGCATCTGCGCGAAGACCTTGGGGGAACCGCATACGACATTCCCCGTTTTCAGGTAATCCTCGCCGCCGGAAAGATCGCTGATCAATCCGCCTGCCTCCGAAATCAGCAGACTGCCGGCCGCCATGTCCCAGGGCATCAGGCCGAATTCCCAGAAACCGTCCAGTCGTCCACAGGCGACGTAGGCGAGGTCGAGTGCGGCCGATCCGGTACGACGGATACCCGCGGTCCGCTCGGTGAAGTCCTTGAAGATGCCCATGTAGGCGTTGGCGTGGTCGAAGACGCGGAAGGGGAAACCCGTGCCGATCAGCGCGTCGTCAAGTTTGAGGCACTTGCTGACGCGAATCCGGCGCTCGTTCAGGAAAGCGCCGCCGCCCTTGCTGGCCGTAAACATCTCGTTGCGAATTACGTCATAGACGAGCGCCTGGTTGATCTGACCCTTGTACGCGAGTGCGATCGAAACCGAGTATTGCGGGAATCCATGGATGAAATTCGTCGTGCCGTCGAGCGGGTCGATGATCCACTGGTACTCGCTTCCAGCACCTTCACCGTCAGTGGCGCCGGTCTCTTCTGCTAGAATCCCGTAGTCGGGATACGCCTCGCGCAGGATTTCGATGATTGCGGCCTCCGCCGCCTTGTCGACCTCGGTGACGAAATCGCTTTGCCGTTTCGTCGTGATCTTCAGATGCTCGAGATCATTCGATGCGCGGTTGATGATCTGGCTGGCGCGGCGCGCGGCCTTGATCATGATGTTGAGAGCTGGGTGCATGGCGTGTCTTTAGAAAATCCAACGGGCGGCCAGTGGTGCTGGTACCGCCCGACTCGTTTATGAAACCGCACATTTTATATGAACCAGCCTCCGGCGTCTCTCCCGCGATCGCCTGAACTCGAGCGGGCGCTCGACAGAATCCGCGTCGTACTCTCGCATACCAGTCACCCCGGCAATATCGGCGCTGCCGCACGGGCGATGAAGACCATGGGTGTGTCGCGCCTCACGCTTGTCAATCCGAAGACCTTTCCGCACGACGAGGCAATTGCGCGATCGGCGGGGGCTGATGACATCCTGGCGAATGCGGCGGTTTGTCAGTCACTCGGCGAAGCGCTCGACGGCTGTCTCTACGCCGTTGCCGTGTCGGCGCGCCACCGCAATCTCGGACCGAAGCCGATGCATGCGCGCGAGGCGGCGCCCGAAATCCTTAATCTCGCGGCCGATGGGGAGGTCGCGCTTGTCTTCGGGAACGAAACCTCCGGTTTGTCGAATGACGAAGTGCAAAGGTGCCAGCGCACCGTCTTCATTCCAGCCAATCCCGACTACACCTCGCTCAATCTTGGCGCTGCAGTTCAGTTGCTTTGCTACGAACTGCGGATGGCCGCGTTCATCGGCCAGCCGCCGGTTGTCACCAAGGTCGTTCCCTTCGCCTCGCCACTTGCGACCAACGGCGATGTCGAGCGCCTCTATGCGCATCTTGAGCGCGTGATGGTCACGACCGGCTTCCTCGATCCGGTCAACCCCAAGCGGTTGATGCCCAAGCTGCGCCGGCTCTTCGGGCGGGCTGAACTTGAGCGTGACGAAATCAATATTCTCCGCGGCATTCTGGATGCCGTTGAGAAGAAGATCGGCTGACGGTTCGCCTTGCCGGTTTTTATTGTTGATTGAAACAGTCGGGAATTCTACAATTCCCCCTTCTGCGAGATGGAGATTCTCATACATGTTCAGCCGCCTGCGCGAAGACATCCGTTCGGTCTTTGACCGCGATCCAGCAGCCCGTACCTCGTGGGAGGTGCTGACCTGTTATCCGGGAGTGCATGCGGTGATTCTGCATCGTCTGGCGCACTGGTTCTGGGAATTGAGGTTGCGCTGGATGGGGCGGGCGGTCTCGCATTTCGCGCGCTTCCTGACCGGTATCGAAATCCACCCGGGGGCAACCATCGGCCGGCGCTTCTTCATCGATCACGGGATGGGGGTCGTCATCGGCGAAACCGCGGTGGTTGGGGACGATGTGACGCTCTATCACGGCGTAACGCTGGGCGGAACTTCCTGGAACAAGGGACGGCGTCACCCGACGATTGAAGACGGCGTGGTGATCGGCGCAGGAGCCAAGGTGCTCGGACCGTTGACGATCGGTGCGCGCGCCAAGATCGGATCGAACGCGGTGGTCGTGAAGAATGTGCCGCCGGGAACGACGGCAGTCGGCAATCCGGCGCGCATCATTGACACCGAACAGGCGCAGCGCCGCGAAGAGAAGGCGACGCAGATGGGTTTCTCCGCGTACGCGCTCGCCGGCAGCCAGGACGATCCCTTGGCCAAGGCGATTCATGGCTTGCTCGATCATGCGGTCGAAACGGATCGGCGCATTGAATTGCTGCTCAAGAAACTTGAAGGAACCGGTGTTTGCATCGAGGACGAGATCGCGACGGCGGACAAATTCGACCCGCAATACCTGAGCAAAATAGTTGACTAATCGCTTTGTTGTGCTGCATAGTCTACTTGAATGGTCGGGTATTTACAGGAGGTGCTATGCGACTGACAACCAAGGGGCGTTTTGCGGTGACGGCGATGATCGATCTGGCGCTGCGTAGTGGCGACGGCCCGGTGACGCTGGCCGGAATCAGCGATCGCCAGAAGATTTCGCTTTCGTATCTGGAGCAACTGTTCGGCAAGCTCCGTCGCTTCAGTATCGTCGATAGCGTGCGTGGTCCCGGCGGCGGCTATTGCCTGGCGCGGCCGGCGAATCAGATCACCGTTGCTGACATCGTGCGTGCGGTCGACGAGACGCTGGACGCGACGCAATGCGGCGGGCGCGAGAACTGCAAGGATGAAGAGCGCTGCATGACCCACGAGCTGTGGACGACGCTGAATTTCAAGATGTACGAGTATCTGTCGTCGGTGAAGCTCTCCGATCTCGTCGACAAGCAGTTGCGCAAGGCCGGCGGTGAGCGCGCGGTCATTGCCGGCGCGCGACCGGCCGGTTCCAGCCTGCGCGGCAAGACGCTGGCGGCGATTGCCTGAGCGAGACTGAGCAGATGTTTGCCCCCGTCTATTGCGATCACAACGCGACAACGCCGCTGGAGCCAGCGGTTCTGGAAGCGATGTTGCCGTGGTTGTCGCAGCAGTTCGGCAACGCTTCCAGTCGGCATGAGTACGGCCGAGCGGCGCGACGGGCGATCGATGAGGCGCGCGCCAAGGTGGCGGCGGCGGTGGGTGCGCACGCGACCGAAGTCGTCTTTACGAGCGGCGGTTCGGAGGCGAACAACCTCTTCCTCAAGGGCGCTGCCGCGACGATGAAACCCGGCGTGCTCGCCGTCAGCGAGATCGAGCATCCCTGCGTGATCAAGCCGGCCGAGCAATTGGGACGGCGCGGGTGGCAGCTTGAACGACTGGCCGTCGACGCGCAGGGGCGGATCGACGACGCGTCTTACGAACGGGCTTTGCTGCGGCAACCCCGGTTGGTTTCTGTGATGCTGGCGAACAACGAAACCGGCGTGTTGCAGTCGATTGACGGCCTGGCGGCCCGGGCGAGGAATGCGGGCGCATGGTTTCATTCCGATGCGGTGCAGGCGGTCGGCAAGGTTACGGTCGATTTCCGTCGCCTCAACGCGGCCGGCGTCGATGCCTTGACGCTCTCGGCGCACAAGTTGGGCGGGCCGAAAGGCGCGGCCGCGCTCGTCATCGACAAGCGCGTGGAGCTTGAACCATTGATCGCCGGTGGCGGTCATGAGCGTGGCCTTCGCTCGGGAACCGAGAACGTGGCGGCGATCGTCGGCTTCGGCGTGGCGTGCGAGTTGGCGATCGAGCGCATGGCGGCGACCGCCTCGCGGTTGCACGTACTGCGCGAGCGCCTGGAAGCCGGTTTGCACGACATGGGGGCCGTACTGTTCGGTCTCGGCGCTGAACGCTTGCCGAATACGGTTTACTTTGCTCTGCCGGATATCGACGGCGAAACGCTGGTCGGCAAGCTTGATCGGGCGGGGTACGCGGTGGCCAGCGGCGCCGCCTGTTCGAGCGCCAATCCCGAGCCGTCGCACGTTTTGCGTGCTATGGGAGTGGCCCCCCAACTTGCGCGCGGCGCGGTGCGCATCAGCCTGGGCGCGGCCAACACGCGGGAAGACGTTGAAGGGCTACTGGCGTCGCTGCAAGGTACGGTGACCCGGCTGCGGCGCCTGACGGCCATCGCGGTTTGATCAAGAATTTTCAAGAAACGGAGCAATTTGAATGCTGAAACTGCCGATCTACTTTGACTATTCGGCGACCACGCCCGTTGATCCGCGCGTGGCAGAGAAGATGATTCCCTATCTCGTCGAGAAATTCGGCAATCCGGCGTCGCGTTCGCATGCGTTTGGCTGGGAAGCGGAAGCTGCGGTCGAGGAGGCGAGGGAAGAGGTGGCACGCCTGGTGAATGCGGACCCCAAGGAAATCGTGTGGACGTCCGGCGCGACCGAATCGAACAATCTTGCGCTGAAGGGCGCCGCCAACTTCTACTCGGGCAAGGGCAGGCATCTCATTACCGCCAAGACCGAACACAAGGCGGTGCTCGATACCTGCCGCGAACTGGAGCGCCAGGGTTTCGAGGTGACTTATCTCGACGTGCAGGACAACGGCCTGATCGACCTGGACGTTTTCAAGTCGGCGCTGCGTCCCGATACGATTCTCGTTTCGGTGATGTTCGTCAATAACGAGATCGGCGTCATCCAGCCGATCGCCGAGATCGGCGAGATTTGCCGCGAGAAGGGCATCATTTTCCACGTCGATGCGGCGCAGGCGACGGGCAAGGTGGACATCGACCTTGCGACGCTGAAGGTCGATCTGATGAGCTTCTCGGCGCACAAGACGTATGGTCCGAAGGGCATCGGCGCGCTCTACATCCGGCGCAAGCCGCGCGTCCGCCTCGAAGCGCAGATGCACGGCGGCGGCCACGAGCGCGGTTTCCGCTCGGGGACACTGGCAACGCACCAGATCGTCGGCATGGGCGAAGCCTTCCGCCTCGCGCGCGAGGAGATGGCGACCGAGAACAAGCGCATCGGCGCCTTGCGCGATCGCTTGCTGAAGGGTTTGTCGGACATCGAGCACGTGTTCGTCAACGGTGATCTCACGCAGCGCGTGCCGCACAACTTGAACATCAGCTTCGCCTATGTCGAGGGCGAGTCAATGCTGATGGCGATCAAGGATCTGGCCGTGTCCTCCGGTTCGGCCTGTACCTCGGCCTCGCTCGAACCCTCGTACGTGCTGCGTGCACTCGGGCGCGACGATGAACTGGCGCACAGCTCGATCCGTTTCACGATCGGACGTTTCAACACGGAAGAAGAAGTCGATTACGCGATCGAACTGATGCACGAGAAGATCGGCAAGCTGCGCGAGCTCTCGCCGTTGTGGGAGATGGTGCAGGATGGCGTCGATCTGGGCACGGTCCAGTGGGCCGCGCACTGAGTTATTTATTGGAGCAAGCAAATCATGGCATACAGCGAGAAAGTCCTGGATCACTACGAAAACCCGCGTAACGTAGGTTCCTTTGGTAAGGAAGAGGCGGGCATCGGGACCGGCATGGTCGGCGCGCCGGCGTGCGGCGACGTGATGAAGCTGCAGATCAAGGTCGGCAAGGATGGCATCATCGAGGATGCCAAGTTCAAGACCTACGGTTGCGGATCGGCGATTGCCTCGTCCTCGCTCGTCACCGAGTGGGTGAAGGGCAAGACGGTCGATCAGGCGCTGGAGATCAAGAACACGCAGATCGCCGAAGAATTGGCGTTGCCGCCGGTCAAGATCCACTGTTCGATCCTGGCGGAAGATGCGATCAAGGCCGCGGTGGCGGATTACAAAAAGCATCGCGGCGAGTAAACGGAAACAGCATTCGAGGAGAAGCAAGAATGGCAGTTACGCTTTCGGAAAAAGCGGCCAAGCATGTTGCCAACTACATGGCCAAGCGCGGCAAGGGTATCGGTCTGCGCCTGGGTGTGCGTACCAGCGGTTGCTCGGGCGTCGCCTACAAACTGGAGTTTGTCGATGCGATGGAGCCGGACGACGTCGAATTCGAATCGCACGGCGTCAAGGTGCTGATCGACGCCAAGAGCCTTCCCTATCTTGACGGCACCGAACTCGATTATGTGCGCGAAGGGCTGAGCGAAGGCTTCAAGTTCAACAATCCGAACGTCAAGGACGCCTGCGGCTGCGGCGAGAGTTTTTCCGTCTAGAATTCATGATTCGAGCGGGCGGATCGCGCCCGCGTTAGCCTGAGGCCGAGCGCGGAGGCGCCGGTAGACGATGGATTTCAACGCCGATCACTTCATCCTCTTCGGACTGCCGCGTTCGTACCGGCTCGATCCCCTCGTGCTGGACAAGCGTTATCGGGAGATCCAGTCCGAGGTCCATCCGGATCGTTTCGCCCAGGCGGGCGACAGCGAACGGCGTTTGTCGCTGCAGTGGGCAACGCGGGTGAATGAGGCGTACCAGACGCTCAGAAAGCCTTTGCCGCGAGCGCAATACCTGCTCTCGCTGTCCGGCCACGACGTCGATGGCCACAGCAACACCGCGATGCCGCCCGAGTTCCTCATGGAACAGATGGAATGGCGCGAGGCGGTGGCGGAAGCGCGAGCGGGGCGCGATGCGGACGAACTGGAGCAGCTGCACCATCGCGTCAAGCAGCGTATGAACGAGCGCTACGAACAGCTGGCAGGTTCGCTGGACGAGCAGGATTACGCGCGTGCCGCGGATCGCGTGCGTCGCCTGATGTTCCTCGACAAGCTGCTGTTCGAGATCGACGACGCATTGGCCGCGCTGGACGAATAGCCGACAAATCCACGCGACGCGATAACAACACCAACAAGACCCAGGAAACCAGAATTTTCATGGCACTTTTGCAGATTGCAGAGCCCGGCGAATCGGCCGCTCCTCACCAGCACAAACTCGCGGTCGGTATCGACCTTGGCACGACGAATTCGCTCGTCGCCACGGTGCGCAGCGGCCTGTCGGTCGTTATCAGCGACGAACTGGGGCGGACCCTGCTACCCTCGGTCGTGCGCTATCGGGCCGATGAGGCGCCGGTCGTCGGTTACGAAGCGAAGGAGGAGCAGGCAAAGGATCCACGCAACACGGTGGCGTCGGTCAAGCGCTTCATGGGGCGTGGGCTGAAGGATATCGCGCATCGCGAGTCGCTACCCTACGAGTTCGAGGATAGCGCCGGGATGGTGCGGTTACGCACGGTCGCCGGAGTCAAAAGCCCGGTGGAGGTCTCCGCCGATATCCTGCGCGTGTTGCGCCTGCGCGCCGAAGCATCGCTCGGTGGTCCGCTGGTTGGCGCCGTCATCACCGTCCCTGCGTATTTCGACGATGCGCAGCGCCAGGCGACCAAGGACGCGGCCAAGCTCGCCGGCCTCTCGGTGTTGCGCCTGCTCAACGAGCCGACGGCGGCGGCGATCGCCTACGGGCTCGATAACGGGGCAGAAGGCGTCTATGCGGTCTACGACCTGGGCGGTGGCACCTTCGATATCTCGATCCTCAATCTCTCGCGTGGCGTCTTCGAAGTGTTGTCGACGGGCGGCGATTCGGCGCTTGGCGGTGATGATTTCGACCAGCGCATCTTCTGCTGGATCCTCGAAGCCGCCAAGCTCCGGCCGCTCTCCATTGAGGATGCTCGCCTGTTGCTGACGTGTGCGCGTGAAGCCAAGGAATACCTGACGGGGCACGGCGTGGCGCCGGTGCAGGCGCGCTTGGGCAGCGGCGAGGTCGTAGACCTCAAGCTGACGACCGAGATTTTCACCGAGATTTCCCAGACGCTGGTAACGAAGACCATGCAGCCGGTCAAGAAGGCCTTGCGTGATGCCGGGCTGTCGGTAAGCGATGTCAAGGGCGTCGTCATGGTCGGCGGCGCGACGCGCATGCCGCAGATCCAGCGCGCCGTCGGCGAGTTCTTCAAGCAGGAGCCGCTCAACAACCTCGACCCGGAGAAGGTCGTCGCGCTCGGCGCGGCGACGCAGGCCAACCTGCTGGCCGGCAACCGGGCGCCGGGCGACGACTGGTTGCTGCTCGACGTGATCCCGCTCTCGCTTGGGTTGGAAACGATGGGCGGCCTCGTCGAAAAGATCATCCCGCGCAACTCGACGATCCCCGTCGCGCGCGCGCAGGAATTCACGACTTTCCGCGACGGGCAGACAGCGCTGGCCGTGCAGGTCGTTCAGGGCGAGCGCGAACTGGTCAGCGATTGCCGCTCGCTCGGTCGCTTCGAATTGCGCGGCATCCCGCCGATGGTCGCCGGCGCCGCGCGTATCCGCGTGACTTTCCAGGTTGATGCGGACGGACTGCTTTCCGTCTCGGCGCGCGAACAGAGCACCGGCGTCGAGGCGCACATCACGGTCAAGCCATCCTACGGGCTGTCGGACGACGAAATCGCCAACATGCTCAAGGATTCGATGTCGCACACCCGGGACGACGCCCTGCGGCGCGCCCTGAAGGAGGCGCAGGTCGAGGCGCAGCGCCTGATCGAAGCCGTGCAGTCGGCGCTGAAGAGCGACGGCGAACTGTTGACGACCGGGCAGCACGCAAAACTCGAAGCGACGATTGCGAAATTGCAGGCAACGGCGCTTGGCGAGAACCGCCGCGACATTTCGGCCGCGATGGACGAACTCGAAGCCGCAACGCGCGATTTCGCGGCAAAACGCATGGACAAATCGATCCGCCGCGCTTTCGCCGGCAAGAGTATCGATGTACTCGAGGCCGCCGGCGAATCCTCCAAAAACGTCGGCGAAGCGGGAGAAAAGGTATGACGCAGATCATCGTCCTGCCGCACGTCGAAGTCTGTCCCGACGGCGCGGTCATCGAAGCGAGGGAAGGCGAGTCGATCTGCCAGAACCTCCTGGAGAACGGCATCGCCATCGAGCATGCCTGCGAGATGTCGTGCGCGTGCACGACGTGCCATGTGGTCGTGCGCGAAGGCTTCAACGCGCTGGAGCCGTCCGACGAGGTGGAAGACGACCTGCTCGACAAGGCGTGGGGGCTCGAACCGAACTCGCGTCTTTCCTGCCAGGCGATCGTGAACGAGACGCCGCTGGTCATCGAGATTCCCCGTTACTCGATCAACATGACCCGCGAGGGCAAGCACTGAAGACTGGAGGTGTCGAATGAAATGGACCGATATCAACGATCTCGCCATCGAGCTCGCCGCAGCGCACCCGGACGTTGATCCCGCAAAGCTCAACTTTCTTGACCTGATGAACTGGGTGCTCGCCTTGCCCGGCTTCGAAGACAACGGCAGCCACTGCGGCGAAAAGATCCTGGAAGCGATTCAGCAGGCGTGGATCGACGAAGTCGCCTGATCCTGAAAAACTCAATTCTTTCGGGATGCGTTTCAAGGCGTTGCACAGGGCGTCCTCGGAGAGGATCTTGCGCATCCCCAGAAGTCCAGGATTGATGCCGTCACAGCGGATCGCCGTGACGTGCGCGTAGCGCCGGTGCCCGGAAAGCATCGACAACAGCCACGTGCCCAACCCTTCGGATTTCGATGGCGCGTTCGGACTGGTGTAGGTGAGCGGACAGCTTTCCAGCCAGCGCAACCACAACCCGGTCAGATTGAGAAATTCAATGAGGTAGGCCAATTGCCCCATCGGCGTCGCTGCGCTTTCCGCCTCCCAGCGCACTTGCCACGACCTGCCATCGTCTGCACGCCTGTACACGACATCAGCATTTCTTCGTGTTGCGCCTGCTTCAATTTCGACTCACCCATCCGGTGACTCCTTCCCATTACGTGAAAACCTCAGCCTGCCTCAATTCTGGTCCTTTTGCTCTCGGCCAACTGAGGTTTCAGGATGAACCTGGACGAAAGTGCGGCTGCTCCATACAATCGTCGGACGGCTAATAACCAAATAAGCGCTGATAGTGTCCCGCCGTCGTGATGCCGCGCGGTATTGACCGTTGGCACGATTAGCCGCAACAAGACTTTTCGGGAGAGAGTCACCATGTTGGAACAACGATCGTTCCTGTGCCCCAGCAGGGCCGTGGCGGTGATCCTTGCTGGCGGGCGCGGCAACCGGCTGTACGAACTGACGGAGAGAAGGGCGAATGCGGCGCTGTACTTCGGCGGCATGTACCGCATCATCGACTTTGCGATGTCGAACTGCGTTAATTCCGGCATACGGCGGGTCAGTGTTCTCACTCAGTACAAGTCGCACAGCCTGTTGCGCCATTTGCAGCGTGGTTGGGGCTTCCTTCGCGGCGAAGCCAAGGAATTCATAGACTTGCTGCCGGCGCAGCAGCGTGTCGACGAGGGCGCCTGGTATCTGGGTACGGCGGACGCTGTGCATCAGAACAGGGACATCCTTTCGACACATGATCCGAAGCCTGAGTACGTCGTCGTCCTCGCCGGTGACCATGTGTACAAGATGAATTATGCGGAGATGCTGGCCGACCATGTGGAGAGCGGCGCCGAATGCACCGTCGCCAGCATCGAGATGCCGCGTAGCGAGGCGAGCCGTTTCGGTGTCATGGCCGTCGGCGAGGATCGACGCATTACCGACTTCGTCGAGAAGCCGGCCGATCCGCCGGCGATCAAAGGCAAACCCGATCGTTCGCTGTGCAGCATGGGGGTCTATATTTTCAACGCCAAGTATCTGTACGACGAGTTGCAGCGCGATGCGAACGATCAGACATCGAGCCATGACTTCGCGCGCGACATCATTCCCCGCGCGGTGAAGACAGGCTGCGCAATGGCGCATTCGTTCTCTCGCAGTTGCGTGCATGTGGCGGATGAAAAGCCGGGCAAGGAGCACTACTGGCGCGACGTCGGTAATGTCGATGCGTATTGGGAAACGAACATTGATCTGGCGGCGACTGATCCGGCGCTGAATCTTTACGACAAAAACTGGCCGATCTGGACGTACCAGCCGCAACTGCCTCCCGCAAAGTTCGTGCATAACGAAGCTGATCGTCACGGGCTGTCGATCGAATCGTTGATTTCGGCCGGTAGCGTCATTTCCGGCGAGGTCAACCACTCGCTGCTGTTCAGCTCGTGCCGCGTGCATTCCTACGCCAAGCTCAATTGGTCGGTCGTCCTGCCGGAGGTCGACATCGGCCGCGGCGTTCGGCTGAACCGCTGTGTCGTCGATCAGGGTGTGCAGATACCGGCAGGGCTGGTCATCGGCGAAGACCCGGTTGCTGATGCGAAACGATTCAGGCGTACGGCAAACGGGATCACGTTGGTTACGCAGTTGATGATCAACTGTCTCTGAAAGGCTGAAACTGCTGCGGGGAGCACCAGCAATGCCCTCCCGACATTACGGCGGTGGAAACCCCGGCTGGCAGCTATGGCCGGGGCGAAGCATTTTCGCGGGTGAGTGCGCTCAATTGAGCGGCGCCTCCCTCCTGTTTCAGCAGCTCAACTTCATCGCCGAGAACCTTGGCTGCCTCGGCCAAAAGAACGTCTTTGCTCACTTTGCGGGCTTCTTCAGCCGCCAACTCACTGGTCAGTGTTCGTTCGTCTGCCCGCAGGCCGTCTTCTTCCACCTTCGCCCGTGATTTCCGGGCGACTTCCTGCTCGCGACGTCGCTCGGCTTCGTTGAGCGAGACCTGTTGTTGTTCGCTCAGACGTTTTTGCGCGGCGATTTCCTGCTGTAGGGGGAAAGTCGAAATCGTTCTTCACCTGTGCCGCGTGGCGTGCCCGTAATGTCGCAATACGCGTCTTCAGATCACCGGCTGGCGAATAGTCGGCCGCCTTGATCTGTTCCCAAGGCAATGCATTGTCAAGATTTGCCTCGCAATGGCTCTCCTTGTTAGTCTCCGTTTGTTCATGAGTGACGCAAACGGCTCGGGATAGAGGATCGGCGCGGTGCGTGGCGGGACGTCGAGGGCGTCAACGGCGACGGGAGGTTTGGTCGGGGACATAGGGACTCCAAAACAGAGTTGAATCGCGGTGTTCCGGGCATCAAGCGCTGGCGAAGGCAATCCCTCGTTGCCCGACGCGAATCTGGAAAGTCCTCCGCCGGTTGCTAGAATCAAGAAGCGTGATCAGTTTCGTATTCAGGGCGGATGACATGGCGGATGGCGGGATGACGACCCCACGATTGATCGCCGCGAGTCACAAACGCGGTGGTGGCGATGAAAACATTGCCGACGACGCCCCAGCGTTGCTGGCTCAGCGTTGGCATCAGCACAATGACCAAATAGCCGTTGCCGGACGGATCGTCGATGACGCCAAGCGCATCGCTCGGATCCAGGCGCTGAAAGGCGAAAAGGAGCGCATTCTCCGGGCGCTGCTGAAGCTCCCCGATCAGCTGACGACTCGCGGTGACCTGCCGCCGGTTCCGGATCCGGATCTCGTCAATGCGCTTCATGGAGCCGCGGACGAGTCAGCAAAAAATGTCGTCGCGGAGGAACTCGAAGCGCGTTTCCCGGCCGCCTACGATCTCCTCGAAGCGCTCCACGGCCGCCAGCCGGTTGCTCGATTGAGACGATTGCTCGGCGTGAAGACGATGAGCAGCGAAGGCTTTGTACGCTCGATCGTGAAAAGTCCGGAGGCCTTGGCAGACATCATCGAAAATCTCTCCATCGTGCGTTGTGCACTCGGGGCGCAACGTTTCAACCGCATCGTCCGGGCATGGACAGGCGTGGACAGGTTGCGGCTGATCGCCGTTGTCGATGTCCATGACACAGGGGTCAACCTGGGCGGCTATCATCTGGCGTTCCCGGTGGAACACGGCAGTTCGCAGATGCCGCCCTGGATCGGCGGCGAGGGCGAATTGCGGAGCGAAGGTCCGGCCGATGCCGGGTACTACGTGCTGCTCTCCGATCTGTCCAGGAATACGCCATCGAAAGCCGAAGCAAGGCAGCGATTGCGGGCGCAGTATCTCAACATCCGGGACAACCTGGTCAAGCCCAACTACGATGCGCTGCAGTTGATCGTCACGCACGCGCAAGGCATGACCAGGTCGACAGCCGTGTGCATCCTTGCGTTGCTTGCCGAGATGGTCGAAGCGTATGGGCAAGTCGCGTTTTCCACCGATGCCGATGCGGCGCACGCGTATTACGACCGGATCGTGGGCGAGCTCGAGCGTTCGTGGTCCCGGCTGGATGCGCACGAGCGGCTGCCGGCGACGCTGCGCCACACGATCACCGACATGGTGGAAAATCCGGCGGGCGAGCCGACGACCGTGCATGCCCTGATCCGTTTTCTGCATGATCGGGGCAACCGGGCGCTGGAACACAGACTCACGACTGCGCACGCGGACATGCGTGTCACCGTCGGCCGCTTCGCTGGTGAGAAGAGCGAGGACATCCGGATTGCGCGCCTGGACGATACGCCGGTCGTCGTGAACGGGCTCATCCGCCACCGTGGCCTGGCGGTGATTGCGCGCGCGGCGCAGTGGCTGGCGGGGCCTTGTCCCGGCACCGTGGTGCTGATCGACAATCACATCGTCTATAGCGTGAGCCTGGGCGAACACCGCGTCGAGTTGTCCGCCAACATTGCCGATCCCGACGACGAGGGCCTGATCCGGCTGCAGAGTTTCCAGGGGGGCGCGGAGTTGCCGCAGGCATTGCGCGCCGAATTCGTCGGCACCGTGCTGAAGGAAGCCGGACTGACGGTCACGGTCGATCGCAGCAGCCTGGTCGAGATTCTGGTCAGCGGCTATCTGGACAAGGATCACGGCGCGCGCGACGACCGGCAGATCGAGCGTGCGCTTGTCGTCGTCCTGCGGCTTATCTGGTCGCTGCGCGATCTCGATTACGCGATGGCGTACATCCTCCTCGCCAAGGCGCCACCCGGCAGTCTCGCGGGCAAGGCGAAGGCCGAGAAGATCCGCGAATTCGCCGGTGCGATGGCGCGCATGTTCATGGTCGAGGGGAGAATTCCTTTCGCCTACCGGGGCGACGGCATGCCCTTCGAAACCTACTGCGAGTTCAGCGGCCCGAAAGCGCTTCGCGCCTACGAGGACTACGTTGGCGAAGAGCGCCAGATGGTTCGCCAGCGGCTGTTTTTCGCACTCAACGCGGTGTTGCGCGAGTTCGACCTGCCGGTCATCGCATCGGGTACCGGGGGCGTCGGGCAGGAGGTTATCGACCGGCTCTTCAACGGCCCGTGCCGCCAGGCGCTGGCGCGCGGCGAATTGCGGCTCGACAGCCAGGGGCAACTCGAACGCAACCCCGCCTACCTGCCCCTCAAGGAGATCATCCAGCGCGTACTGACGCGCGAACACGAAGCCTTGCTCACCGCCGTGCTGCTGAAGGAGATCGACCTCCATCTCGATTTCGACACGATCGGGATCATCGATCAGCTCAAGGTGGTGCGCGCGCAGCAAGAGATCGCACCCGACGAATGGCTGGTCATCTACGGTCTGGCCGACGATCAGAATCGTTCGATCCTGTACGCATTCGGGCATTACCGCACGCCGGACAGCGGCGGCAAATGGCTTTCCATCGCCAGCCTGAAGCGCTTGTTGCGCAAATGCGCCTATTCGCTGCCCGAGCGGCTTCGGCTTCCGGCGTTCCGCAAGCTCATTTCGCACCGCCTGCTGGTTGAGCAATCGCGGGTGTCGGCCGGGTTCAGCGGGCAGACGGTCAGGGGACTGGTCGCGTCCGTCGGCGACGGCTCGGTGCGCATCGGGCGAATTACGTTCGATCGCGAATACAGTGCAACGCCGCAGACGCGTGACGGTCGGGTGCTCCTGCTTCCCTTTACCACGCCGGAAGACATTGATGCCATACGCGCCGCCGAAGCGGTGATCGTGACGAGCGGCGGCCTGCTCAGCCACGCCGGCGTGACGACCCGCGAATTCGGGGTTCCGTCGCTGATTCTGCCGCACGCCGAGTGGGTGCAATCGCTGGCCGGCAACCTGGTACGCATCGAAGAGCGGCGTCCCGGAAAGACCTCGATGACGGCGGAAGGGTTCCGGGTCAGCGAATCGATGGTGTCCGAGACGATCGACATTCGCGAGGGCAGCATCGTCATGGTCTGGGCATCTCAGGGGATCGCCTCGATCATGCCGGTGACCGACATCCCGCTCGAACCGCTGCTGCACCTGCTTCGCCTGGTGGCGACGGGCAAGAAGGCTCCAGCCGACCTGGAGACCTGGCTGGTCACGCTGCCGTTGGCTCTGGACGCCCGGCATACACGCGCCGAGGTCATCTCCGACAGCCTGGTCCTGATCCTGGCCGAAGCACTATGGAACAAGCGCGTCACTCCCGCCGTCCGCACGCACCTGATCGACATCGTGCGGCGCGTTCGCCGCGGGCTTGCCTTGGGCGAAACGGACAACATCGCGCGCCTGATCGGGGCGGTCTCGGACAACGCCATTGCCGAGCTTGACGGCTTGTTATTCGAAGTCGAACACAACATTGCCGCGGTGACCGTACTCTGGCGCGCGCTCAATACGCTGGCCATCGTCGAACGCCTGTGGACACAGGTCGCGATGCTGGCGGAGAGTCTCGACCTGTGCGACCTGCGGTTGAACGCCCTGCATGGAAGAACGCAGGCGTTGCGTCGGCATCCGCGCATCGCCTTCCTGAAGGCCGAGGCGCTGCATGACATCGAAGCGCTGTGCGCGCGCGATCTGGACGAAGCGGACCTGCCGGCGATGCGCAAGGCGCTGCGCCGGCTCGGACACCGCACCGGGGAAATAAAACCGGTGAATGTCCTGCTCGTGTGCATGGGCAACGTGGACCGTAGCCCGCTGGCCGAATTCCTGCTGAACAAGATGCTTGCGGCCGAGGGGATAGTCGGCGTCAAGGTGCAGTCGCGCGGAATCTCGGCCGTTGCAGACCGGCCGATGTCGGACGGCAGCCAGGCGTTGCTGCTGTTTGAAGAAGACATCATCGCCAACGGTCATCGAAGCAGGCCTCTGACGGACACCGATGTCCGCGAGGCAGACCTGATTCTGACGATGGAAACGACCCACGTTCAGCAAGTGCTCGATCGATTTCCGGAAGCTGTCGGCAAGGTTTCGCTACTGAGCGAATTCGCCCGGATCAGGGAATTCGTCGATATTGAAGACCCCGCCGGCCAGCTTGGCGATGCGTACTACCGGATGAAGCTCGAGGTTCAACAAGGGCTGATGGGAACGCTCAAGCGAATGCGCGAGGAGGGGCTTGCGGCGCGGGCAATGGTCGCGCACTTGCAGAGCAAGGCCGATGCGTTGACGCGAGTGAAGAGAACGCGGATCGCGCAATGTCAGCGTGCCGTTTTGCTGCTCGACGAAGTCGATGCCGACTGCGTCGAACTCGTCGGCGGCAAGGGCGCGAATCTCGGCGAAATAGCACAGGTCGTAAAGCACCACGGTGCGTCGATACCGCCCGCGTTCATGGTGACCACGCTGGCTTTTGACCACTTTCTCGAGGAGAACGGTATTGACGGCGAGTATCGGCGCCTCACGTCCGGACTCGAGGCGATTCTTGCGAATGCGGCCATTCCGGAGAAGGAAAAGCGCGCGAAGATCGAGGAGGCGTCAACCTGTATCCGCGACCTGATCCGCCGCGCCAGCCTCGATCCGGCACGCGGCCTGGGTCGGTTGATCATGGCGGCAGTCGACTCTTGCGGTCTGCGTGACAGCTTCGTCAGCGTGCGCTCGTCCGGCCTCCAGGAAGACACCGAGGAGGCAGCGTTTGCCGGCGCGGCGGAGACCTATCTTTTCGTCAGCATGGCCGAACTGCTGGAGCGGATCAAGGAAGTGTGGACTTCGTTCTGGCTGACGCGGGGAATCCTCTACCAGAGCGATCGCGTCGTTCGGCAAGGGTCGGCCAGGCTGGCGATCGTCGTGCAGCAGATGTTCGACTCGCAGGTCTCCGGGGTGATCTTCACCACCGATCCGGTGAGCGGCCGCGACGTGATCGTGATCGAAGCGGGCTATGGCCTCGGCGAGGGCGTGGTATCCGGCGTCGTCGATGTCGATCGCTACTACGTGGACAAGGCCGACTGTTCGGTGGTGAGCGTCCATGTTGGAAACAAGGCGTTCATGGTCAAGCAGCATCCCTCCGGCAAGGGCACCTCGATCGTGCCGGTCGAAACCCATCTGCGCGACGTGCCGTGCCTCAAGAAGAACGACGTCCGCGCGAACATCGCCATCGCCCTCGAAGACCACTATGCCTTGTCGCAGGACATCGAGTTCGGGGTCGCCAACGGCAAGCTCAGCATCCTGCAGACGCGGCCCGTCACTACGCGCGGGCTGGGGCAGACATTCCTCACCCGCGACAAGGTGGCTGAAGAGGCCGGGATCGGACGGGGCAGGGCATAGCCCAAAGGGGG
>NZ_JAGOIT010000167.1 GCF_017995515.1 Propionivibrio sp.
CTAAGAGAGAGCCCCTTGTTTTTGTTGCTTCCTCTGCATCGCCTGATAGCGGCGGAGCGTGTCGATCAGGAATTTTTGCTCTTCAAGGGTAAGACGTTTCATCAGCCGAGCGATTGCGCTTGCGTCCTCAGTTGAGGGCGTTGGAACATCTTCTAGCATTTGCGCCATCGAAACACCAAAGGTGTCCGAAATGTGCTGAAGGGTTGCCAGTGACGGCAAGGTCACGCCTCGTTCAAAGCGCGAAACCGTCATCGGGTCGATATCCAGCGCGGCCGCAAGTTCTTCTTGAGTCATCTCGGCGGCAGTCCGCCATTGGGCGATAGTTCGACCTATCGTCTTTGCAAGCTCATTCCGCACAGTAGACCTAATTTGTTGGGATAAACACTAAGCCCAAATCATTTGTCAGTCATGCTTTTTATGTTAGGCTTCAATATGCCTAGCAATTAACTAGTCAAATACGATCTATTCCCGCAAAAGAGCAGGCGTAGAGCGTGATTGCCCAATCAAAATTTTCGGGAGGCTCTCAAATGAGACGTAGCAAACTGCTTTCTGCACTCGTCATCACCGCGATGATTGCTGGGTGCGCCACCCCCTATAGCGAAGCTCCACTGGCCACGAACTTCCCGAGCAGCAAGCAACCGAAATTGCAGGCTGCCGCACACTGGAATGCCATTGCCGGGGATGTTGCCAAACAACTTGCTGACCACCTGAAAGACCGGCAGCCGCTGTATGTGAATCGCGCTCAGGAAAAAACCGAGTTTGATCGCGCGTTCTCAAATCAGTTGATTTCCGCTCTTGTCGCTCAGGGATTCATGGTTCAGAAGAATGCTACTGGTGCGCTTACTGTCGATATCGACACGCAGACCGTTCGGTTTGCGGCTAACCGTCCCCAGTACAACTATTCCGGCGCTGCTACTGCGCTGACGACTGGTGTTTGGGCGCTGCATAACGCGTCCCCTGCCGGCATCGCTACCGCTGGTATCGTCGGCGCTGATGCTTATTTCTGGTTCCGTTCCGAGTTCGCTACAGGGGAGACGCCCCAGAGCGAGATCATCGTCACGGCCAGTGTCAGCAACCGCGATCAGTATCTATCAAGAAACACGAGCGTCTATTACGTGGCGGACGCTGACCAAAGCCTCTATCAAGCGCCTATGCCGCCTATGCCTGTGAAAGCGATTAATCTCGTGGGAGGTAAGTGATGATCGCAAAATCAATAACATTGGCGCTGTCGATCAGTTTGCTGGCGTGCTTGGCCGGATGCTCGGATGCTCCTCCGAGGAAGGTAGAGCCTACTTGGGATCAGGCTGCTGTCAATCCAATCGTTCCGGCCAACTACAAGGCGGCGGATGCGCTGCTCGCGCAAATCAAGCCAACGTTGTCCAAGGGGCAATCTCTGATCGTGGCAACTGTCGTCAATATCGATGCCCTGGACAAATCCTCCACTATGGGACGGTTAATTTCCGAGCAGGTTGCCGGGCGCTTTACCCAAGCCGGTTATCGGATGGTCGAAATGAAGTTCGGCAATGCCGTCTATGTCAAACGTGACCAGGGCGAGTTGATGCTTACCCGGGAGATTAACAATTTAGCGAAAAGCTATGATGCCCAAGCGGTTGTTGTCGGCACATACGGTGAAAGCAACGATTTTTTATACGTGAATCTCAAGATCATCCAGCCAACAACCAATGTGGTGCTTGCGGTTCACGACTATGTGATGCCGCTGGACAATACGGTGAAGTCTCTAATGCGTAGCCGCTGACAGAAGCCCGGGGGCCGTGCAATCAATTGCACTGGCCTCTGCAAGCCGCCGAGCACATAGCCTCTACGAGGTTGAACGTCCGGGACCGACCCGAGGACTAAACCGCTCGCGCGGTAGGCCGTGTTCTGAGGTTTCGACGATGATTTGAGTGCTTCTTTGTTTTCCACTCGCCTTCGCCGAGCATCTTGCCCCCTGTGCTATCAACCAGCAGGTGCAGGGCATCGTTTGCCACGATGCGGGATAGCAACCTCCAAATGTTTCTGACGCCGTGACACCGTGCTGAAATCAGCCGCGTAGGGTGTGCAACGCGACGCGTTGCGCACCGTTCAATTTATCGGCGTAGTTTCCGCGTGCGCAAATGAGATTTGCGCACCCTACCCAGTTCAATCCCGGCGTATCAATGCCA
This sequence comes from Propionivibrio sp., assembly GCF_017995515.1. GTDB lineage: Bacteria > Pseudomonadota > Gammaproteobacteria > Burkholderiales > Rhodocyclaceae > Propionivibrio. The sequence goes on from NZ_JAGOIT010000167.1 coordinate 2,163, forward strand.
GCGAATGCGGGAAGAACGCCGCCGCGCTCAGGTGTTCTGGACGACGATGTTCGGGAACTTGTGCGTCATGTCCTTGGCACGCTCGGCGACCTTGACGGCGACGCGGCGCGCGATCGTGCGATAGATCTCCGCCGCGCGCGAATCGGGCGCACCGACCACCGTCGGCTTGCCGGAGTCAGCCATCTCACGGATCGCCAGTTCGAGCGGCAAGGCGCCGAGGAACTCGGCATCGTAGTCCTTGCACATTTGCTCACCGCCACCGTGGCCGAAGATGTGTTCCTCGTGGCCGCACTTCGAACAGATGTGGATGCTCATGTTCTCGACGAGGCCGAGAATCGGGATGCCGACCTTCTCGAACATCTTGAGCCCCTTGCGCGCGTCGATCAGCGCGATGTCCTGCGGCGTGGTGACGATGATGGCGCCGGTGACCGGCACCTTCTGCGCCAGCGTCAACTGCGTGTCGCCGGTGCCCGGCGGCATGTCGACGACGAGGTAGTCGAGGTCGTCCCAGTTCGTCTGATTGAGCAGCTGTTCGAGCGCCTGCGTAACCATCGGGCCGCGCCAGACCATCGGCGAATCGACGTCGATCATGAAGCCGATCGACATCGTCTGCACGCCGTGCGCCTTCAGGGGATGCATCGTCTTGCCGTCGTCCGACTCGGGTTGCTGCCCAACGAGCCCCATCATCTGCGGCATCGACGGGCCATAGATGTCGGCGTCGAGCAGGCCGACGCGCGCGCCTTCCTGTGCCAGCGCCAGCGCGAGATTGGCCGCCGTCGTGCTCTTGCCGACGCCGCCCTTGCCGGAGGCCACGGCGACGATGTTCTTGACGCCCTTCAACGGCTTCAAGGTGCCCTGTACCGCGTGCGCGACGATCTTGTAAGAGACATTGACATTGACGCTGGCGACGCCCGGCACGGCCTTCACCGCGCCGACGACCAGATTGCGAATGGCGTTGAGCTGCGAGTTCGCCGGGTAGCCGAGTTCGATCTCGAGCGAGACGGTGTCGCCGTCGACGTTGATGCCCTTGACCTCCCTCGAGGCGACGAAATCCTTCTGCGTGTTCGGATCGATCAGATTCTTCAGCGCCGCCTCGACGGCTTCCTTGGTGACTGCCATGCTGTGCTCCTAGTAGGGATACCCGAGTAAATTTGTCCAGTTTACTTGAAATACCCCGCGCTCGCATCTCCGCATCCGAATCGAGGTCATATCAGATTCAAACTTCCCTGCGTCGCCGCCGAGGCTAACGGTCGCACCCGCGCAAAGGCGAGCAGTTTGCCAAGGCGGGCCGACTTGTTCTTCCAGTCGTAGAACATCGACTCCCCGAGAAGCACGTAATGCCACGGGCGCTCATCGTGAGCTTCCGGCGGCAGTGAGTTGATCCGCTCGCACCACGTCTGCGCCGCCTTCAGCTTGCGCTGCACGTTCGGGCTGGTCACATCCTTCTGCGCCTTGGTCTCGACGAGATACACCGCGTCCGCCGTGCGCACGAGAAAATCAGGCGAGTAGAACGCCGGCAGGCCGTCTTCCTTCACGTAGCGCAAGCGCGCGAAGTCGTGCCGTGTTTCGCTGATCTTGCAGAACGCCTGTACCGTCGTATCGTTGTCGGCCCATTCGATGAACGCCCTTTCCAGCCCGCCGTTGCGCGCCGGATAGACCAGCCGTTCGTAGATGCACTTGTTGACCGGCAGCGAATGCTTCTCCTGCATCATCAGCTTGGCCACCTCCGACAATCGCCGATGGCGGATTTCCGTTTCGCCGTGCGTCGTCACCGATTCCGACTCGATCAGCGCCACGGCGAACACCTTGGTGATGTGGTCAACCAGCGGCTG
>NZ_JAGOIT010000168.1 GCF_017995515.1 Propionivibrio sp.
CGCGGCGAGATCGCTTGCCGCGTCATCAAGACGGCGAAGCGCATGGGCATCGCCACCGTCGCGGTCTATTCGGAGGCCGACCGCGACGCGCTGCACGTGCTCTCGGCCGACGAGGCGGTGTGCATCGGCCCGCCGCCGTCGAAGGACTCCTATCTCGCCATCGACAAGATCATCGATGCGTGCAAGCAGACCGGTGCGGAAGCAGTCCATCCGGGCTACGGTTTCCTTTCCGAGAACCAGGAGTTCTCGCGTCGGCTGGAAGAGAACGGCATCGTCTTCATCGGCCCCAAGCACTACTCGGTCGCCGCGATGGGCGACAAGATCGAATCGAAGAAGCTGGCGATTGCCGCGGGCGTCAACACGATTCCCGGCTACAACGACGCGATCGCCGATTCGGCGCAGGCCGTTGAAATTGCCAAGGGCATCGGTTACCCCGTGATGATCAAGGCCTCGGCTGGCGGTGGCGGCAAGGGGCTGCGCGTGGCGCGCAACGACGCCGAGGCGGCGGAGGGCTTTGACTCCTGCCGCAATGAAGCGCGCGCCAGCTTTGGCGACGATCGTGTGTTCATCGAGAAATTCGTCGAAGGCCCGCATCACATCGAGATTCAGGTCCTCGGTGACGCGCACGGCAATACCGTCTACCTGCTTGAGCGCGAGTGCTCGATCCAGCGCCGTCACCAGAAGGTCGTCGAGGAAGCGCCGTCGCCGTTCATCGACGCGACGATCCGCAAGGCGATGGGCGAGCAGGCCGTGGCGCTGGCCAAGGCCGTGAAGTACCAGAGCGCCGGCACCGTCGAGTTCGTCGTCGGTTCGGACAAGTCGTTCTACTTCCTCGAAATGAACACGCGCCTGCAGGTCGAGCACCCGGTCACCGAGATGATCACCGGGCTCGACCTCGTCGAGCAGATGATCCGCGTCGCCGCCGGTGAGCCGCTCTCGCTCAAACAGGACGACATCCAGCCGCAGGGCTGGGCGATCGAGTGTCGGATCAACGCCGAAGACCCGTTCCGCGGCTTCCTGCCGTCGACCGGTCGCATCACGCGCTTCCAGCCGCCGCCGACCGAGAGCGGCGAGGTGCGCGTCGATACCGGCGTCTACGAAGGCGGCGAAATCTCGATGCACTACGACTCGATGATCGCCAAGCTGATCTGCCACGGCGACACGCGGCAGCAGGCGCTAGAGCGCATGCGCGACGCGCTCAACGCCTTCCTGATCCGCGGCGTCAGCGCGAACATCCCGTTCCAGGCGGCGCTGATGCAGCATCCGCGCTTCGTCTCCGGCATCTTTACGACGGCCTTCATTGCCGAGGAGTACCCGAACGGCTTCGTCGCCGCCGACGTGCCGCACGACGATCCGGCGCTGCTCGCCGCCGTCGCCGCCTTCGCGCGCCGCCGCTACATCGACCGCGCCGTGCAGATCGGCGGCCAGATGGGCGGGCACCCGCGCAAGGTCGGGCAGAACTGGGTCGTCTTCATCGGTGAGACGCATTACCCGATGACGCTCGGCGAGATCGAAGGTGGCTATTCGATCGTCTGCGAAGGCAAGCGCTACGACATCGTCTCCGACTGGCAATTCCGCGACCTCGTCTTCAACGGTACCTGCAACGGCCAGGCGATCTGCCTGCAGATCGAGCGTTCCGGGCTGGACTACCGCATCAGCCACTTCGGCAAGCAGGTCAAGGCGATCGTGATGACCGCCAAGGCCGACCGCTTGCTCGCGCTGATGCCGCTCAAGGCGGCGCCGGACATGTCGAAGTTCCTGCTCTCGCCGATGCCCGGCCTGCTGCGCGAGGTTGCGGTGCACGAAGGGCAAAAGGTGCGCGCCGGCGAGCGTCTCGGCATCATCGAGGCGATGAAGATGGAAAATATCCTGAAGGCCGAGAAGGACGCCGTGGTCAAGCGCGTCGTTGCGCAACCGGGCGAGAGTCTGGCCGTTGACCAGGTGATCATAGAGTTCGCCTGAGTCGGGCGTTGTCGTTCCGGCGCACGCCAGCGCCGGGGCGCGGCCCGGTGAGTCCGGGAGTCGCCGTCATGCCGGCGAAAGCCGGCATCCAGTAGCGGAGCACTGTCGCCAAGGGCCGTGGGGCTGTGCATGCACTCTGGTTGCTCGTGGGTTTCATCAATCGCGTTTGCCCCCGATCCAAGCTTTTTGCAGTTGATTGAAGATTATTGACAGCACCTGGACTGGCGTCTGGGGCGGCAAGCGCTTAACCTAGCGTCGTCGGCGCCTGTTTCATCCGTACCGGGTCAGCCAAGCTTTGTTTCATTTCGTCTCCGTGACCTGTCTTTGAAGAACCCCTGATTCAGCCATGAACAACACCGCCGATCTCGCCCTGTCCGTCAACGCCCCGACCGGATCGCTCGTCCGCGCGCGCTGGTCCACTCGCGTGCAGTTTGCCGCGCTCGGCATCCTGTCCGGTGCCTGGGGCGCGCACGTCCCGTCGATCAAGCAGCATTTCGACCTGACCGAAGCCAGCCTGTCAATGATCTTGCTCGCCGTGGCGTTCGGCGTGCTCTTCTCTCTGATGTTTGTCGGGCGCGTCGTCGAAAAGCTGACTGCGCGGGGTGGGGCGCTCGCCGGTGGCTTGTTGATTGCTTCCGCGCTGGCCGCCATCCTGCACGCGCCGGGTTTTGCCTTCGCCTTTCCCATCGCCTTCCTGCTCGGTGCGTCGATGAGCCTGTTCGACGTCTCGATCAACGCTGAAGGCACCGAACTCGAACACGTTGGCGGCAAGCCGATCATGGGTAACCTGCATGGTATGTTCAGCGCCGGCGGCATGGCCGGCGCTGCGCTCGTCGCCTTCCTGCTGCACCTGGGAATGCCGCCGGCGCAACAACTCGCGCTGATCAGCGGCGTGCTCGCCGTCGTCGTCGCCGTTGCCTCGCGCGGCATGCTCATCACGCATTCGACGAGCGACGAACCGCAGGAGCACTTTGCCTGGCCGCGCGGCTTGCTGCTGGTGATTGGCCTGCTCATCCTCTCCGGCATGGTTGCCGAGGGCGTGATGTACGACTGGGGCGTGCTCTATCTCAAGCAGGAAGTCGGTATGCCGCTCGATCAGGCGGCGCTCGGCTACGCAGCGTTCTCGGCCGCGATGGCGCTCTCGCGCTTCTCTGGCGACTATCTGCGCACGCGTTTCTCCGAAGAGAAGTTGCTTCTGGTCGGTGGTATGACGGCTGCCGTTGCCATGACCGTTGTGCTGCTCAGTGGCAACGCCTGGATCGCCTTGAGCGGCTTTGTTCTCGTCGGCGCCGGTTTGGCGCCGGTCGCGCCCGTCCTGCTCAGCGCCGCGACGCGCGTCCCCGGCGTCAGCCGCGCCGCCGCGATCGCCTCAGTCACCTCGATCGGCTACGCCGGCTTCATGATCGGCCCGCCGCTGATTGGCGGTCTGGCCCACGCCACCTCGCTGACCGTCGCGCTCTCGGTCATCGTCGTCAGCGCGTCGCTGCTGGCGTTCGGGTCGCGGTTTGTGCCGACGAAACGGGGATGAAGGACAGAGTGCTGTGCGTTGAGTTAGCCGAAACTCAGCGAACCTTGAATGTGAAATGGCTCGGCTTGTCAGCGCGGCACACATGACTTGTCACGACAAGGCGACCGCAATATGTGAAGTCGGTGTGATGCCGCTCGCGATGAAATAGGTGCATTTCGTCACCGGTCGAGGCGGCATTGAGCATTCGATCTTCTGCAAAATGGTCGGTCGGTCCCTCCCATTCGAGTTTTTTGCCAGACAGACGGTCAGCGTATTGCTCGGCGGACGATTGCTTTTCTTCTGTGACGAAGAGGACGATCTTGTTGTCGTCTCGTGGGGTTACCACCCCACGAGCGATGGCATGAAAGCTGGCGTAACCCCATAGCTCGGCAAGTTCTTGGCGCGAGTAGGTGGCACCTTTATTGATCCGGCACGAAGAAGTCTCAACTCCCGTTCGGGCTGAGCCTGTCGAAGC
>NZ_JAGOIT010000090.1 GCF_017995515.1 Propionivibrio sp.
GCTACCAGAAGGGCGTCGACAGCTACCAGCCGGTGCTTGATGCGCTCCGCACAAGCATCTCGGCACAACAGTCGCTGATCACGGCGCAGCTGGCGCGGCAGAGCAACGCCGTGAATCTGTACAAGGTGTTCGGCGGCGGCTGGCAGGCAACGAGCACGACAGCGGAACACAGCGACCGCTGAACGCGGCGCTTCACTCCCTGCGCCAGCCCCGCCGCGCCTCGCGCCGGCGAGGCTTTCTTGTTGACGCGCACCTCATCTTTCGCCTCCAGACGTACGAAGGCCCGTACGCTATCTGCGCACGGGCCTTCGGCGAACTCGCGCCGGACGTCAACCAAGCGACCGGCGATCAGGCATCAAGCGCCTGCTGATCAGAAGTCAAACTGGTTGATGTTGTCCTTGGTAAACACGGTCGGCGAACCGAGCAGCACTTCGCTGCCGTTGACGATCTGCAACTCGCCCAGCTTGCCGGCCTTGACCGACGTCGCACCCGGCTTGAGCGTGCCGTCGATCGCCGCGCGCAGGACCTGCGTGGCGGCATAGCCGAGGTCGGACGGATTCCAGAGCACGACCGACTTGACGCAACCCTTGTTGACGTAAGGCTTCATCGAGTTCGGCAGCGCCAGCCCGGTGACCGCGATCTGGCCGCACTTGTTGGTCTGGGTGATCGCCTCGGCCGCCGCCGGCGTCGCCACCGAGGTCATGCCGATGAGACCCTTGAGCGTCTTGCCGTGCTTGTTCATCAGCGTGTTGGCCTGGTTGAACGAGAGGATGTTGTCTTCCTGCGCCTCGACCGTTTCCAGCCACTTCATCTTCGGGTGGCACTTCTCGGTGTAGGCGGCCATTTCGGCGATCCAGCGCGCCTGAACCGGCGTCGTGAAGGTCGAGGTGACGATGGCGAAGGCGCCGTCCTCGCCGATCTGGCTGGCCAGATTGTCCATCAGCGCCTTGGCAACGCCGTTGAACGACGCTTGGTTGACGAACCACTCGCGCGCATCGACGCTGGAGTTGGAGTCGTAGCCGACGACGTGGATACCCTTGGACATCGCCTTCTTGAGCACCGGCGCGATCGCCACCGGGTCGTTGGCGGCAAACAGGATTCCGTTGACACCGCTGGTGATGTAGTTGTCGATCATCGTGATCTGATCGTCGATATTGGCCTTGGTCGGGCCATCGGTCTTGGCGGTGACGTTGCCCAGGTCCTTCGCGCCTTCGGCCACGCCCTTGGCCGTCGCGTTGAAGTAACCGATGCCGATCAGCTTGGGCACGTCGATGATCGACGCCTGCTTGCCCTTGAGATCCGGCGCGTTCTTGACCGTGCCGCCGTCGTACGGCTTGGCCGCCACGTTGGCCGGCGTGGCGTCGCAGGCGAGCGGAGACGTGGGCAGATCATCGCCGCCCGTCCATCCCTTGGCCTGCGCCACGCCGCTCATCACCAACAAGCCCAGAACGAGTGCGGCAACGTTCTTACCCGTGCTTACATGATTTCTTTTCATAATTACCTCCAAGTTTTGCAACAATTTGGCGGGGTGCAGCCCCGCCGCCAAGACACCCGGTGAATCAATTCTGGCGCAGCCGATCGAAGAGGTTGCTGCCCAGGATCGTCAGGATCAGGATCGCGCCGATCACGATGATCGTCCCGTCGCCCTTGATGCCGGCCAGCGTGAGTCCATTCTTCAGCGTCTGAATCAGGAGCAGCCCGAGAATGGTCCCGGTCATCGTGCCGCGACCGCCGAAGATGCTCGTCCCGCCGAGCACCACCGCCGAAATGACGTCCATCTCGATGCCGGTACCCATGTCCGAGCGCGTTGTCGACACGCGCGAAACGAAGATGGTCGCCGCCACCCCAGCCATCAGCCCGGAGAAGGTGTAGATCCAGAACTTGGCGCGATCGATCGGCATGCCCGAGAAGCGGCCGGCGGTCTCGTTCGAGCCGATGGCGTAGGTCACCCGGCCAAAGGTGGTGAAACCCAGCACGATGGCGCCGGCGGCCGCGACGAGGCCGAGGATCCAGAGCTGCGTCGGGATGCCGGCGAGTTCGCCTTGCCCGAGCACGTAAAACCACTCCGGGTAGCCACGCACCGAGCGCGCCTGGCTGATCCCCTCGGCGAGCCCGCGGTAGAGGGCCAGCGTGCCGAGCGTGGCGATCATCGGCGGCATCTTCGACTTGATGATGATGATGCCGTTGATCGCGCCGCACACGCAGCCGACTGCCACGGCGAACAGCATCGCCAGCGGTAGCGGCAGGCCGAGATCCTTCCAGGCCATGCCCAGGACGATGGCGGACAGGCCGAGGATCGAACCGACCGACAGGTCGATTCCGCCGGAAACGATGATGAACGTCATCGCCACCGCGATGATCCCCGCTTCGGTCATCATACGGCCTTGGTTGAGCAGGTTGTCGATGGTAAGGAAACGATCCGAAAGGTTCGAGGACGCGACCAGGGCCAGGACGAGCAAGACAGCCAGAATGCTCTCGTGGCGTAGTAATTTGCGAAAGGACAAGTTGCAATCTCCGCTTTATTGAAATTGACGGCGGCGCATCGCGTCGGCGAGCACGGTGGCCAGGATCAACAGCCCGAGAACCGCTCTGAGCCAGTAGGCCGAAATGTTCATGAAGACCAGCGCCGAACTGACGGCCGCGAAAAACACGGCGGCAATCGTCGAGCCGACGACCGTTCCGCGTCCGCCCAGGATCGAGACGCCCCCGATGACCGACGCGGTGATGATCGTCAGTTCGAGGTTGCTAGGAACCGTCGACTGGATGACCTGCAGTTGCGTGCCGAACAGGACGGCGGCAATTCCGACGAAGAAGCCGTGCAGCGCAAAAACAAAGACAGTCATGCGTTCGGGTCGGATGCCGACGGTGCGCGCCGCCTCCGGGTTGCCGCCCGACGCATAGATGGCTCGCCCGAGGGCTGAATAGCGCATCCACACGGCGACGATCGCGGTCAGGATGACCATGAAATAGACCGGGGACGGAACGCCGAAGAGACGGAACTGGGCGATCAGGAAATCCGGCGGAAGGTTGCTGATCCAGACGCCGGCGGTGGCCGTGATCAAGCCCCCCTTGAGTATCGAGAGGACGCCGAGCGTCGTCACGATCGCCGGTATGCGCGCGTAGGCGACCAGCACGCCGACGACGGTATTGACCACGACACCGATCACCAGCGGCGCGCACCACGCCACCCATATCGGCGCGCCGCCCACCGCCAGCAGCCCGGAGACGCTCGCCAGCACGCCGATCAGCGCGCCGACCGAGACGTCGATGTGTCCGAGCAGGATGACCATCGACATGCCGATCGCGGCCACCGCCACGTACGCGTTACCCGAGACGATGTTGTTGAGGTTGGTCGCACTCAGAAAGTTGGGGTTGCTCAAGCCGACCACCACGACCAGGAAAACCAGCGCGAACAGGACCACGGTTTCCTGCCCGTAGGTGCGCATCGTTTTCTTGAGGCGCCCCCAAAGCGGCGTATCGGCTCTTTCCGACGACGTATTGCTCATTGCCCTGCCTCCACCTGATGCTTGCCACGCGTCATCGCCGCGCCGATCGATTCAAGGGTCGCTTCCTCGCGCGTCAGCTCGGCCACCATGCGACCGTCACTCATGACCAGGATGCGATCACTCATGCCGAGGACCTCGGGCAACTCACTGGAAATCATGATGATGGCCATTCCCTGCTGAGCCAGCTTGCTCATTAGCGCGTAGATCTCCGACTTGGCGCCGACGTCGATACCGCGCGTCGGCTCGTCCATGATCAGGATCTTCGGCGTCGTTCCCAGCCACTTGGCGATCACCACCTTTTGCTGGTTGCCACCCGACAGCGTTCCCGCGGTCTGTTCGGGCCCGCGTGCCTTGATCGAGAATTGGCTGATCGCCTGCGCCGCCAGCGTCCGTTCCTTGCTCCGGTCGACGAAGCTCGCCCGGGCGATGCGGTCGAGGATGGCATGCGCGATGTTTTCGCGGATCGTCTGCGGGCGGATCAGCCCCTGCAGCCCGCGATCCTCGGGAATGTAGGCGATGCCCAGATCGCGCGCGCGGCGCGGCGTGTCGATCACCTCGTGCCGGCCATCGACCAGGATCTGTCCTTCGCTCGCCGGCGTGATGCCGAACAGCGTCAGCGCCAGTTCGGTTCTCCCCGAGCCGACCAGGCCGGCGATGCCGAGGATCTCGCCGGCGCGCAGTTGCAGCGAAACGTTCTGCACGCGCTGGTGGTAACTGACGTTGCGCACTTCGAGAACGGCCGGCCCGAGATCGGCGGCGACCTTCGGAAAGAGCTGCTCGATCGAGCGCCCGACCATCATCGAGACGAGCATCTCCTGGTTGACCTCGGAGATCGCCCGGGTTCCGATGTGGCTGCCGTCGCGCAGCACGGTTACCCGATCGGCGATCGCGAAAATCTCGGGCATGCGGTGGCTGACGTAGATCACGCCGACGCCACGCTCGCGCAGGCGGCGCACTACCATCAGCAGGCGTTCGACGTCGGTTTCCGCCAGCGCCGCCGTCGGCTCGTCCATCACCACGATCTTGGCGTCCTGCGACAGCGCCTTGGCGATCTCGACGCGCTGGCGATTGGCCACCGACAGGGTGCCGACGACGGCGTCCTCGTCCAGATCGTGGCTGTCGAGCGAATCGAGCAGTGCGCGCGCCTGGCGTTTCATGCGCTCCCAGTCCAGGCCGCCCCACGCCAGCCGTGGCGCGTGCCCGAGGTAGATGTTCTCGGTCACGGTCAGCTCGGGAAACAGCAGCATTTCCTGGTACACCGTCGCGATGCCGCAGTTGCACGCTTCTTTCGGCGAGGCGAAGGACTCGAGCTTTCCCTCGACCCGGATCTCGCCGCTGCTCGGTTCATGCACCCCAGCAATGATCTTGATCAGCGTCGATTTGCCGGCGCCGTTTTCGCCGAGCAGGGCGTGCACTTCACCCGGACGCACGTTGAAATTGACATTCTTGAGCACCTCGTAGGCCCCGAACGATTTCGAGACCCCGATCAATTCGACCAGGTAATTCATCCCCGCCTCCGCACCGCCGACGCGCCCGCGCCTGTCCTGCAGCGGCCGGCCAACGGCCATTCTCGCATCGTCTTTTGTCTTCGCATGCAATACATCTCAAATGTCATGACACCTACCCCTCCGGACAGCACCCCGAACTCCTGCGCCGCCCCCCCCCTTGCTGCCAACCGTCCGCGCGCATCGCCCGCGTCGGGACGGCAAGCGGACAATCTCGCGACACATGCTCATAAACAATCATTTGTGACTATAATAAGCCACCAAAACAAATTTTGTGAAGAATCTTTTGACACATTGACTCACATAAAATCATCAAACAACCGCTATTGACGACGCGCAATCACATAACGACCAATTTTGACTGATCGGCATCGGAACTGAATGAACGAAAAGATGAACGAAACTGAGCGCCTCGAGTTGATCGTCGAATTCCTTGCCAAACGGCGGTTCGCCACCGTCAAGGACCTGCTCAAGATCCTCGACGCATCACCGGCAACGATCCGGCGCGACATCGCCAAACTTCACGAGACCGGGCAGGTGCGCAAGGTGTTCGGCGGCATCACGCTCGCCGAGGAGGTGACGTCCGAGCAAATCTCGGCCAAGCCGTTCGAGGTCAATCGCGTCCTGCACATCGACCGCAAGGAGGCGATCGCCATCGAGGCCGAGAAGATGTGCAGCGACGGCGATTCGATCATCATCCACGGAGGAACGTCGTGCTTTCTCTTCGCGCAGCGCCTGGTCAAGCGCAGCCTGCGGATCTTCACCAATTCGATGCCGGTGGCCGCCAACCTCTTCGAGCATGGCGTTTGCCACCTGGTCGTTTCGGGCGGCGAACTTCATCGCGAGCCGGGAATCGTGTTTTCACCCGGCGAGGTGACGCCGGTCTTCTACGCCTCGCGGCTGTTCCTGGGCGCCCAGGGAATCAGCGGCGCCGGCCTGCTCGAATCGCACCCGCTGCTGGTGCGCTCGGTCGAGAGTCTCAAGGATCGCGCCGACGAAATCGTGGTGCTGGCTGACAGCAGCAAGTTCTCGATCAAGGCCCGTCACGTTGCGCTGCCGCTGTCGCGCATCAGCACGCTGATCACCGACGATGGCATCTCCGGCGAAGACGCCGAAATGCTGCGCGCGGCTGGCATCAAAATCGTCATCGCCAGTCTCGGGAACTGACGACCGGCACGTCTGCACCCCGTTGCAGACGCTGCCCATGCCGCTTTGAATGTCAGCCGCTTGGCATCTATAACGAAGCTAAACGCCGCCACGCCCGTCTCTCATCCCGCCCCGACACCAACGACAACACCGGGTCCGGCGAAGGCGTCCTGTCCGCCGTGTCTTTTTGTCTGCATCTCAGTGAACGCTCCGGCCCAAACCGTTGCCACCAAGGAGAAGCATGCGTCTCTGGCATCAGAAACCGCCGTCGCAATCAATGCACCGGTCCTTGCAGCTAGGCGCCGCGCTGGGCATTCTCCTGCCCGCCGTCGTATTCACCAGTATCCAGATGCTCACGCGTTACGAGGACCACCTCGAATCGCGGCTTCGCGCGCCGATGCAGCAATACGCTGACATGCTTGAGCACGCTCTGGCAACGGCGCTGTGGGCGACCGACATTCAGACAACCCAGAAGCTCGTTGACGCCAGCATGGACAATCCGGACGTGGTCAGCATCATCGTTCGCGACGAGGACGACGAGATCATCGTGCGCAACCAGCGTCCAGCCGCCGACAGCGACACGCTGCTGCGCGAAACGCGCCGACTTTACTTTGACGGAGAACCCGTCGGGCGAGTCGATCTATCCACCGCGCGTGTCGTTAACGACCTCTGGTGTGGACACGCAACGATGAAATCGGCGACCTGGCGGCCACACTCGAGCGCATGCGTACCGACCTGGCAGCCTCGCTCGCGGAGCGCGAAGTCAGCGCGGAAAAACAGCGCCTGAGCGAAGAAAACCTCGCCATCACGCTGCATTCGATCGGGGACGCCATCATCGCCACCGATCCCGCCGGACGGGTTACGCGCATGAACCTCGCCGCCGAACAGATGACCGGATGGACGGTCGACGAGGCGTGCGGATTGCAACTGGCGCAGGTCTTCAACATCATCAATGCGAAAACACGCGAGTTGGTGGCCAATCCGGTCAAGGAAGTGATGGCACGCGGAACGGTCATCGGGCTGGCCAGCCACACGCTGCGCGCCAGCGAAGCCGAAAACAAGGCGCTGATCAGCGCCATCCCCGATCTCATCTTCACTAACGACCGCGGCGGGCGCTACCTGGCGGCGCACGCGCCCGGCGTCGATCAGTTGCTGGCGCCGCCCGAGGTCTTCCTCGGCCGCCGCTACGACGAAATCCTGCCGCCGCACGTCGCCGATCTGTTCCAGCGCGGCGCTGCGGCTGCATTCGCCACACACAATATCGCCAAGAGCACTTTCCTCGCCAACATGAGCCACGAGATCCGCACGCCGCTGAACGGCATCGTCGGCATGGTCAACATCCTGCGCCGCGAGGGCGTGACGCCCGGACAGGCCGAACGCCTGAAGACGATCGACACCTCGGCCGGCCACCTGCTCGGAATCATCAACGACATTCTCGACATCTCGAAGATCGAGGCCGGCAAACTCGCGCTCGACAACGCACCGGTCAACGTCTGCCACCTGCTCGACACGGTCAGCGCCATCGTCGCCGAACGCGCGCGGGCCAAGGGATTGCGGCTCGACATCGAGTGCGCCGAGTTCCCCGCCACGTTGCGCGGCGACCCGGTGCGCCTGCAGCAGGCGCTGCTCAATTACGCGATGAACGCCGTGAAATTCACCGAAACCGGCTACGTCATCCTGCGCGCCCGCCTCCTCGACAAAAGCGAAAGCGAGGTGCGCGTGCGCTTCGAAGTACGCGACAGCGGCATCGGCATCGCGCCCGACGCCCTGCCGCGCCTCTTCCACCCCTTCGAACAGGCGGACAACTCGACGACGCGCAAGTACGGCGGCACCGGTCTCGGCCTCACCATCACGCGCCGCCTGGCCGAACTGATGGGCGGCGAGGTCGGCGTCGACACGTTGCCCGGTGCCGGCAGCGTCTTCTGGTTCACGGCACGTCTGCAGATCGGCCGTGCCGAGGACGAAAGTGCGTCGGAAGCGGGCAGCGAGAACGCCGAGCGGCAGCTCCTCGACCGCCACCACGGCCGCCGCATCCTTATCGTCGACGACGAGCCGGTCAATCTCGAAATCGCACGTTTCCTGCTCGAACAATCGGGGCTGCGCGTCGACACCGCGGCGGATGGCGAGGATGCGCTCCGCCGCGTGCAAGAAACGGACTACGCGCTGATCCTGATGGACATGCAGATGCCGCGCCTGGACGGCTTGGTCGCGACGCGCCTGATCCGCGCCACTCCCGGCTACGCGACAACGCCGATCCTGGCGATGACCGCCAACGCGTTTACCGAGGATCGTCGCCATTGCCTGGAGGCCGGCATGAACGACTTTCTCACCAAGCCGTTCAACCCGGACGTGCTGTTCGCCATCCTCCTGCACTGGCTCGACAGCACGCTGCCAGACTACTCAGAACGGAGCCTATAATCCGCCCTGAAACCCATTGCGCCTGCATGGGTTTGCGCATGTTTAATGGGAACAAGTGGAGAACGCTATGCTGGATCGCATGAAACTGAAGACGAAAATCGCGCTGCTGGTAGTCGCCGCCCTGATCGGCCTCCTGAGCCTGACGGTCTTTTCGGCCTTCAAGATGAAGACCGACCTGCTCAACGGTCGCAAGGAAGTCATCCAGTCGATCCTCGAAGCGACGCACGCCACGCTCGCCGGCTATCAGGCGCAGGTTGCGGCCGGCACGCTCAGCGAGGAAGACGCCAAGAAGGCTGCAGCGCAGGCGATCAGCCAGATCCGCTACGGCGGCGCGGACGGCAAGTCGGAATACGTCTATTCGTTCACGACCGAGGGCGTCGGCGTCTACCACCCGATCAAGGAGCGCATCGGGCAGAACATGCTCGAGAAGATCAAGGATCCGCAGGGCAACTACACGTGGAAGGACATCCTCGCCGTCGTCAAGAAGACGCCGAGCGGCGACAACATGACGACGATGACCGCGCGCCCCGGCCAGAAGGAGCCGGTGCCCAAGCTGCAATTCGTGATGCTCTTCGAGCCGTGGTCATGGGTGCTCGGCACCGGCGTCTACATCGACGACATCGACGCCGACTTCCGCACGCGCCTCATCTCGGACCTGGCCATCGCCGGGGTGCTGATCCTGCTGATCGGCGGGCTCGGCCTCGCCATCTCGCGCGGCGTGCTGCGCCAGGTCGGCGGCGAGCCGTCGGAGGCGATCCGGCTGATGTCGCGCGCCGCAGAAGGCGACCTGACGGTAAGCGTCCACTCGGCACCGGCGGGCAGCATGCTCGCATCCATGAGCCACATGGTCGGCTCGATCCGCGCCATGGTCACGGAAATCGGCCACAGCTCGGACAACCTGACCAAGGGCGCAGAGAGCATCAGCACCGCCTCGCGCGAAGTCGCCACGGCGTCGCAGAAGCAGTCGGACGCCACCGCGTCGATGGCGGCGGCGATCGAGGAGATGACGGTCAGCATCAACCACATCTCCGACAATGCGCGCGAAACGCAGGAAAACTCGATCAGCTCGGTCAAGCTCTCGGAAGAAGGTTTCGGCCGCGTCGATACCGCCTCGCGCGAGATCCACAGCATCGCCGAGAGCGTGAATGACGCCTCGCAGCGCATCCACAAGCTCGAAGAGCGCGCCAACCAGATTTCGTCGATCGCCGGCGTGATCAAGGAAATCGCCGGGCAGACCAATCTGCTCGCGCTCAACGCCGCCATCGAGGCCGCGCGCGCCGGCGAACAGGGACGCGGCTTCGCCGTCGTCGCCGACGAGGTGCGCAAGCTGGCCGAACGCACCTCAACGGCCACCGTCGAGATCGAGCAGAAGATCGCGGGCATTCAGGCCGAAACCGTCGAAGTCGTCGGCGTCATGAACTCCGCCCTGCCGCAGGTCGCTACCGGCGTCGAGGCCGCCGAGCAGGCCGCCGATACGCTGCGCCGGATCAAGGACGGCGCGCAATCGACGCTCGACCGTGTGCGCGAGGTCGCCGAATCAACCAGGGAACAGAGCGTCGCCAGCGACAGCATCGCGCAAAAGGTCGAGGAGATCGCCACGATGGTCGAGGAAACCACGGCGGCGATGCACTCGACCGCGCAGACGGCCGAAGACCTGGAACGCATCTCCGGCGAACTCAACGCGCTGGTCAGCCGCTTCCGCTGCTGATCACAGACAGGCTGCGGGCGCGCAACTGCCCGCAGCCGCCATCGACATCCTGCCCGGCCGAATCGCGCAGGCAGGCGATGATGCCGTGGCGACGCAAGCGTTCGGCGAGCGCCTGCGCTTTCTCCCACGCCGGCCGCCGGAAAGCCAAACCCTCGACGGCATTGAAGGGGATGAAATTCATCATCGCGTACTTGCCGCAAAGCAGCTGGATCAGCGCCTCGATTTCGGCCTCGCCGTCATTCACGCCTTCAAGCAGCGTCCACTGGTACTGGATCGGATAGCCGGTCGTGCGCGCGTAGTCTTCGCCCAGGGCAACCAGTTCGTCCGGGGCGATGCGCGGCGCTTTCGGCAGCAGGCGAGCGCGCAGTTCGGCGTCGGTCGTATGCAGCGACAAGGCGAGCGCCGGCTTGACGCGGCCCTGCGGCAGGCGCTCGAAGACGCGCCGGTCGCCGACCGTCGAGAAGACGAGATTCTTGTGGCCGATCGCCCCTTCCGTACCGAGCAGATCGATCGCGTCGAGCACGTTGTCGAGGTTGTGCGCCGGTTCGCCCATGCCCATGAAGACAACCTTCTTCACCGGCCGACGGCGGCGCGCCAGCACCACCTGGGCGACGATCTCGGCGCTGCCGACCTGGCGCAGCAAGCCGTCACGCCCGGTCATGCAGAACAGGCAGCCGACCGCGCAGCCGACCTGCGTCGACACGCAGACGCCGTCGCGCGGCAGAAGCACGCTCTCCACCGTCTGCCCGTCGGCCAGCTCGACGAGCAGACGTGCCGAACCGTCGTTGCCGGCGTGCTCGGAGCGCACACGCGCCAGGCCGTCGAGTTCGGCGGTCAGCTCGGGCAGCGCGTTGCGGATGCCGAGCGGCAGGAAGTCCTCGGGACGATGCCGGCGCGCGCCGCTGTCAAGCGGCCGCGCCTGCAGCCAGGCACGAAACACGCGCTGTTCGTGGCAGGACTTGGCGCCGCAATCGCGCAGACGCAGGCGGAGTTGTTGGATCGAATCGGTACGCATGGGAAGCGAATCGTAGTGTAGAGGTGCATCCGGCGGCAAGGTCGCCGCGGTTTTCGCAGGGGCCCGGTTTACCGGGCGAATGGGCGTGTTCTCACGAAGAAACGCCGTTTTCGCGCAGCGAAGCTGCGCTCCTACCCGCCCAATGAACGATCAGCGCGGTAGGGTGCGCAAATCTCATTTGCGCCCCGAAGGAAGTACCCTTGGGGTACGCACGCGGAAATGACGCTGGAGCGGTGCGCAACGTCGGGCGTTGCACACCCTGCGGCAGCTCGCGAAGAAACGCCGTTTTCGCGCAGCGAAGCTGCGCTCCTACCCGCCCAAGGAACAATCAGTGCCGCCGCCGCGCGGTCAGCGCAAACCGTGCGATGATGCGGCTTCGCCCACCGTCGAAAACACGCCACGCCATGCTGACCTGGATTCGCCGCAGTTTCCGCCGTTCTCAACCACCATCGGATACAGACCGCGCCCGACAACTGATCGCCGCCATCGACCGCGGCGGCATCCCGCTCGATCCCGCCCGGGTCAACGCGATCGCGCGCAACCTCGGGCTGGAAGTCTCGCCGCGGGCGCCGGTCGAGCAAACCATCGAGCGAGTACGCGCCTGGCTGCAGCGATCGGCCTGACTGCCGCGCGTTATCTCAGAACGCCTTTCTCAGGTCGAAGCGCAGCGCATGCACGCGCGTCGACTCCGACCCGTGGCTGTAGCGATAGCCGAGGCCCAGCTTCAGATCCTTCCACAGCAGGAGATCGCTGCCCAGACCGAGCACCAGCGTATTCCGGTCTACGCCGTCGATATCGAGTTCATAGACGGTCTGCAGCTGGTCGGCATAGGCCATCTCTGCCGATCCCGGCGTATCGAGGTTGTGCTGAAGCTCGACACGGAAATAGGGCCGGGCGCTCCCGCTCGACCACTCGATCTGCGTCTCGCCGCGCACGCCGATGGAGAGCTTCTTCGTCGACGTATTCTGTTCAAAGTAGGTCAGGTTGTAGATCCCGCCGCCTGTTTCCGTGCTGCGCTTCAAACGGGTGGAGACGAGATCGAAGCGGCCGTAGGTCGAAAGCAGCGACTTGCCCATCAGGTAGTCGTAGCCGCCGCTCAGCGATGAGAACCACTGCGCCCCGCGCCGCGCGGAGCGGGCTTTGTCGCCGAGTGCGGTGACGTAACGGGTCGAATCGAAATCGATGTCGCCGTACCCGACCAGGCCGTCGAAGAAGATCGCGTCCGTCGGCTGATAGCTGCCATAGGCGACGAAGGAGTAGCTGTCGCCGTCGTTGCGCGTACCGTTGTCACCGATTTTCTGCCGCTCATGGCCAAAGCCCGCGCCGATGCCGACCGTCAGCCCCTCGCCGAGGCGCTGGTCGGCGCCGATGGAAATGCCGGAGGTCGTAAAGCGCGTATCCGTATCGCTCTGCTTGCCGATACTGATCACCCCGGCGGTCCAGATTTCGAGACCGTTGCCAAGGATGTCACCATGCTTGCCGGCCAGATTCAGCGAGGTCAGCGACCAGGGCAGCAGCGAGGCAACATTCTGGTTTCCGGCGTTGTTTTTCGTCTGAGGCAGGACAAAGCCGTCCAGCCCCGTGCTCGTCTCCAGAAGGTTACCCGGCCGCGCGGCCGTCGACGTCACGCCGTCCGAACCGGACGGATTCACCGAAGCCGCGCGCTTGCCCGCAGCCGTTGCTCTACGCCCGCACCGAGCAACGGGCCTGGCTGGCGAGCGTGGACGCCTACCTCGCCGGCAAGCACGACGCACCACCACGGCCCGAGCTGCCGAACGGCAGTGCGTGCGCGTGGCTGCGTAGCGAGGGGCACCAGCGCTATTGCAACCACCCGGCCTTTCAGGAAGTCGAACGTCAGTACCAGCGGGTGCATGCGCTCGTGCGCGAGCTTCGCGATTTTCAGTCCGCAGGCAGGCATGAGGCGGTGGAGTCCCGACTGGCCGAGTTCCGCACCGCACGCGACGTGCTGCTCACACAGATGAAACAACCGTCGCGAGCTCCGCTCGACAGAATTCCGGTTGAGTTGCGCCGCGCAATATGCGATGGTTGCGGGTTGCAATAAAACGGTAAAGGAAGACCCATGCGCATCGAACAGGACATCAAACTCGACTTCAAGGACGTACTCATCCGCCCGAAACGCTCGACGCTCACCTCGCGTTCGGAGGTCGATATCGCCCGCAGCTACGAGTTTCTGCACTCGAAGAAGAAATACCACGGCATCCCGATCATCGCCGCCAACATGGATACGACGGGCACCATGGAGATCGCGCGCGCGCTTTCGCGCCACCAGCTGTCCACGGCGCTTCACAAGCACTACAGCGACGAGGAGTTGCTCGCCTTCTTCGCCGAGCCGCAGCAATCGTCGAACTTCTATTCGATGGGCATCACCGCTCCCGATTTCGAGAAGTTCAAGCGCGTCATGGACAAAGCCAACGGCACGA
>NZ_JAGOIT010000091.1:0-3309 GCF_017995515.1 Propionivibrio sp.
CTAGCATTATCGCGCCGGATCAATATTGACCATCGTGAAAACGACTGACAGTTATCCAGCCGCTCGCCCCGAGCCTGTCGAAGGGCGCGATGTCCACACGGGGCGTCTGTTCATGGTTCGATGCCCCGAAGGTGACCGCAGGAAATGCAGAGCAAATCCCCTTGGGGGGCAGGCTCACCACGAACGGGGGATCGTTCGTCCGCCACTCATACGATTCTCCACAGGCATGCGATGAAACTACAACTCGCGCTCGACGACATCACGCTTGCGGCCGCGCTGGCCCTCGTCGAGGATGTGCGCACGTACGTCGACATCATCGAGGTCGGCACGCCCTTCCTGTACGCGGAAGGGCTCGGCGCCGTGCGCGAGCTGCGCCGGCGCTTCCCCGAAAAGGAAATCCTCGCCGACATGAAGATCATGGACGCCGGCGAGCACGAGACGCGACTGGCGCTGCAGGCAGGCGCCGACTACGTGACCGTGCTCGGCGTCACCGACATCCTGACCGTCAAGGGCTGCCTGGCCGTGGCCGCTGAATTCGGCAAGACGATCGTCGTCGACATGATCTGCGAACCGGATATCGCCTCGCGCATCAAGCAGCTCGAAGCCGTCGGCGTGCGCGCGCTGGCCGTGCATACCGGCGTCGACCAGCAGGCGGCGGGGCGCACGCCGCTCGACGATCTGCGCGTGATGAAGTCGGTGAGCCGTTCATCGCGGATCTTCGTCGCCGGCGGCATCAACACGGCGACGCTGCCCGATTACACGCGCCTCGGCGCCGACGTCGTCATCGTCGGCAGCGGCATCTGCCACGCCGACGACCCGGTCGCGGCCGCCCGAACAATGCACGGACTTCTGTACAGATGAAAGCACGTGATCACACCGCCGCAGTGCTCGGCGAACTGGAACGCACCCTCGGCGCGATCTCGCCCGACGCCGAAAGTGAGCGCCGATTCGGGATGGACGTCGATCCAGCCGATGGGGACGCTGTTTGAGCAGAGCCTCGCGATCTCCCTCGACACGACGATCCTGCGCCTGATGGAACACACCGCGAAGAGTTCCGACGGCATGTTCACGCGGCACGCCAACCTCGAATAGCCGTCAGCCCGAGAGGTTGTAGAAGGCCACCGCGTTGCGCCCGCTCTCCTTGGCGCGGTACATGGCCTCGTCCGCATGGCGCGAGAGCTCGATCATGTCGGTACCGTCTTCCGGGTAGAAGGCGATGCCGATGCACGCCGACACCGCGATGCGGTGTTCCTCGCCATGGCCCACGATTTCGAACGGCTGGTTGAGTGCAACGCGAATCTTTTCGGCGACGGTCTGCGCGTCGACGTCGTCCTGGATCATTTCGAGCAGCACGACAAACTCGTCGCCGCCGATGCGTGCCGGCGTGTCGGACTCGCGGATCACGCCGCGGATGCGTTCGGCCACGGCCTTGAGCAGCAGGTCGCCGACCGCGTGCCCGAGGTTGTCGTTGATCGGCTTGAAACGGTCGAGATCGATGAACAGCACCGCCAGCCGTTCATTGTCGCGGCGGGCGGAGGCAAAGGCGTGTTCGGCGTGCTCGACGAGCAGTCGCCGGTTGGCCAGCCCGGTCAGCGGATCGTGCCGCGCCAGATTCTCCATTTCCTCGCGCCGGCAGTTCAGTTCGGCGATCTGTTGCTGGATCTGCTTGCACATGCGATGGAAGCAACGCGCCAGGACGCCGATTTCATCCCGGCGGTCAAGCGGCAGGCCGGTTGCCAGCTCACCGTCGGCGAAGCGCTCGACGGCACGTGTCATGGAATTGATCGGCCGCGTCACGGCACGTGCCAGCAGGGCCGCCAGCACGATGCAGACAAAGCTAAGCGCGAGTACGATGCGCAGCGTCACGCCGGCCAGCGTATCGACACGCTCAAGCACCGTCGTCAGCGGTTGCGTGAGTCCGAGAACGAGGTGTTTCTCCATCGACGCAGCGTTGACCTTGCGCGAAATGAACGCGGCAACGACCGGATCCGCCGCATAAGCGCCATCACGCGCCACGAACAACACCTGATCGGTCTTGCGCAAAACGAGGTCGCGGGTCTCCGGAAACTCCTCCTGGACGAGCGCGCGCCGGCCGCGGTCGAAGGCAAAGGCCTGCGCCGGATCGGGATGCACGAGGAAATCGCCGTCGCCGTTGGCGAGAAAGAGCCGGACGTCCTTCGGCAGGTCGGCGGCGAGCTGCGCAAACGCGCCGTTCAGATCGACGTTGATGACGACGACGCCAAGCACGCTCCCGGCCGCGCCGAGCACCGGCGTCGCCAGCTGGATGGTGGGCATGTCCCGCACAAAGTGGGTGCCGACTTCGTGATTGATGGTGATACGCGAGAGGTATATCTCGCCGGCCGCGAGCCGCGCGGTGTCGAAGACGTAGGGGTAGTGCCCTTTTTCCTGCAGTTCGTCGCCGGTCACGCGCACCAGCCCGGTGCCGTCACGATCGACGCGCACGTGTTCGAGGCCATGATCGTGCGCCGCGATCAGGCGCACCTGGTAGTAAGCCGGGCTGGCCTGCATGACGAGTTCGAAGAGCTTGGCCAGTTGATCCTGCGCCGTCGGATTTTCCGCTTCCAGCGCTGCGCCAGCCGCCGGATGCTGCGAGAGGATATGCAGGTCGCGCACGTTTTCGTTGCGCGCCAGCGCGATGCGCCGGGACAGCACTTTGGTGGACGTCAGCAACTCGTCCTCGGCGGAAGCGACCAGGAGATCGCGACTGACGACGTAGGCGCTGTACGCCGTCACGCCGGCCGTCACCGTAACGGCAACGGCGAGCAGGATACTCAGGCGGGAGGCGATCCCGAACTTCACGGCGCCAGCACCTTGCCGAGGCGGTCGCCTGAAACGATGCGCGCCCACAGCTCCCCGCGGCGCTCGACGTCCTCGACCGGTTGCAGCCAGATCAGCGCGTCGCTTTCCCGGTGGTGGGCCGCTGCGCGCGTCGTCGAATCGAGTCCGTGGCGACGCGTCAGCACCTCACTCGGGCCGGCTTCGAGCATGTAGTTGATCCAGCCCTCGGCCAGCCGCTTGTCGCGCGCGTTGCGCGTGATCGCCCAGCAGTCGAGCCAGGCCAGCGCGCCCTCCTTCGGGATGGCGTAGCCGACGTCGGCCCCCGTCGCCCGCATCAACTGCCACTGCTGCGAGCCGTAGTTGGCGAGCATCAACGCCGCGTGGCGCGTACGGAACAGTTCGACCGACTCCTCCGGTTTTGAATAGAAGCTCAGCACGTTGCGGCGCAGCGCGATCAGGCGCTCGACGATGGCCGGCCAGTCCCGACCGGCGATCCGGAACGGATCGGCC
>NZ_JAGOIT010000091.1:3409-13701 GCF_017995515.1 Propionivibrio sp.
ACAGGCTGAGCCACCGCCAGCAGGAACGCGAGACAGAAATAACTGATGAGGCCCACACAAAGCCGGGTCATGATTTCGAGTCCGTCGAGTTGACGACCAGCAGCGTTGGTCGCGAAGGTTCGTTCCTGGTTGCTTGTCGTGTTGCCGACAGCGAGTGCCCGTTTGTCCTTTCCGGAATCTATTTTGAAAACACGATCTCGACAATCAATTCTCAGAGTCTGTGAAAAAACTCAAACCCCACCGCAGAGGCACGGAGGCGCAGAGGAAACGCAGAGGAAAAACACCGTTTCCAAAGGTTTTCCCTGCGAAAACTCTGCGTCTCTGTGGTGTTTCTGCATTTGTTCACAACCTCTCAGCAGAGATACGCCGCTTCTTCAACCCCAGCCGCCTATTTCGCTCATCCATCAGTTTCGACTCTAGCTCGTTCCGGCCCCGGGTACAAATGGAAGAAAAAGGGCGCCCCGTGGGCGCCCTTCGTTGCTGTGGTGACGCTTAGTGGTGGTAAGCCGACTCGCCGTGCGAGGTGATGTCCAGACCTTCGCGCTCTTCCTCTTCCGGCACGCGCAGGCCGATGAACATGTCGACCAGCTTGTAGGCGATCACCGAGACCACGGACGACCAGACGATGGCCACGCCGACACCCCACAACTGGCTGGTGACTTGACCGGCCATGTTGTACTCGCCAACCGCGTTGGCCACGTAGTCCCAGACGCCCGTTCCGCCGAGCGCCGGGTCGCAGAACACGCCGGTCAGGATCGCGCCGAGGATGCCGCCGACGCCATGCACGCCGAACACGTCGAGCGAGTCATCGGCGCCGAGCATGCGCTTCAGGCCATTGACGCCCCACAGGCAGACGATACCCGCCAGCAGACCGATGACCAGCGCGCCCTTGATGCCGACGAAGCCGGCCGCCGGGGTGATCGCCACCAGACCGGCCACCGCGCCGGAAGCCGCCCCGAGCATCGAAGGCTTGCCCTTGAGCAGCCATTCGGCCAGCATCCAGGACATCGCCGCACAGGCCGTCGCCACCCAGGTGTTGACCATCGCCAGCGCCGAACCACCGCTCGCTTCGAGCGCCGAACCGGCGTTGAAACCGAACCAGCCGAACCACAGCAGCGAGGCGCCGATCATCGTGAAGGTCAGGCTGTGCGGGGCCATCGATTCACGACCGTAGCCAACGCGCTTGCCGATCAGGAAGGCGCCGATCAAGCCCGCCACGGCGGCGTTGATATGCACGACCGTACCGCCGGCGAAGTCCAACGCACCCTTCTGGAAAAGGAAGCCAGCGGTCGCTGCGGCGGCTTCACCCGCTGCTGCATCCGTGTAGGCATCCGGACCCGCCCAGTACCAGACCATGTGCGCCATCGGCAGGTAGGAGAAGGTGAACCAGAGCACCATGAAGACGAGGATCGCGGAGAACTTGGCGCGCTCGGCGAAGGCACCGACGATCAGTCCGCAGGTGATCGCCGCGAAGGCGCCCTGGAAGATGACGAAGGTAAATTCCGAGATATAGACGCCCTTGCTGAAGGTCGCGCCCAGCGAATCGATGGTCACGCCATCCAGGAACAGCTTGGAGAGCACGCCATAGAAGCTGCCGCCCTCGGTGAAGGCCAGCGAGTAGCCGTAGACCACCCACAGCACGCTGATCAGCGAGAAGGTGACGAAGACTTGCATCAGCACCGAGAGCATGTTCTTCGAGCGGACGAGACCGCCGTAGAACAAGGCCAGACCGGGGATCGACATCAGGATGACGAGCGCCGCGCTGACGAGAATCCAGGCGTTGTCGCTCTTGCTCAGGGTGGCGGCAGGAGCAGCGGGGGCTGCCTCGGCCGGAGCGGCTTCGGCTGCAGCTGCCGGAGCAGCAGCGGCCGGTGTAGCCGCCTCGGTCGCGGTCACCGCTGCCGGTGCGGCCGCTTCGTCCGCTGCCCAGGCGGAGCCGCCGAAGGCCATGCCCATGCCCAGTGCGCCGAGCAGGGAGAGTGTTGCCAGTAGTCGTTTCATGATGTGCTCCTCACAGGGCTTCCTCACCGGTTTCGCCGGTGCGGATGCGGATGACTTGTTCGATGTCGTAGACGAAGATCTTGCCGTCGCCGATTTTTCCGGTGCCGGCCGACTTCTCGATCGCCTCGATCACCTGATCGAGATGGTCGTCGCGGATCGCCGCTTCGACCTTCACCTTCGGGAGGAAATCGACCACATACTCGGCGCCCCGATACAGCTCGGTGTGCCCCTTTTGCCGGCCGAAACCCTTGACTTCGGTAACCGTGATGCCCTGAACGCCGATGACGGACAACGCCTCACGCACTTCGTCAAGCTTGAACGGCTTGATGATTGCGGTAACCATTTTCATGATGTGCTCCAGTTCTGGGGACTACGTGCTTTCCCCGGTTACAGATTGGTCAGGTCAAACGACGCGAACGACACGCCGTGGAAGCGGCGACGTCACGACAACAACAGCTGCAAAACGAATTCCCTTGTTTCATGGCGGACACTCCTTAAGCGTAGAAATGGATCGCAAGCTTTGCGAATCCAGCTAAGCAGGACGCGTGCCAGGTTGTTTTTTCTTTTGTTTTCCAGCGGTTATCCGCCATCAGGACGATTCATGGCTCATCAGCGCACATTGCTGGCGCACAAAAAATGGGCACCGCACCAAGCCGGTGCCGGGCGTCGTTCTGGTGCGCTGTGCTAAACTCGACGCGTCCCAAAACCCCGTTTCCCGAAAGACCGACGCCATGCTCGACCCCAAAGTATTCGAGGAATTCAGCAACCGCCTGAGCACCCTCATCGCCGCCAGCCCGGCCGCGGATATCGAGAAGAACGCGCGCGCCCTCATGTCCGGTTTCTTCGCCAGACTCGATCTCGTCACACGCGAGGAATTCGACATCCAGGCGCAGGTGCTCCAGCGCACACGGGAGATGCTCAAGGCCTTGGAAGAGCGCGTCGCGCGCCTGGAAAACCCGCCCAGCGGCGACTGAAGTCCTTCGCGGCGGATAGTGTCGCTACGACAGCTGATCCGCCGGCAGCACCGAATTGCAACGCGCCACATTCCACCGTTCCGCTCTCCTCCGTCTCCTCTCAGAACAGCACCCGCAGGTCCCCGAACCGAAGTACGACTTCGGCGAACGGCTCGGGCGCTGGCTGGATCTTGCGGACGCGATGACGCTGTTTTCCGTCCTCGGCAGCGGGGCCGGTGAGCGTACGCCCCTGCCTCGGGCAGAGAGTGATCTGCCGGCACAGTTGCAACACGTGCGAACCACGTTGAGCAATGCCATCGAGAACGACGGCCTTTTCAGAACCGACCCGAACGGCAGCGCGCCCCGTATCCCGTTTCCGCTGCCGCAGTCGCTGGCCAGCGCCGACGGCCTGCCCGACTTCACCCCTTATCACCGCTATTACCTCGCGCACCAGCGCGAGATGACCAACGCCATCACCGCCTTGCGCACCCAAGCCCGCAAGGCGCTCGCCGGCCTGTCGCCCGCCGGTCGCCAACTGGCCGGCCTCGACGCCGCCTTCGAGAAAGCGCTCGCCGCGCGCGAGAGCACGCTGCTGGCGAACGTCCCGATCCTGTTCAGCAAGTGCTTTGAACAACGCTACGCCGAACACATGGCGGCGTTGATCGACGCGGACGATCCCGCCGCCTGGACACATCCCGGCAGCTGGCTCGACGCCTTCTGCAACGACGCCAAGCGTTTGTTGCTCGCCGAACTCGACCTGCGCCTGAAGCTCGTCTCCGGGTTAGTCGCTGCCTTGACTACGGCATCCGGCGGCGCGAATGCTTTTTGAGGTTCTTGAAATTGGCTGACAGCTCTCTACTACCGCTCGCCCTGAGCCTGTCGAAGGGCGGATCCCCTCGCCTCAGAGTCTGTGAAAAAACTCAAAACCCACCACAGAGGCGCAGAGGCACAGAGGAAACGCAGAAAAAAACATGGTTTCCAAAGGTTTTCTCTGCGAAAACTCTGCGTCTCTGTGTCCCCCAAGGGGATTTCCTGCGGGGCATCTCTGTGGTGGGTGTTTCGGCATTTATTCACAACCGCTCAGGCCCGTTCATGCCCTTCGGCAGGCTCAGGGCGAACGGTAGATAGGTCATCAGTTACCCATAAGATTCTCGCTAGAACGAAACGAACACGCATGAACCCCAACAATCGCAATCTCAATTTCATCGCCTTTTTCCTCGGCCTGGCCGCCGTCACCTGGATCGCCCTCGGCTACGTCGGCGGCAACACGCTCGCGCTCGGCGTCTCCTGCACCATCGCCGTGGTCTACGTGGTCGGCGCATTCGAAATGCGGCGCTTCCACGGCGACACGGCGGCGCTCGCCCGCGCGCTCGACAACGTCCCAGAAGAAATCACCGACCTTAGCGATTGGCTACAACAAGTCCCGGCCACGCTACGCAACGCAGTGCGCCTGCGCATCGAAGGCGAACGCATCGCTCTGCCCGGCCCCGGCGTCACGCCCTACCTCGTCGGACTCCTCGTTCTGCTCGGCATGCTCGGCACCTTCCTCGGCATGGTCGTCACGCTGAACGGCGCGGTGCTCGCGCTGGAGAGCACCACCGACCTGCACACCATCCGCTCCGCGCTCGCCGCGCCGGTCAAGGGGCTCGGCGTCGCCTTCGGCACCTCGGTCGCCGGCGTCGCCACGTCGGCCATGCTCGGCCTGATCTCGACGCTCTGCCGCCGCGACCGCCAGCACGTCGGCCGCCTGCTCGACGGCAAGGTCGCCGGCGCGCTGCGCCACGTCTCCTTCGCGCACCAGCGCCAGGAGACGTTCAAGGCGCTGCAGGCGCAGGCGCAGATGCTGCCCGAGCTGGTCGGTAAACTCGACACGATGATGCGCTTGATGACCGACCAGAATCGCCAGCTCGGCGAACAGCTGATCGCCGACCAGCAGCGCTTCCATGAAGAGAGCAAGGGGCTGTACGCCAACCTCGCGCAGTCCGTCGATCAGTCGCTCAAGACCAGCCTCGCGGCGAGTGCGACAGCCGCCGCCGCGGCCATCGAACCGATCGTTACCGCCACCATGAGCGGCATCGCCGCGCAGACGAGCGAGCTGCACGGCAAGCTCTCGGGCACCGTGGAGACCCAACTCGCCGGATTCGAAGCGACCCAAAGCCGTCTGCAGACCGACGCCGCGCAACAGCACGCCGCCTTGGCGGCAACCACCGCCGCCAGCCAGCAGGCGCTGGCCGACGCACTCGCCGAGCAATTCAACGGCGTCACCACCCGCCTCGACCGCGCGGTGAGCCAGGTCGCCGAGACCTTCGGTGAACGGACGCAAGCGCTGCTGGCGTCCGTGGACGCGAGCCGCGCCGCCTTCGCCCAGACCGTCGAAACGCAACAGACCGCGCTGACCCAGCACGTCGCCACCCAGCTCGACGGCATCGCCCAGCGCTTCGATGGCGCCGTGCAGACGGTTTCCGCGACATGGACCGAAGCGCTCGCCAAGCACGAGGCCGCGAGCGACCGTCTCACGCAAGCGCTCGACCAGACGCAGACCTCCCTGGCCGAGGCCTTCGCCGAACGCAGCGCCGCACTGCTCGCCGACCAGCGCACCGCGCAAGCCGCCTGGCAAAGCGAATGGGCCGCCGGCGAACAGCAACGGCAGGCCTGCTTCACCGACGCCTTGAGCGCGATGGCCGCCAAGCTCGAAACACAATGGCAGCAAGCGGGCGAGAAGACACTGGCGCAGCAGGAAGCAATCACGCAGACGCTGGGCACCACCGCACGTGACCTCGTCGCCGCCCATCAGCGCCAGGCCGAAACGACAATCGCCGAAGTCACACGCCTGATGCAGACCGCCGCCGAAGCGCCCAAGGCCGCAGCCGAGGTGATCGGCGAGCTGCGCCAAGAACTCTCGGCGAGCATGGCGCGCGACAACAGCCTGCTCGAAGAACGCAGCCGCATCATGGAGACGCTGGGTGCGCTGCTCGACGCAATCAACCACGCCTCGACCGAACAGCGCGGCGCGATCGACGCGCTCGTCGCCACCTCCGCCGAACTGCTCGAACGCGTCGGCAGCCGGTTCGCTGCCAAGGTGGAAAGCGAAGCCGGCAAGCTCGTCGACATCGGCGCCAGCGTCGCCGGCGGCGCGCTCGAAGTCGCCAGCCTGGGCGAAGCCTTCGGCCACGCCGTGCGGCTGTTCAGCGACTCCAACGAGAAGATGATGGCCGCGCTGCAACGCATCGAAGGCGGGCTCGCCAAGTCGCTCACGCGCAGCGACGAGCAGCTCGCCTACTACGTCGCCCAGGCGCGCGAGGTCATCGAGCTCAGCATCCTGTCGCAGAAAAAGATGGTCGACGACCTGCAGCGCGCCACCCGCAGCGAGGCCTGAGCATGGAAGACATCGACCTCGGTTTCGAACACGGCGCACATGAGAGCACGCCGGTGTGGGCGGTCTTCGGCGACCTGATGTCCGGGCTGCTCGGCGCCTTCGTCATCATCCTCGTCGGCGTCCTCGGCGTGCAGCTCGAACTCGCCACCAGCCTCGAAGCCGAGATCCAGAAACGCCAGCAGGAAGAACAACGGCGCGAGGCGCTCGAAAAAGCGCTCGCCGGCCCGCTGGCCGCCGGCCGCGTCACGCTCGACAACGGCAAGATCGGCATCAGCGGCAACGTCCTCTTCGCGCACAACTCGGACCAGTTGCAGCCAGAAGGCAAGCAACTGCTGCAAACGCTCGCCCCGCCAATCACCGCCTATCTCGGCGCCAGCGACCAGATCCTGATGATCAGCGGCTTCACTGACGACATGCCGGTGCGCGACAACAACCGCAAGTTCGTCGATAACTGGGAGCTCTCCGCCCAGCGCGCGCTGACCGTCACGCGCACGCTGATCGACGAAGGCGTACCAGCCTCCGCTGTCTTCGCCGCCGCCTTCGGCGCGCAGCAGCCCGTCGCCGACAACGCCGACCCCGAAGGCCGTGCCCGCAACCGCCGCGTCGAAATGGCGCCGGTGCCGAAGAGCAGCACGAACGGCAAGGCCGCTAATGACTGAGTCAGTAGACCTTCAGGCCACCCTGAACGCCCTGCGAGCCGACGGCGCCGCCGAACGTGACCCCGTCCGCTTCGCCTACCTCGAAGCCCTGACCCGCCGCGCCGCCACGCAACCCGAATCAGTGCGTGCATTGCTTGAGGCGAAGATCCAGGAAGCCATCCGCGAACTCGCCGCCGCCCCAACCGATTCAGCCGCCATGGCGCCCAATGACGGCGCAAGCAGCCCGCTGACCGAACTCCTCGCCCACATCACCCAGCACGCCAACGAACAACCCGAGGCGACCCAACTCCGCTCGATCGCCCGCTTCCAGGACACCTGGGCCCGGCTCAGCACCGAGCAACAGCTCACACAAACCCTCGCGCAAGCGCCGGAGAACGCCGGCCCGATGAACTCCCAACACCTCGTCCTGCGCAGCCTGCAACGCATGCACGACCTCGCGCCGGACTATCTGCAATCCTTCATGTCTTACATCGATACGCTGATCTGGCTGGAGAGCGCGGCGCGCCCGTCGGCCGGTGACCGAGAAAGCAAGGAGCGATCAGGAAGGCCAAGCCGGACGAGTCGGCAATAGAACTTGAATCGAGCATGTCGCGGCAGAGATGCCGCCCGCAGATTTTATGCCGCAGACCGACAAGTTTTGGTGCAGTATTGCTGTTCGAATTTCATGTTGGTCCGACCGGGTTTTAAAGGGGCGTGGAATACCTGACAGGTCTCAATCACCGTTCGCCCTGAGCCTGTCGAAGGGCGGGGTGCTCTCGCCTTGGCGCCCGTTCATGGTTCGACAGGCTCACCACGAACGGTGGATACGTGACTGGAGACCCTATTTCTCTGCATCGACGAGGCCCTTGACGAACCATTTCTGCATGAGGACGACGCCGACTGGCGGCAGCATGGCGAGCACGGTGGTGGCCATGACGACCGGGTACGTGCTCCCGTCGGTGGTCATCAGCAGTGGCCACAGGTACTGGTTCCAGCCGTAGATGAACTGGATGACGAAGAGCGCCGCGATGCTCGTCGTCGAGAGCGGGATGTCCTTGAAGAAGCGCATCGGCCCGGCGCCGTCGATGGTGGCGACGTCCATCCGGACTGTCGAGAAAGTCATCGTTTGAAAGTCGTCGCCTGACGGATTTCTCGCCACGCGGGAAACCGGTATCGAGTCTGGCAGCGACGTATTGCAGCGCGATGACATGTAACGCACGCGCATCCTTGGTAGCATGAGCGTCCTTCTTCGACGAGCGAACGCCGGCCGGCCACGCGCCGTGCGTTGCGCAGTACGCAGCACATGACCTCATTCCAGGATTTTGCAGCCGCCCTCCAGCAACGACTGAATCGACTCCGGCCCGGCCTCGGCGACCGTCTGGCGAGCTTCGTCGCGACCTTGCCGCAACGCCTACGCCACCCGAGCCGGCGCGACATCCTGCACGCGCTCGCCGTGCCGCCGGCGCTGCTTGTGCTGTACGCGCTCGCGCTGATCCCCTTCACGCCGAGCATCAGCGACATCCGCAAGGCCGCTTCGGAACAGCCGGCGCAGATCCTCTCGGCCGACGGTCGCAAGCTCACCGAGTTCAAGCAGTCGAACCGGCAGTGGGTCGCGCTCAAGGAGATTTCGCCGCATGTCGTCAAGGCGCTGATCGCGACCGAGGATCACCGCTTCTACGATCACTTCGGCCTCGACTGGCGGCGCACGGCGTCGGCCTTGTACTACACGCTGCACGGCGACCGCCAGGGCGGCTCGACGCTGACCCAGCAGCTTGCGCGCAACCTCTACCCGGAAGAGATCGGCCGCGCGGCGAGCCTCAAGCGCAAGCTGAAGGAGGCGATCACGGCGCTCAAGATCGAGGCCGTCTATTCGAAGGACGAGATCCTCGAAACCTACCTGAACACCGTGCCCTTCCTCTACAACGCCTTCGGCATCGAGATGGCGGCGCGCACCTACTTCGACACCTCGGCCGATACCCTTGACGTGCTGCAGAGCGCGACGCTGGTCGGCATGCTCAAGGGCAACAGCTACTACAACCCGGTGCTCAACCCCGAGCGCGCCATGCAACGGCGTAACATCGTGCTCGCGCAGATGGTCAAGCGCGGCCAGCTCGACGCGGCGAAGTTCGAGTCGCTAAAGCAACGGCCGCTGCGCGTCGAGTTCGAACGGCAGAGCGAGCCGCCGGGACCGGCGCCACACTTCGCGCAACAGCTGCGCAAGTGGCTGATCGCCTGGGCCGACCGCAACGACTACAACATCTACAGCGACGGCCTCGTCGTTCATACGACGCTCGACTACAAGCTGCAGGTGCAGGCCAACCAGGCCGTTGCGCGCCAGGGCTACCAGCTGCAAAACCTCGCCAACGCGGCGTGGGGCCGAAGCTCCGTGTGGACACCCACCAATCCGCTGGTCGAAGCCTTCATGCGCGACACGGCAGAGTACAAGGCCGCGATCGATGGCGGCGCGACGCCTGAACTGGCGATCAAGCAACTCGCCGCCGACACGGCGTTCATGCGCGAACTGCGCCGGCAGAAGACGACGATCCAGGCCGGCTTCCTCGCCCTCGACCCGCAGAACGGGCAGGTCAAGGCCTGGGTCGGCAGCCGTGACTTCAAGGACGACGCTTTCGACCACGTGCAGCAGGCGCGCCGGCAACCCGGCTCGACGTTCAAGCCCTTCGTCTATGGCGAGGCCTTCCGCCAGGGGATGAGTCCCGACGACACGCTGGTCGACGAGGCGGTCGAGATCGAGGTCGGCGGCGACGAGATCTGGCGCCCGTCCGACGGCAAACCGCCGAGCGGTCAGCCGATGCGCCTCGCCGACGCGCTCGCCTACTCGAAGAACACGATCACCGCGCAGCTGATGCAGGAAGTCGGGCCGAACAAGGTGGTCAAGCTGGCGCAGGCGATGGGCATTCGCCAGAGCACGCTGGAAGCCGTGCCTTCGCTCGCGCTCGGCACCAGCCCGGTGACGCTCATGGAGATGGTCGCCGCCTACGGCACCATCGCCAACGGCGGCCGCTATCTCGCGCCGGTGATGGTCACGCGCATCGAGGATCGCAACGGGAAGGTCGTCGAGGAATTCGCCCCGGCCGACGCCGAACAGGCGCTCTCCGATGACGTTGCCTATACGCTGCTCGACACGATGCGCGGCGTCATCAACCGCGGCACCGGCAGCGCCATCCGCAGCCGCTTCGGCATCCGCGCCGACGTCGCTGGCAAGACCGGCACGACGCAGGACAACGCCGACGGCTGGTTCCTCCTGATGCATCCGCAGCTCGTCGGCGGCGCCTGGGTCGGCTTCAACGACAGCCGCGTCACGCT
>NZ_JAGOIT010000023.1:0-3024 GCF_017995515.1 Propionivibrio sp.
CATGAAAATTCGCGCTCAAATCGGCATGGTCCTGAACCTGGACAAGTGCATCGGTTGCCACACCTGCTCGGTCACCTGCAAGAACGTGTGGACCAGCCGTCCCGGCATGGAATACGCGTGGTTCAACAACGTAGAGACGAAACCCGGCATCGGCTATCCGAAGGAATGGGAAAACCAGGATCGCGGGAACGGCGGCTGGGTGCGCAAGGCGGACGGCAAGATCGAACCGCGCCAGGGCGGCAAGTGGAAGCTGCTGATGCGCATCTTCGCCAACCCGAATCTGCCCGAAATCGACGATTACTACGAACCTTTCACCTTCGACTATGACCACCTGCAGTCGGCGCCGGAATCGAAGGCAGCCCCGACCGCTCGCCCGCGCAGCCTGATCACCGGCAAGCGCATGGAGAAGATCGTCTGGGGTCCGAACTGGGAAGAAATCCTCGGCGGCGAGTTCTCCAAGCGCTCGAAGGACAAGAACTTTGACGACATCCAGAAGGAGATGTACGGCCAGTTCGAAAACACCTTCATGATGTACCTGCCGCGCCTGTGCGAGCACTGCCTCAACCCGGCGTGTGTGGCGAGCTGCCCGTCCGGCTCGATCTACAAGCGCGAGGAAGACGGCATCGTGCTGATCGACCAGGACAAGTGCCGCGGCTGGCGCATGTGCGTCTCGGGTTGCCCGTACAAGAAGATCTACTACAACTGGAAGTCGGGCAAGGCCGAGAAGTGCATCTTCTGCTACCCGCGCATCGAGGCCGGCCAGCCGACGGTCTGTTCGGAAACCTGCGTCGGCCGCATTCGCTACCTCGGCGTGCTGCTCTATGACGCCGACCGCATCGAAGCCGCCGCCAGCGTCGAGCACGACCGCGACCTGTACCAGGCGCAGCTCGACGTCTTCCTCGATCCCCACGACCCGAAGGTGATCGAGCAGGCCCGTATCGACGGCATCCCCGACTTGTGGATGGATGCCGCGCGCAACAGCCCGGTGTACAAGATGGCGGTCGAATGGAAAGTGGCGCTGCCGCTGCACCCCGAGTACCGCACGCTGCCGATGGTCTGGTACGTGCCGCCGCTCTCGCCGATCAGCGCCGCCGCCAACGCCGGCCACTTGGGCGTCAACGGCGAGATTCCCGACGTCAAGCAGTTGCGCATCCCGGTCAAGTACCTCGCCAACCTGCTGACCGCCGGCGACACGCAGCCGGTCGAGCGCGCGCTCGAACGCATGCTGGCGATGCGTGCCTACCAGCGCGCCAAGCACGTCGACAGCCACGTCAATACGGCGGTGCTGGAACAGGTCGGCATGAGCCAGGCCGAGGTCGAGGAGATGTACCAGATCATGGCCATCGCCAACTACGAGGATCGTTTCGTGATTCCGAGCACGCACCGTGAATACGCCGAAAACACCTTCGACGTGCGCGGCGGCTGCGGCTTCTCGTTCGGCAACGGCTGTTCCGACGGCGCCAGCGAAACGAGCCTGTTCGGCGGCACCAAGCGCCGCACCATCCCGATCAAGGCAGAGGTCTGATCATGCACACGAATCTTCCTAACCTCTCCATCGCGCTGCGCGTGCTCTCGCGCCTGCTGGCGTACCCCGACAGCCGCCTGCGCGTCGATCTCATCGACATGCGCGCGGCGCTGCACGCCGATAGCGCGCTCGGCGCGGGGCGCAAGGACGAGCTGTACGCGCTGATGCAGAAGCTTGAAACCGGCGACCCGCTCCGGAACGAGAGCGAGTTCGTCGAGCTGTTCGATCGCGGCCGTTCGACCTCGCTGCATCTCTTCGAGCACGTGCACGGCGACTCGCGCGACCGCGGCCCGGCGATGATCGATCTCGTGAAAACCTACGAGCAGGCCGGCCTCTACCTCGCGCCGGGCGAGCTGCCGGACTACCTGCCGGTGATGCTCGAGTTCGCCGCGACGCAGACGCCGCAGATCGCGCGTTCATTCCTCGGCGAGATGGCGCATCTGCTCAACGCCATCTTCAACGCCCTGCAGCAGCGCAAGAGCCCGTACGCCTGCGTGCTCGGCGCGTTGCTTGAACTGGCCGGCGAGCAGGCGCACGCAGTCAGGATCGAGCCCGACGAAGCGATTGACGCGGCCTGGGAAGAACCGGTCGTGTTCGACGGCTGCTCCTCGAAAGGCCAAGCGAAGTCCGGCCAGCCGCAAGCCATTCACTTTGTCAAAAACGATGCGTCCGGCCTGAGATCTTCAGGCGCTGCACACACCGGAGTCTCCTCATGAAAACACTCGATACCTTCCTGTTCGGCCTGTACCCGTACATCTGCCTCAGCGTTTTCCTGCTCGGCAGCCTGATCCGCTTCGACCGTGATCAATACACCTGGAAGAGCGACTCGTCGCAGCTGCTCAAAGCAGGTCAGTTGCGCTGGGGCAGCAACCTCTTCCACGTCGGCGTGCTGTTCCTGTTCTTCGGCCACTTCGTCGGCATGCTGACGCCCCACTTCGTCTACGAGCCGTTCATCACCGCCGGCCAGAAACAGGTGCTGGCGATGACCACCGGCGGCATCGCCGGCGCGCTGGCCTTCGTCGGCGTGACGATCCTGCTGCATCGCCGCCTCTCCGAGCCGCGTATCCGCGCGACATCGAAGACGAGCGACATCGTGCTGCTCGTCCTGCTCTGGCTGCAACTCGCGCTCGGTCTCGCCAGCGTGCCGCTCTCGGCGCAGCACCTCGACGGCAGCGTCATGATGCTGCTCGCCGAGTGGGCGCAGCGCATCGTCACCTTCCGTCCGGGCGCGGCGGAGCTGCTGGCCGGTGTGAACTGGGTGTTCCGCGCGCACATCTTCCTCGGCATGAGCATCTTCCTGGTCTTCCCCTTCACCCGCCTCGCGCACGTGTGGAGCGGCTTCGGCACGGTCGGCTATCTCGTGCGCCCGTATCAGGTTGTCCGTTCGCGTCGTCTGAACGTGCCGGCCGGTCACAATCAACCGCGCCAGCCGGGCGCGAGTGTTTGAGGATTCGATCATGCAGACCCATCAAACACCTCGGGAAATCGCCTCGATCAAC
>NZ_JAGOIT010000023.1:3124-8012 GCF_017995515.1 Propionivibrio sp.
CGCGGCGCCGTCGCCATGGCGCTGCGCCAGAAGACCTACGTTACCGCCTTGCGCCAGTATCTGAACCAGTTGGCAGGGCAGGCCGAGATCGTCGGCGTGGCTATCGACGCGGCCGATACGCCGCTCGTTCAGTAGTGCATCGACGTTCGACGAAGGGAGAGAGACATGAACGATGAGATCGAAGCACGCCGCGCGGCAAAGCTCCACGCTCTGAAATCCGGATGCTGCATGTGGTCGCCGATCCTGCCGCCGGTCGCGGAAGAAACCGAAGAGGCGAGTGCCGCGTCCGAGGCAGGCGCCGGCGCGATGCCGTCATCCGGCGCATTGAACGGCACACGGATCAGCCCTGAGCTGGCACCGGTCGATTGATCGGATCAAATCCTGTGCCGGAGCTCAGACCTCTTCGCTCGCGCGTTCGCGCGTCTTGATCCTCAGCACGTGGATCGAAACGAGCAGCGCGATGGCGACCAGCGTGAAACGCAGCGCCCAGAGCCGGGTCGGTATGGCGAAGATCGCCGAGAGCGTGATGGAGATCCAGAGCAGCGAAATGATCGACACCTTGACGCGCAGGGGGATGCCGTGGCCGTCCCGGTACGCGCGCAGATAGGGGCCGAACAGCCGGTTGTGGTGGAGCCAGTCGTCGAGCCGCGGCGAACTGCGCGCGAAGCAGGCCGCCGCGAGCAGCAGGAAGGGCGTCGTCGGCAAGAGCGGCAGCACGATGCCGGCAACCGCGAGCATGACGCAGACCATCCCGGCGACGGTGAGCAGCGCGCGCAGTAGAGCCGAACGCGTTGGGGCGGGTTGGCTGTGGTCTTCGATCTTCTCCATCGTTTTGCGTGGGTCGTTTGCGGATGTGGCTATTGGATCGGAGTTGGTCCGCTCGAGTTCAAACGGCCACTCATGCGCGTGCGAGCGATTCGCAGCCGCGCCGGTAGAACTTCTCATACTCTTCGGCCGGAACGAAGGAGCCGCCGGTCGTCCAGAACACATGCGTCGCCCGCGGGTCGTTGCGCAACGTTGCGTCGAGCAGCCGGGCGCCGGCAAAGCACGCGGCGGCCGACGGTTCGATCTCGATGCCGCTTGTCTGGCGCAGGCGGGCGAGGGTGGTGAACAGCGCGTCGTCGGCGACGGTGTAGACGCCGGAAACGAGTTCATGCACCAGTTGATAGACGAGTTCAGACGCTTCGCTGACCGCGAGGCCGTCGGCTTCGGTGCGGTTGTCGAGGCCGATGTCGTAGACCGACTTCGGCCCGGTGGTCGAGGCCAGGCGGACAAGCATCGCCGGCGAGGCGCAGGGTTCGGCGAAATAGCAGTGCGCCGCGTCGCCGAAGACGTGCTTCAGGCCGAAGGTGATGCCGCCCGGCGCGCCGCCGACGCCGCAGGGCAGGTAGGCGACGAGCGGGTGGTCGGCGTCGACGGCGATGCCGAGGTCGGCGAGCTGGTTCTTCAGACGCAGCGCGGCGACGGCGTAGCCGAGGAAGAGGTTGCGCGAGTTCTCGTCGTCGACGAAGTACGCGCGGCCCGAGGCAGCCGCGGCCGCGCGTCCGGCGGCGACGGCGGCGGCGTAGTCGCCCGTGTGCTCGACGACCTCGACGCCGCGTTTGCGCAGCCGGTCCTTCTTCCATTGCTTGGCGTCGTGCGACATGTGGACGACGGCGTGGAAGCCGAGCGCCGAGGCCATGACGCCGATGCTGAGCCCGAGATTGCCGGTGCTGCCGACGGCGACGGTGTGCTGCGCGAACAGTTCACGCGCCTTGGTCGAGACAAGCTCCAGCGGATCGCCGCCGAGTGCGATCAAGCCGTGCTTGACGGCCAGCTGCTCGGCATGCGCGAGCACCTCGTAGATGCCGCCGCGCGCCTTGATCGAGCCGGCAACCGGCAGGGCGTGGTCGGCCTTGATCAGGCTGCGGCCTTTGATTTCGACACCGGTCACCGGGTGTGCATCCGGCAGTTCGATCAACGGCGATTCGATCACGCCGCCGCTGGCGGCGAGTTCCGGGAACAGGCGGACGAGCGCCGGCCCCCAGCGGCGCAGCAGCGCATCGGCAGCTTCGATGTCGGCGAGGCCGATAACGTGCGTGGCGGCGACCTCGGCGAGCGCGCGCCGGACCGGTGCCCGCGCCGGGTTGAGCCAGAGCAGTGGCTCTCGTGCCTGCAGGCGCTGCGTGAGATCGATATCGGGGTCTGGTGCATCGTTCTGCACGGCGTTCGGCGAGGTCATGGCTTCCATCCTGATTGAGCAAAAAGGCGATTATAGAAGCCGCGTATCGCCGCCGGCAGCTGGATGCGCCGGCTGAATATCGAGAGAACGCGGCTTTTCGGAAGCGCACAAAAATCCAGCTGCTAATATGGAATCGGGTTCCCAAAGAACTCGTAGATCCTGCGTCAACCTGATGAAAAGCAAAGGGGTTAGCCAACTGCAGTACTTCCAGAACACCTTAAGACGAAAAGGAGTCGATGCCATGACAGTCATTACCATTTCCCGTGAATTCGGTAGCGGCGGCGATTTGCTGGCCGAAAAGGTTGCCCATGCGCTGGGTTATCACCTGGTAGACAAAGCCTTCGTCAGTGCGGTGCTTGGCCAGTACGGTCTGTCGGAATTCGATAGCGAGTACGAGAAGCAGCCCGGCTTCTGGGAAGGCTTCGACACCGAGAAGGCCGCACGGCGCGACACGATGGTACGCATGCTCAACCAGGTCGTGCGCGCGGTGGCCCGCCACGGCAACGTCGTCATTCTCGGGCGCAGCGGCTACGCCATCCTTGCCGGTCTGGCCGACGTGCTGCACGTGCGCCTGCAGGCGCCGCTCGACGATCGCATCGAACTCGTGCGCTACGAAATGAGCCTTTCGTTGATCGAGGCGAGGGCACTCGTCGAGGAAAAGGATAAAGTGCGCAAGGCCTTCATCGAATCGTTCTATCGCGTGCCCTGGGAGTCGTCGCACGCTTTCGACATCGCGCTCAACACGTCGCGTATTAGCGTTGACGTGGCAAGCGATTGGGTGGTTCAGGCGGCCAGGCTGCCGGCCTGCAACCTCGACGTGAAAATGACCACCAGGCAGCTCGAAATCGATGCCGTGATGCAGCAGGCGGTGAGCGAAAAACTGAGGTGCCCGACCGAGCACACGTGAGTTCGGGTGGGCCGTTGTCCGTTCGTGGTCAGCGTGTCGCCCAAGGCAATTTCCTTCGCCGCATCGGGTCATGAGCGGGTGTCGTCACAAACGTCGATAGAACACCGGGTCGGGCGGGGAGAGCGGCTATACTGCCTGCCTTCCGGCGGGTCGTACCGCTTTCCCCAATCTCGACTTCGGCTTGTTTCTCATGGCGGCATCCAACACGCGCGTCAACTGGGCGCTCTTCTTTCTTCGTCTTGCGGTCGGCGGCATGGCCTTTCTCGCAGGCCTGCAGCCGCTCCTGCATTCGAGTATTCCGACAACGCTTGCGCAGGGCATCCAATGGGGGCTGCATCTCACCGAAATGCTCTGCGGCGTGTTCATGATCCTCGGCCTGTGGATGCCGGTCGCCAGCCTCGGGCTGACGTTGATCATCGGCTGGCCGCTGGTCGTTGGCTGGATCCACGGCGCGGCGGTTCTCGGCAATCTGCACGGTCTCTTCCTGCTGCTGGTGGCGCTGGCCTCGGCGCTTGGCGGCGCCGGCAAGTGGGCGGTCGGGCGCGGCTGAGTACGCGTTTTTTCGATGAACGATTCAACCCCATCGGTCCGCGTCCGCATCGAGTCGCTTGATCCTGCGCTCGACGCTGCGGCGGCCGCGTGGGCTGAGCGCCTGCATCTGCCGCTTGCCGGCGAAGCGGAACTCGCGCTGCAACTCGGGCCGCAGGGATTGCAGCTCGTCGATCTCGCCGACGATGCGCCGGGGCCGGTGCGCGTCGATTTCGTCGAAGGCGCCGTCGCGCATCGGCGTTTGTTCGGCGGCGGCGCCGGGCAGATGATCGCCAAGGCCGTCGGTCTGCTGCCGGGGATTCGCCCGACGGTGGTGGATGCCACGGCCGGGCTGGGGCGCGATGCCTTCGTGCTGGCGCAGCTCGGCTGCACTGTGGCCCTGATCGAGCGCAATCCGCTGATCGCGGCATTGCTCGAAGACGGTTTGCAGCGCGCGGCGCGCGATACCGAAGTGGCGACTATCGTCGGCCGCATGCGGCTCGTCTGTGGCGACGCCATCGCGCTCCTGGGTGCGTGGTCTGAAGATCCGCCGCAGGTCGTCTACCTTGATCCCATGTTTCCGCACCGCGACAAGAGCGCGCTGGTAAAGAAGGAAATGCGCCTTTTTCGCCCCGTCGTCGGCGACGACGATGACGCGCCGGCCTTGCTCGCAGCCGCGCTGGCGCTGGCGACGCACCGCGTCGTCGTCAAGCGTGCGCGCAAGGCGCCAGCCATCGCCGGGCCGAAGCCGGCTTTCACGCTGGAAGGCAATTCGAGCCGCTTCGACATCTATGCGAAGAAGTCGCTGAAGGCGAAAGCAGGTACGTAAGTCGCGCCACGCGTTACCATGTGCAGCTTCTGCATGACCCCGGTAAACCCCGGAACTGACCGAACGCATCGCGCCATGATAACGACAATCCGCAAACCCCTCCGTCCGCTCCTCCTCGCGCTCTTGGCGCTGCTCTTCGCCGGAAGCGCGGCAGCCGAATGGATACAGCTCGGCCGGACCGAGAACTTCCGCATCTATCTCGAGCAGAAGCAGATCCTGCGCAACGGCGATCTGGTGCAGATCTGGCAGCTGATGGACTTCACGGCCGCGCAGTGGGCCGATCCGCAGACGGTCGTCTGGTCGATCAGGACACTCGCCGAGTACGACTGCAAGGAGGCGCGTTTCCGCTCACTCGTCAGCGAGGCCTATTCCGAGCAGATGGGCATCGGCAAGCTGGTCGCCA
>NZ_JAGOIT010000023.1:8112-32838 GCF_017995515.1 Propionivibrio sp.
CCATGATCCACAACGCCGTCGCCGCAAGCAGTGTCGCCATCGTGTAGTTGAATACGCGCAGGGCGAGCGGGTCGCGCAGCTTGAAGCGCAGCTTGTCGCCGGCGAAGGCCCAGACGGCGATGCACGGCAGATTGACGAAGACGCTCATCACCGCCATCCATAGCACCGCTGTCCAGTTGCCGTGCGGCAGGAAGAGAATCGCGGCATTGAGCACCATCATCCACGCTTTGGGATTCACCCACTGAAAGAGCGCGGCGCCGAAGAAGCCGAGCGGCTGGCGTTTCTCGCTGTTGCCCGGCTGCCCGGCACCAGCCTGCCGCCTGGCCAGCCAGAGCAGATAGGCGCAACCGACGAAGACGAGCGGCAGGCGCAGCGCATCGAGCCAGGTCATCACCCAGGCCAGCAAGCCGGCGACGAGGACGATCTGGATGCCGACGCCGATGCTGATGCCGAGCATGTGCGGCAGCGTCCGGCGAAAGCCGAAATTGACGCCGCTCGCCGCCAGCATCAGGTTGTTCGGTCCGGGCGTGACGGACATGGTTGCCATGTAGGTGAGCAGGGGTAGGTCGATCATCGCGGGCCTCCGGCAGAAATGGAGTGCTCACTG
The DNA here is from genome assembly GCF_017995515.1 of Propionivibrio sp. Taxonomy (GTDB): domain Bacteria; phylum Pseudomonadota; class Gammaproteobacteria; order Burkholderiales; family Rhodocyclaceae; genus Propionivibrio. Next base: position 8,720 of record NZ_JAGOIT010000023.1, read on the forward strand.
TAGGTGATTCTGCTTGGTGGTTACAGGGTCAGAATTTGTTTATTCTACTGGGTACAGTTTCAACTAATTCGATCTGTACCCGGAGACTCGCATGCAATCTGTGCCCGCCGAATCCACGACAGCGCAAGGCAGCCCGAACGCGCTCTATCAAACCCTGGCCGACGAACTGCGCAGCGCGATCAGCGACGGCCGCTTGCCGGCCGGCGCGCGCCTGCCTTCGGTGCGCGAGACGGCGCGCAGCCGCGGCCTGAGCATCAACACGGTGCTCGCCGCGTACGCGCAGCTCGAAGCGCGCGGCCAGGTCGAAGCGCGCCCGCAGTCGGGTTACTTCGTGCGCTCGCGCCTGCCTTCGCCGCCGCCGCCCGTGCTCTCCGCGCGCCCCGCGAAGGCCAAGCCGGCCGACGCCTCGGTGCTCGACCGCATTTCGGCCGTCGTCGCCGCGCAATCGAATCCGGACACCATCGATCTCTCGCTCGCCTGCCCGAAGAGCAGCGACTACTATCCGAACAGGCAACTGAGCCGCCTCGTCGCCGACCACGCGCGGCGCCGGCCGGAGCTGCTCACCGACTACTCGCTACCGCCCGGCTCGCTGCTCCTGCGCCGCGAGATTGCCCGCCACGCGCGCGACCTTGGCATGACGCTGGAGGCCGACGACATCATCCTGACCAACGGCTGCATGGAGGCGCTACAGCTCGCGGTGCGCGGCATCACGAAGCCAGGCGACACGATCGCCGTCGAGTCGCCGACCTACTTCAACCTGATCTCGCTCGCCGATCACCTCGGCCTGCGCGTGATCGAGGTGCCGACGCATCCCGACCAGGGCATGTCGCTCGACGCGCTCGAACTGCTGCTCTCGGAGAAGCGCGTGCAGGCCATCGTCACCATGCCGAGCGTGCACAACCCGCTCGGCACCAGCATGCCGGTCGCCGGCAAAGAGCGCCTGGCCGAACTGGCGCACACCTATCGCGTGCCGGTCGTCGAGGATGCGCTGTACGCCGAGATGCAGTACGCGACGCCGCTACAGCCGACGGTGAAGTCCTTCGACCGTGACGGCTGGGTGATCCTCTGCACGTCCTACACCAAGACGCTGGCGCCGGGTTTCCGCATCGGCTGGATGGAGGCCGGACGCTACCAGCGGAGGATCGCCAGCCTGAAATTCACCGCCTCGGTCGCGCAACCAGCGTTTCTCTGCGAAGTCCTCGGTGCCTTCCTGGAATCGGGCGGCTACGCGCAGCATCTGCGCCGCTTGCGCCGCGTCTACGCCGGCCAGGTCGACCGCCTGCGCGGTCTGATCGACGACGCCTTCCCGGTCGGGACGCGCGCCACCGAGCCGACCGGCGGTTTTCTCGTGTGGGTCGAACTGCCCTCGGGGTGTGACGCCAACCGCCTGTGCGACGATGCTTTGGCATGCGGCCTGACCATTACGCCGGGCAGCCTGTTTTCGCCGTCGGGCCGACATGAGCGGCACATCCGCCTGTCGGGCTGCTACAACTTCTCGGATCGCCATGTGCATGCGCTGATGACGCTCGGCGAGCTGGCGCAGGCGCAGCTGGGCGGGTGATCACGCGGTCAGTGTTCCTTGCCGTCGATGCGCGCCTGCGTGAGAAACGGGACGTAGCGCCAGGCGAGGATGGCAAAGGCGACAAACCAGCACGTCGCGGCGAGGTGTAACCAGTGCAAGTACCACGCCGGATGCAGCTGCGGCGCGACGGTGCGCACGATCAGGCCGAGGATCATGATGCGCAGCACCCATTTGTCGATGCTGTCGAACCCGACCTTGCGCCCGGTATGGCCCTTGGCAATGCGTACGATCATCGCCGGGATCACCAGCCCCATCGCGCCAAGCGTGAAGACATGAATGGACAGGGTGCCGACCCAGGCCGGTTCGATCGTCTGGTCGAGGAACTTGAGCACTAGTTGCGTGGCGATGGCGAGGTAGCCGAGGTACATGATGCCGAGGTCGATCCGCCGCATGGCGAGCTGCGGCTTCCAGAACACGAAGCGGACGAGCATCAGCACGGCGAGCAGGAGGCCGATCCAGCCTGCGATTGGCGATGTCATGAAGCTTGCGGGTATGAGCAGCACGGCGAGCGACTTGATCGTCGTGTCGAGCAGTGGGTTTCGCAGGATGTCGACGCTGAACACGTTGCGCATGAACTGCGTCAGCGTGCGTTCGAACATGACGAGGAACGCGATCCGGAAGAGGCCGATCGTCATGTCGATGCCGCTCTGGAAGTGGTCGGCGCTGAGCAGGACGTTCTTGGCGATCAGGAAGGCCGGTAGCATGACCAGAAAAAAGTAGTTGTCCGGGTAGGCGTCCTTCTCGCGGTGCCGGAGCAGCGAGAAGAGCAGCATGACGACGATCGACGTCAGGAACAGGTTATTGGCGACGAAGAAGACGGCAGGCGGCAGTGCGCCCTGAAACCAGACGGCGGCGCGTTCGACGAGCCAGACGGCGACGAGGTAGATCAGCGCGAGACCGTGGTAGCCGCGGATCTTCACCCAGTTCTTGGTGGCGGTGAGTAGAAAGCCGCCGAGCACGGCCCAGCCGAAGCCAAAGAACATCTCGTGTGCGTGCCACTGGTTGGCCGAGAACGTCGTCGCCGGCATGGGCAGCGTGCCCGAGAACATCAGCGCCCAGATCATGGGCAGGGCAAGGCCGGACAGGCAGGCCAGAATGAAAAATGGCCGGAATCCGACCAGCCAGAGCGGGTGTTTCGCAATCATTGATTTTCTCCTCGCGCGCTTCGACCGCGCGTGGTGGCCAGAATTCAACGTTCAGAATTCAGCGGGGCAGTCGAAACTCAGGATTTCACCGGTTTCCGGGTGGGCGAACGAGAGGTATTCGGCGTGCAACTGGAGGCGATCGGCCTTGGCCAACGCCTGTTCGGTGGCGTAGAGCGTGTCGCCGAGGATCGGGTGGCCGAGCGACTGCATATGCACGCGCAGCTGGTGCGTGCGCCCGGTTTCCGGCGTTAGCGCGACGCGTGTTGTGTGGGTCTCGGCGTCGTAGTTCAACACGCGATAGAGCGTCAGCGACGGCTTGCCGATGTTGAAATCGACGATATGGCGCGGCCGGTTCGGCCAATCGACGATGAGCGGCAGATTGACTTCGCCGGCTTCATCCCCCATCTGCCCGTCGACGACCGCGACGTAGCGCTTTTCCACCTTCCGGTCTTGGAACAGGATGCTCAGCGCGCGATGCATCGCCTTGCCGCGCGCCAGGACGAGTAGGCCCGACGTGTCGTAATCGAGCCGATGCACGATCAGCGCATCCCGGTACTCGGTTTGCACGCGGCGGATCAGGCAGTCCTGCTTCGCCTCGCCGCGCCCGGGAACCGACAGCAGGCGGCTCGGCTTGTTGGCGACGAGCAGCGAGTCGTCGGCGTAGAGCAGGGTGAATTCGTCGCTGACCGGAATGGTGTCTTTCAGTTGGTGCATGGTTCGGGAAAAGGTGGTGGTACGAACGCGGCTGCCCGCAGGGCTGCGTATTGTCTCGCATTTCACCCTCGGCACAGCGCGGACAAATCCACTAAGATGGAATGGCCTTTCTGGAGACTCTTCGCCATGACCATTCCCGAACTGAATACCATCGAGATCGTGCTGCACGGTCCGGAGACGCACGACGCGCACATCGCCGAGATCCGATTGAGCCGTCCCGACCGTTCCAATGCCATGAACGACGCCATGTGGCACGAGCTGCGCAAGGCCTTCCAGTGGGCCGACGCGGAAAGCGAAGTCCGTGTCGTTATGCTCACCGGCGCCGGCAGGAACTTCTGTTCGGGGATCGATCTCTCGCTGCTCGCCAACGTTCAGGCCGTTGTTGACCACGCCGATCCTGCGCGCAGCCACGAGCGTTTGCGTCGCCTGATCCTCGACATGCAGGATTGTCTGACCAGCGTCGAGCGTTGCCGCAAGCCGGTGATCGCCGCGATCCAGGGCGCGTGCATCGGCGCCGGCGTCGATCTGGTGACGTGTTGCGATATGCGCTACGGCGCGGCCGACGCGCAGTTTTCAGTGCGTGAAATCGATGTCGGCATGGTGGCCGACGTGGGGACGTTGCAGCGCTTGCCACGGCTGGTTCCCGATGGTGTAGCGCGTGAGCTCGCGTTCAGCGGCCGCACGCTCGACGCAGGCGAAGCGCAGGAAATCGGCCTGGTTAATCGGGTGTTTGAGACGCACGAAGCGTTGCATGAAGGCGTGAGGAAGATCGCGCGCTCGATCGCCGGCAAATCGCCGCTCGCGATTCGCGGAACCAAGGAGATGCTCAACTACGGCCGTGATCATTCGGTTGCCGACGGGCTCAATTACGTGGCGACCTGGAATGCGGCGATGATGATGTCGGCCGATCTGTCCGAGGCGATGGGCGCCCAGCGCGAGAAGCGCGTGCCGAAATTCGGGGACTGAATCCAGGGCAAATCACTTCTCGATGACCGTCTTTCTCCATCAGGTAGCGCTCGCCGCGCCGCTGTTTTTGCTTGTCTTCATCGGCTACGCGCTGATGCGTCTGACCCGCTGGCCGGTCTCGATTTCACACGCCCTGACGCGCTTCGTCTTCTCCGTGGCGCTGCCGGCCACGCTGTTCCGCCTGCTCTGCGACTTTTCCAAGCTGCCGCCGGTCGATGCGCGCCTCCTCATCGCCTTCTTCGGCGGCTGCCTGATCGTCTTCTGCATCGGTCGCCTGATCGCATGGAAGGTCTTCGCGCTCGACGGGGTGGCGCAGTCGGTATTTGCGCTCGGCGGGGTGTTCTCCAATAACCTGATGCTCGGCCTGCCGCTCGCCAAGGAGGCGCTCGGTGAGGCGGCCTTGCCGTCGGTAGCGCTGGTGCTGGTCTTCAACTCGCTGATCCTGTGGTCCCTGCTGACCGTGTCGGTCGAGTGGGCGCGCTACGGCAGCCTGTCCTTCAAGGGCTTCGCCAAGACGCTGCGCGCCGTGCTGGCCAATCCGATCATCATCGGCATCCTGTCCGGCACCGCGTTCGGCCTTTCCGGCTGGCAATTGCCCAGGGCGATCGACCTGCCGCTCGGCATGCTCGGGCAGGCGACGGTCCCGCTGGCGCTCATCGCGCTGGGCATGGGCCTGTCGGAATACGGGGTGCGTGCCGACTGGCGGATCAGCCTCGCCATCAGCGCGATCAAGCTCATCGTGCAGCCGCTCGTCGTCTGGTCGCTCGCGCAATTGCTGGGACTGCCGTGGATGGAGACGCAGGTCGTCGTCCTGCTCGCGTCGATTGCCACGGGCGCGAACGTCTATCTCATGTCGCGCCAGTTCAAAACGCTCGAAGGTCCGGTGGCGAGCAGCCTGGTGCTGTCGACGGGCCTGGCGGCGCTGACGACGCCGCTGGTCCTGACATTGGCCGCTTAGCGTCAGCGCGTGCGCAAAAGCGCAGAATTTGTACTTTCCAGGCCCAAATGCACCAAGGGGGGGCTCGATGAGCGATAATGCCGGATTGGCTTCATCTTGATACTCCCGTCGCGGACTCGGGGCGGAAGGTTGTAGTGGAAGGATACTGAGAATGCGTGTAGATGATTTCCGTCTGATGTTCGGCAAGCGAGAGTTCGTGCCGATCATGATCGGTGGCATGGGCGTCGATATCTCGACTGCCGGACTGGCGCTGGAGGCGGCTCGTCTGGGCGGAATCGGCCATATCTCCGACGCGATGGTCAATACGATTACCGACCGGCGCTTCAACACCAAGTTCGTCAAAGAGAAACTGAAGCAGTTCAAGTTCAACGTCGCCAACATCGACAAGTCCCTGGTCAAGTTCGATCTCGGGCAACTGGCCGAGGCGACCCGCCTGCACATCGGCAAAACGATGGAGGCCAAGCGCGGCGCCGGACTCATCTTCGTCAATATCATGGAAAAGCTGACGATGAACGCGCCGAAGGAAACGCTGCGCGTGCGCATGCGGGCGGCGCTCGACTCCGGCATCGACGGGATTACGCTGGCGGCCGGCCTGCACCTCGGCTCGTTCTCGCTGATCGAGGATCACCCGCGATTCCGCGACGCCCTCCTTGGCATTATCGTCTCCTCGTCGCGCGCCTTGCAGCTGTTCATCCGCAAGAACATGCGCAGCAATCGCCTGCCCGACTATGTCGTGGTCGAAGGCCCGTTGGCCGGAGGCCATCTCGGCTTCGGCATGGATTGGGCCAAATACGATCTGGCAACGATCATGGCCGAGATCAAGGCCTGGTTACAGGCCGAGAAGCTCAATATCCCCCTGATCCCGGCGGGCGGCATATTCACCGGCAGCGATGCGACAGCCTTCCTTGAGAATGGCGCGTCGGCCGTTCAGGTGGCGACGCGCTTCACCGTGGCCAGGGAGTGTGGCCTCCCGGAGGACGTGCAACAGGAGTACTTCAAGGCCAGCGAAGACCAGATCGAAGTCAATCAGATCTCGCCGACCGGTTATCCGATGCGCATGTTGAGCAACAGCCCGGCGATCGGCGATGGCATCCGCCCGAACTGCGAGGCTTATGGTTATCTGCTTGACGCCAACGGCGGCTGTTCGTATATCAACTCCTACAACCGCGAGTTGGAAGCAAATCCTGGCCTCAAGCGCTTGTCGGTCAAGGACAAGACTTGTCTATGTACGCAGATGCGGAATTTCGACCTGTGGACCTGTGGCCACTACACCTACCGGCTCAAGGATACGACGCGCAAACTTGAAGACGGGACGTACCAGTTGTTGAGCGCCGAGCATATCTTCCACGACTACCAGTACAGTACCGACAACAAGATCGCCCTGCCTGACTAGCCGTTCCGGTGTCCGCGCTGTCGTCGTTGGACGTCGGCGCGATCTCCGGCTATGGTGAATTGGCAGTTTTCATAACCTCTAACCGGGGAGTCATTCAAGTGGGCAATAAGCTTTACGTCGGCAACCTGAGTTACGGCATCAAGTCGAGTGATCTGGAGCAGATGTTCGCCGCGCATGGGGCGGTAACTTCGGCACAGGTCGTTTCCGACCGGGAAACGCAACGCTCGAAGGGTTTCGGCTTTGTCGAGATGGGCTCGGAGTCGGAGGCTTTGGCAGCGATTGCGGCACTCAACGGCAAGAGCGTTGAAGGTCGTGCATTGACGGTGAACCAAGCTCGGCCGCATGCGCCTCGTTCGCAAGGCGGTCTTGGCGGCGCCCAGCGTCGTACCGGTGTGCGTGGCCCTTACGGAACTGGGCGTGCCGGTACGGGTGGTGGGAATCGTCACTAGCTCCGCGTTCAGCCTTCGCCGGTTTCCAATTTGGCTTCGCGGGTATGCGAGGCGTTTTGACGTTTTTCAATCATGCTGAGTTATCGCCACGCCTTTCATGCCGGCAATCATGCCGATGTCCTCAAACACCTCGTTCTCGTTCAACTGACGCAGTATCTCGGGCAAAAGGAAAAACCTTTCTGGTACATCGATACGCATTCGGGAGCTGGTGCTTATGCGTTGGATTCCGGGTATGCGGCAAAGCAGGCCGAGTACAAGGAAGGAATCGGTCGCTTGTGGGTGCGCAACGATTTGCCGCAGGTCCTGGCTGACTACGTCGGGTTTGTGCGGCGTCTGAATCCGGATCGCCGGTTGCTGGTCTATCCCGGTTCGCCGTATTTTGCGTTGTGGACCCTGCGCGAGCAGGATCGACTTCGGCTCTTCGAACTGCACAGCAAGGATGCCCGGCTGTTGCAGGAAAACTACAATGATGTCGGCAAGCAGGTTATCGTCGAACCGACGGACGGCTTTGCCGGACTCAGGGCCTTGTTGCCGCCGCCGCCCCGCCGCGCACTTGCCCTCATCGACCCGTCGTACGAGGAGAAGCAGGACTACGACCGCGTGTTCAAGTCGCTGAAAGAGGCGCTATCGCGCTTCCCCGGCGGTATGTATGCCTTGTGGTATCCGCAACTGACGCGCCTGGAGGCGCATGAACTCCCTGCGCGATTGAAGAATCTCCCGGCAAAGAGTTGGCTGCATGTGGCGTTGCGCGTCAAGGAGCCGGCTAAAGGTGGGTTCGGCATGCACGGCAGCGGGATGTTTGTCCTCAATCCGCCGTGGACATTGCACGCTACCCTGGCGGAGGTGATGCCTTATCTTGTTTCAGTGCTGGGACTCGACAGCGGCGCTGGTTACTCCCTCGAACAAAAGGAGAGCTGACGGGCAAGCGGTCGAGTCCTCTTGGGTTCGGCGCGAGCGGATGCCAATGGCGCGTTCTTGGCTTGCGTCCGGCCTTGCCGTGTGCGAAAAAAGTCAGCCGACCTTCTTTGTGTGCAGAAGATAGTTTACTGAGGTGTCGCGGCCCAGGCTGTAGGTTTGTGTGATCGGGTTGTAGCTGAGTCCGATCAGTTCGGAGGGTTCAAGTCTCACGCTTTTCGACCAGCGGGTGAGTTCCGACGGCTTGATGAACTTCGCATAGTCGTGCGTTCCCTTCGGCAGCATCTTGAGCACATACTCGGCTCCGATCACGGCCAGCAAGTAAGCCTTCAGGTTACGGTTGATGGTCGAGAAGAAAACATGGCCACCCGGTTTTACCAAAGCGGCGCATGCGGCGATCGTACTCGCTGGATTGGGGACGTGCTCAAGCATTTCCATGCAACTGACGACGTCGAAACTCTCCGGTGACTGCGTCGCAAGTTGCTCTGCCGACACTTCGAGATACTCGACCGAGTTTCCGCTCTCCATCAGATGAAGGCGCGCCACCGCCAGAGCTTTGCTCGACAGGTCGATGCCGGTGACTTCGGCGCCTTTGAGGGCCATGCTTTCGGACAGGATCCCGCCGCCGCAGCCGATGTCCAACACTCTCTTGCCGGCGATGCTCGCGTGTGAGTCTATCCATTCGAGGCGAAGCGGATTGATCTGATGCAGCGGTTTGAACTCGCTCTCTGGATCCCACCAGCGGTGTGCGAGTTGGCTGAATTTGTCGAGTTCGTTCTGATCGGCGTTTTGCATGGTCTGCGGCAGTTTGAAGAAGAAATAAAAAAGCCCTGCCTAGGCAGGGCTTTTTCGTAATCAAGAAGACTTACTTGGCGGTACCGATGATTTCGATATCGACGCGGCGGTCAGGCTGCAAGCAAGCGATGACCTTGGCGCTCTTCGGGCCCTTGCACTGGCCGGACTTGGTGACCGGTTGCGTGCTGCCCTTGCCTTCGGTATAGACGCGGTTAGCCGGGATGCCCTTGCTGACCAGGTAATCCTTGACCGAAGCGGCGCGCTTTTCCGAGAGCTTCTGGTTGTAGGCGGCGCTACCGATGCGGTCGGCGTGACCAACGGCGATAACGACTTCCAGAACGAGCTTGTCAGCCTTGGCGGCGACTTCGTCCAGCTTCTGCTTGCCTTCCGGACGCAGTGTCGACTTGTTGAAATCGAACAGCGCGTCAGCAGCAACTGTCACCTTTTCACCGGCCGGCTTCGTCGCTGCAGCTTTGGCAGCAGGAGCGGCAGTCTTCGGCTCGCAAACTTCCTTCGGGATCAGGTCCTTGTCGCACTTGCAACCGTTCGGGTCGGTCGCCGCAGCGGCCGGGGTCCAGAAGCCAGTCCGCCAGCAGAGGCCGTACGGGTCGGTTGCGACCTGGCCGCGACCGTCGATTACGTAAACGCTATTGGTTGTCTGGGCATGGGCCAGCGATGCACACAGGCCCAAGGTGGCGGCCAGGATGGCCACGATAGAATGCTTTGCTGTTTTTTTCATCTGGATTTCCTCGTTAGTTAAAGCCTGCGGTATTCCGTTCGCATGGCCAGTTACGCCTTCGTGATAAGAGCAAACACTTCAATGGCTGCGCGGACGAAATTGATTCTGCCATAAAGCCACGCGAATTATCAACTCAATTTCTTTGTCTGCAAGCCTTAAACAGGCACGTTCAGACGTTTTTTTACAACCTGAACCTGGGCGCCTACCCCGGCTGTTGCCGAATACCCGGTTTGCGCTTCGAGATCGGCCGGAGAAGCGTGCAGAATCCCGCAGTTATTGAAGAAAAAGTGCGCTGGGCCGTGCTGCCGGTCGTGTTCTAGGGGTGTTTCTTGGCCGATGGGGCCTCGAATTGTGTTGTGACTTGCCCAGGGGGCGTGGAGCAGGTGCGCGAGCGCCGCTCGGTTTGTTGTGTTGCAAAAATGCAACAGGCAATGCTCATTCTGGTGGTGCGACGTGTTTTTTTGCGAGTGATCAAGTGGGGTTCGGTCAGTTGGACTGCTTGCGTTTGCAAATTTCAAGGCGCGCGGTATGTGAGCGTGGTGAACGCAATGCCGCGTTCCTCGGCAAGGGGCTTCATGCGGCGGAGCTGCGAACGGGTCTGTGGTTTCGGAAAGGGCCGGTGAGGGGCGTGATAGAATGCCGGGTTTGGCAAAGATGACAACGGACGTTGAAGTCTGGTCTTGTCGGGATACTTCCAATAGAAATGGACCGCGCTGTGGAAACCTTCGCAAAAGAAACACTGCCCATCAGTCTTGAAGACGAAATGCGCCGCTCATACCTTGATTACGCGATGAGCGTAATCGTCGGGCGTGCCTTGCCCGATGCGCGGGATGGTCTGAAGCCGGTTCATCGTCGAGTGTTGTTTGCCATGCATGAGCTTGGCAACGATTGGAACAAGCCGTACAAAAAGTCGGCGCGTATCGTTGGCGATGTGATCGGTAAGTATCACCCGCACGGTGATAAGGCCGTTTATGACACGATCGTCCGCATGGCGCAGGATTTCTCGTTGCGCTACATGCTGTGCGACGGGCAGGGGAATTTCGGTTCGGTCGACGGCGACAGTGCGGCGGCGATGCGTTACACGGAAGTGCGCATGGCGCGCATCGGTCACGAGTTGCTGGCCGATATCGACAAGGAGACGGTCGATTTCGGGCCGAACTACGACGGTTCGGAACAAGAACCATTGATCATGCCGGCGCGCATTCCCAATCTGCTGATCAATGGCTCGTCGGGTATTGCCGTCGGCATGGCGACGAACATTCCTCCGCACAATCTGAATGAAGTGGTCGACGCCTGTCTGGCGCTGCTGGCCAGTCCGGAGATGACCATCGACGAGTTGATCGACATCATTCCGGCGCCGGATTTCCCGACGGCGGCGATCATCTACGGCGTGACCGGCGCGCGTGAAGGCTACCGCACCGGGCGCGGGCGCGTGGTCATGCGCGCCAAGACGCACTTTGAAGACATCAAGGGCAGCAACGATCGCCAGGCGATCATCGTCGATGAGTTGCCGTACCAGGTGAACAAGCGTTCCCTGCTCGAGAAGATCAGTGAGCTGGTCAACGACAAGCGGATCGAGGGTGTTTCGGATTTGCGCGACGAGTCCGACAAGTCCGGCATGCGCGTGGTCATCGAACTCAAGCGCGGCGAGGTGCCCGAGGTCGTGCTCAACTGTCTCTACAAACAGACGCAGCTGCAGGATACGTTCGGCATGAACATGGTGGCGCTCGTCGATGGTCAGCCGCGCCTGCTCAATCTCAAGCAGATGCTCGATTGCTTCCTTGCGCATCGGCGCGAGGTCATTACCCGGCGTACCGTCTTCGAGCTACGCAAGGCGCGTGAGCGCGCGCATATCCAGGAAGGCCTGGCGGTCGCGCTCGACAACGTCGACGAGATCATCGCGCTGATCAAAGCGTCTCCCACGCCTTCCGACGCAAGGCGTGGTCTGATGTCGCGCCTCTGGACGTCGGCCACGGTCGCCGAAATGCTGCAGCGCGCCAGCCTCGATGCGACGCGTCCGGAAGGCTTGGCGCTGGAATACGGCTTGTCGAGGAGCGGCTATTTACTCTCGGAAGCTCAGGCGCAGGCGATTCTTGAATTGCGCCTGCAGCGCCTGACAGGTCTGGAGCGCGACAAGATCGTTGCGGATTTTGCCGAGCTGCTCGAGAAAATCGCCGACCTCATGGACATCCTGGCGCGGCCGGAGCGGATCAGCCAGATCATCGTCGAAGAACTGACAGCGATTCGTGCCCAGTTCGGCGACAAGCGTCGGTCCGAGATTGAATTCAATACGCAGGATCTCGGGATCGAAGACTTCATCACGCCGCAGGACATGGTGGTGACGCTGTCGCACAGCGGCTACGTCAAGTCGCAGCCGCTGGCCGACTACCGCGCGCAGCGGCGCGGCGGGCGCGGCAAGCAGGCGGCGGCGGTCAAGGAAGACGATTTCGTCGATTACCTGTTCATTGCCAACACGCACGACACGATTCTCTGTTTCTCGAACCGTGGTCGCGTCTACTGGCTCAAGGTCTACGAAGTGCCGCAAGGCACGCGAACCGGTCGCGGCAAGCCCATCGTCAATATGTTCCCGCTCGAAGACGGCGAGAAGGTCAACGCCATTCTGTCGATCAAGGAGTTTTCCGACGATCAGTTCATCTTCATGTGCACGGCGCAGGGCACGGTCAAGAAGACGCCGCTCTCCGACTTCTCCAACCCGCGCAAGGCCGGCATCATCGCCGTGGCGCTGGATGAAGGCGACTACCTGATCGGCGCGGAAATCACGAGCGGCACGCAGGACATCGTCCTCGTTTCCGATGCAGGCAAGGCGGTCTGGTTCGACGAAGAAGACGTGCGCCCGATGGGACGGACGGCGCGCGGCGTGCGCGGCATGAAGCTCGGCGAAGGGCAACAGGTGTTGTCGCTGCTGGTCGCCGCGAATCATCAGGAAACGGTGCTGATCGCCACCGAAAACGGCTATGGCAAGCGTACCGTTCTCGCCGATTTCCGCCATTCCGGTCGCGGCACGCAAGGGGTTATCGCCATCGCGGCGAGCGAACGCAACGGCAAGGTGGTTGCGGCCCGTCTGGTGCAGGATGAGGACGAGATCATGCTGATCACGACCGGCGGCGTGCTGATCCGTACCCGTGTGCACGAGATCCGCGAACTCGGCCGCGCGACGCAGGGCGTGACGCTGATCGCGCTTGACGAAGGCGAGAAGCTCGCCGGCCTGGAAAAGGTCGTCGAGACTGAAGACGAGCCGGACGCGAACGGCGATGCGCCTGTTGAACCGGCAGAAGGGCAGGACCAGGAGTAACCGCGTCCATCAACAACGAATGCTGACGTTCTTCCGGGTACGAATATGAGTGATGATCTGCAAGACAAATTGACGGTGGTGCGCGCCGAGATCGACGCCATCGATGCGCAACTGCTCGACTTGCTGAACCGTCGGGCGCAATGTGCGCAGCGCGTCGGGCAGATCAAGATGCAGCACGGCGACGCGGGGTTCATCTACCGGCCCGAGCGCGAGGCGCAGGTGCTGCGCCGGATTCAGGAGATCAATCCGGGACCGCTGTCCGGCGACAGTGTGACCTGGTTCTTCCGCGAGGTGATGTCGGCCTGTCTGTCGCTTGAGCAGCCGCTCGGTGTGGCCTTTCTCGGGCCGCTGGGCACCTTCTCGGAAAGCGCGGCGACAAAGCACTTCGGCCATGCTGCGCGCCTGCTGCCGCAGCAGTCGATCGACGACGTGTTTCGGGAAGTCGAGGCGTGTCATGCCGATTTCGCCGTCGTGCCGATCGAGAACTCGACCGAAGGCGCCATCGGGCGCACGCTGGATCTGTTGATGACGACACCCTTGAAGGTCTGCGGTGAAGTTGTCTTGCGTATCCATCAGCACCTCCTGAGCAACGAAACCTCGCTCGACAAGATCACCAAGGTCTATTCTCACGCGCAGTCGCTGGCGCAGTGCCACGAATGGCTGAATCGCTCGCTGCCCAACGCGCAGCGCATCTCGATGGGCAGCAACGCGCAGGCCGCGCAGTTTGCCGCCTCCGAACAGGGGGCGGCGGCCATCGCCGGCGAGGCTGCTGCCGAGCGCTACCAGCTGCCTAAACTGGCGAACAGCATCGAGGATGAACCCAACAACACGACGCGCTGGGTCGTACTCGGGCGTCAGGACGCCGGCGTTTCAGGGCGTGACAAGACCTCGCTGATCATGTCGGCGCACAACCGGACGGGCGCATTGGGAACGCTTCTTGCGCCGTTCTCGGACGCCGGCGTGTCCATGACCCGCCTCGAATCGCGTCCGGCGCGGCATACGCTCTGGGAGTATGTGTTCTTCGTTGATATCGAAGGGCATCAGAACGATGCGCCGGTGGCGAAGGCGCTGGCGGAGCTCTCGCAGCGCGCGGCCTATCTGAAAGTCCTCGGTTCGTACCCGATCGCTGTCTATTGAACTCGCCCGAGGCGCGCGTTCAAGGATTTCTGCAACATTTTTCACAAGGACTGCACATGACGCTTTGGGATCAATCACTGCCGAATATTCGTGCCATTTCACCGTATCTTCCGGGCAAGCCGATCACGCAGTTGTCGCGCGAACTGGGTATCCCGACGGAGCGGATCATCAAGCTCGCGTCCAACGAAAATCCGCTCGGCATGAGTCCGAAGGCCCGCATCGCCGTCGAAAAGGCCATTGCCTCGCTAGAGCGCTATCCGGACGACTACGAGCTGAAATCGGCGCTCGCCGACCGCACCGGGCTGGGCATGGAGCGCTTCGTGCTCGGCAACGGTTCAAACGACGTGCTTGACCTGATCGCGCGCGTCTTTCTCGCGCAGGGGCGCTCGGCGGTGTATGCGCAGCACGCCTTTGCCGTGTATCCCCTGGCCACGTTGTCCGCGGGCGGTGAGCCGGTCTGTGTGCCGGCCAGGGATTTCGGTCACGATCTGGACGCCATGCTGCGCGCGATTCGCCCGGATACGCGCCTGGTCTGGATCGCCAACCCGAACAATCCGACCGGCACCTTCCTGCCCTACGAGCAGCTGAGAGCTTTTGTCGCCGCTGTTCCGGCCGACGTCGTCGTTGTGATCGACGAAGCCTACAACGAGTACATTCCGCCGTCTGAGCGCGTCGATACGGCGGAGTGGCTGGCCGAATTCCCGAACCTCGTCATCACGCGGACGTTTTCCAAGATCTACGGCCTCGCCGGATTGCGTGTCGGCTACGCCATGGCGTCGGCCGAGGTGGCGGACCTGATGAACCGCGTGCGCCAACCGTTCAATTGCAACAATCTGGCCATCGCCGCGGCGGCCGCTGCACTCGGCGACGAAGAATTCGTCGCCCGCAGCTATGCGCTCAACCGCGCCGGAATGGAGCAGATCGTCGCCGGGCTCAAGCGGCTTGGCTATGCGCACATTCCATCGAGCGGGAACTTCCTCGCCTTCAAGGCAGGTGACGCCGCTGCGCTCAATCAGAAACTGCTCAAGCAAGGCGTCATCGTTCGTCCGGTCGCCGGTTACGGGATGCCTGAATGGCTGCGCGTGACGATCGGCAGCGAGAATGAAAACGCACGCTTCCTCGAGGCGCTGGAATTGGCGCAGTAATGGACGCCAGTCCGGAGTTCGGCAAGGTCGTCGTCTTCGGTGTCGGGCTGATTGGCGGCTCGTTTGCGCTGGCGCTGAAAGCGGCCGAACAGGTCGAGGAAGTTGTCGGCTTCGGCCGGAGTCTGGGGACGCTGACGCAAGCGCTTGATCTCGGGATCATCGATCGCGTCGGGGCCAACGCCGGCCAGGAGGTCGCGGATGCCGATCTGGTCCTGATCGCCACGCCGGTCGGCCAGATGCCCGAAATCATGGCGCGCATCGCGCCTTATCTCGGGCCGGAAACCGTTGTCACCGACGGCGGCAGCACCAAGTCGGACGTCGCCGCCGTCGCGCGCGGCGCCTTTGGCGAGCGCGTCGGTCAGTTCGTTCCGGCGCATCCGATTGCCGGCGCCGAGAACAGCGGGGCGGCCGCGGCGCGCGCCGATCTCTACCGCGAAAAAAAGGTTGTCCTGACGCCGCTGTCCGAGAACCCGGTGCTCAATGTCGCGCGCGTCCGTTCCGCCTGGGAGTGGTGCGGGGCGCTCATTCACGAACTGCAGCCTGAAGAGCACGACCGGATCTTCGCCGCGGTCAGTCATCTGCCGCACCTGTTGTCTTTCGCACTCGTGCATGAACTGGCGCTGCGCGACAATCGCGACCTGCTGTTCAGCTTCGCGGCCAGCGGCTTCCGCGATTTCACGCGCATCGCCGCGAGTCATCCGGAAATGTGGCGCGACATCTGTCTGGCGAATCGTGCCGCTTTGCTCAAGGAGCTCGATTGCTATCGCTCGCAGCTCGATGAACTGCACGACATCCTCCAGCGCGGCGATGGCGCGGCACTGGAGAAAACCTTTGATATCGCTCGCACGGCGCGTCGCGACTGGGCGGGCAACTAGACGAAATCCGCATGGCCAAAGAATTCATTGATCTGCCGCACGTTCTGTCGGCAAAGGGAACGGTGCGCTTGCCCGGTTCGAAGAGCATTTCCAACCGGGTGCTGCTGCTCGCCGCGCTCGCCGAAGGCGCGACTGAAGTCCGCGACCTGCTCGAATCGGACGACACGGCGCGCATGCTCGAGGCGCTGCGAGCGCTGGGTGTTCGTATCGACGAGCAGGGCGGAAATGTCTATCTCGTCCACGGCACCAGTGGTGTTTTCCCGGTCAAAGAGGCACAGCTCTTTCTCGGCAACGCCGGGACCGCATTTCGCTCGCTGACCGCTGCGCTGGCGTTGGCCGGCGGTCGCTACACGCTGACCGGCGTGCCGCGCATGCATGAGCGGCCGATCGGCGATCTGGTCGATGCGTTGCGCGAATTGGGTGCGGATGTTGCCTACGGCGGCAAAGAAGGCTTTCCCCCGCTGGAACTCCGTCCGGCATCGAAGCCGTCAGGCGGTCTGGTGCATGTGCGCGGCAACGTGTCGAGCCAGTTTCTCACCGGGCTGTTGATGGCCGCGCCGCTGTCCGGCGTCGAGACAATCATTGAGGTCGTCGGCGAGTTGATTTCGCGACCGTACATCGAGATTACCCTGGCGGTCATGGCGCGCTTTGGCGTGAACGTCGTCAGGGATGGATGGCAGCGATTTACCGTGCCGGCCGGAGCCAAGTATCACTCGCCGCGCGTCATTCACGTCGAGGGTGATGCCTCGTCGGCTTCGTACTTTCTCGCGCTGGGTGCGATTGGTGGTGGTCCGGTGCGCGTCGAAGGCGTCGGCCGGGATTCGATCCAGGGCGATGTGCGTTTTGCCGAGGCGCTCGAAAGCATGGGCGCGCGCGTTGTGTCGGGCGATAACTGGATCGAGGTGTCGGCGCCGCCGGGCCGAAAATTGCGTGCGCTCGACCTCGACTGCAACCACATCCCCGACGCGGCGATGACGTTCGCCATCGCCGCGCTGTTCGCCGAAGGCACGACGACCTTGTCGAACATCGCCAGTTGGCGCGTCAAGGAAACCGACCGCATCGCGGCGATGGCGACCGAGCTGCGCAAGCTCGGCGCACGGGTCGAAGAGGGCGATGACTTCATCCGCATCACACCGCCGAAAGTAGTCACCACGCCGCCGCAAGGCATCGATACCTACGACGACCATCGCATGGCGATGTGCTTTTCGCTGGCCTCGTTGGCGACAACCGTGCGCATCAACGATCCGGCATGTGTCGCCAAGACCTTCCCGAACTACTTTGCACTCTTCGCCACCGTCACCCGGCCGGTTCCCGTGATCGCCATCGACGGCCCGTCGGCCTCGGGCAAGGGGACGGTTGCCGCGCGAGTCGCGGCGGCACTCGGCTGGCACTACCTCGATTCCGGCGCGCTGTATCGATTGACAGCCGTGGCAGCGCGGCGTGCCGGTGTTGCCTGGGATGACGAGGCGGGCGTTGCGGCGATCGCCGCGGGGCTCGATGTCGTCTTTGGTGAGAACTCGGTTTTCCTTGCCGGTGAAGACGTCGGTGACGCCATTCGACAGGAGGATATTTCCGTCGGCGCCTCGAAGGTCGCTGCGTTGCCCGCGGTACGCGCCGCGCTGCTTTTCCGCCAGCGGCTGTTTCGTCAGGCGCCCGGATTGGTCGCCGATGGGCGCGACATGGCGTCGGTGGTTTTCCCTGATGCGCAGACCAAAGTCTTCCTCACCGCGAGCGTCGAGATCAGGGCGGAGAGACGCTATAAGCAGTTGATCGAGAAAGGAATCGCTGCTAGTATCCAGCCTCTTTTGCTGGATTTGCGGGAACGCGACGCGCGCGATAGTCAACGGAGTGTAGCCCCGCTCAAGCAAAATGAAGACGCCGAATTGCTCGATACGACGAATCTGACGATCGAACAAGCCGTGGCTCAGGTCTTGTCGTGGCGCAGTAAGTAAGCAGCAAGCAGGTAGTAAAGGCGACGCGGCATGTGCCGTTCGCCAAAAAGGTGTTACCGCCGGCAATGTCGGCGCCGTCCCGGTCAGGGCGCGGCGCGTAACCGTCCTGGTTATCGATGGCAGGTGTGGCGTGTAACGAGTTTTAACTTAACCCGCATCCATGCGGTCAGGTCCCTCTCATATGTCAGCTAATCCCACCATGCAAGAAAGCTTTGCCGATCTCTTCGAAGCCAGCCTCACGCGCCAAGAAATGCGTCAGGGCGAAGTCATTACCGCAGAAGTTGTACGTATCGACCAGAATTTCGTGGTCGTTAACGCCGGACTGAAGTCCGAAAGCTATATCGAACGTGAAGAATTCCTGAACGATCAGGGCGAAATCGAAGTCAAGGTTGGCGATTTCGTTCAGGTCGCCATCGAGCAACTCGAAAACGGTTTCGGCGAAACGCGCCTCTCGCGCGAGCGCGCCAAGCGCGTCGCTGCCTGGAACTACCTGGAAGAAGCCCTGAATCAGGGTACGCTGGTTACCGGTACGATCACCGGCAAGGTCAAGGGCGGTCTCACCGTCATGGCCAACAGCGTGCGCGCCTTCCTCCCGGGTTCGCTCGTCGACATGCGTCCGGTCAAGGACACCACGCCGTACGAAGGCAAGACCTTCGAATTCAAGGTCATCAAGCTCGACCGCAAGCGCAACAACGTCGTCGTTTCACGCCGTGCCGTCCTTGAAGCCAGCGTTGGTGAAGAGCGCGAAGCGCTGCTCGCCAACCTCAAGGAAGGCAGCATCGTCAAGGGCATCGTCAAGAACATCACCGACTACGGCGCATTCGTCGACCTCGGCGGTATCGACGGCCTGCTGCACATCACCGACCTGGCCTGGCGCCGTGTCCGTCACCCGTCCGAAGTTCTGGCCGTCGGCGACGAAGTGCAGGCCAAGATCCTCAAGTTCGACCAGGACAAGAACCGCGTTTCGCTCGGTCTCAAGCAGCTCGGCGAAGATCCGTGGGTGGGCATCGCTCGTCGCTATCCGCAAAGCACTCGCCTGTTCGGCAAGGTCACCAACCTGACCGACTACGGTGCATTCGTTGAAATCGAGCAAGGCATCGAAGGCCTGGTGCACGTCTCGGAAATGGACTGGACGAACAAGAACGTTCATCCGTCGAAGGTCGTCCAGCTCGGCGACGAAGTCGAAGTCATGATCCTCGAGATCGACGAAGAGCGTCGCCGCATCTCGCTCGGCATGAAGCAGTGCGCGGCCAATCCGTGGGACGACTTCGCGATGAACCAGAAGAAGGGCGACAAGGTCCGCGGCGCGATCAAGTCGATCACCGACTTCGGCGTGTTCATCGGTCTGCCGGGTGGCATCGACGGCTTGGTGCACCTCTCTGACCTCTCGTGGTCGGTGCCGGGCGAAGAAGCGATCCGCAACTTCAAGAAGGGCGACGAAGTCGAGGCCGTGGTTCTGGCGATCGACACCGAGAAGGAGCGTATCTCGCTCGGTATCAAGCAGCTCGACAGCGATCCTTACACCAGCTTCATCGCGACCCACGAGAAGAACGCCATCGTCAAGGGCACGGTCAAGTCGGTTGATGCCCGCGGTGCAGTGGTTACCCTCGAAGGTGAAATGGACGGCTACCTGCGTGCTTCGGAAGTTTCGCGTGACCGTATCGACGACCTGACCAAGGTGTACAAGGAAGGCGACGAGATCGAAGCGATGATCATCAACATCGATCGCAAGACCCGTTCGATCAACCTGTCGATCAAGGCCAAGGATCAGGCTGAGCAGCACGAAGCGATGCAGAAGTTTGCCGCTGAGAGCAACGTCAGCTCGGGCACGACCAACCTCGGTGCGCTGCTGAAGGCCAAGCTGAACAATCCGCAGTAAGATTTGTGATGACCAAGTCAGATCTGATCGCGCGACTGGCGGAGCGGTTTCCGCAGCTGGTCGCGAAGGATGCCGATTTTGCGGTCAAAATGATTCTCGATGCGATGTCTGAGGCCTTGGCCAAGGGTGATCGTATCGAGATTCGCGGGTTTGGCAGTTTTTCGCTGAACTATCGACCGCCACGCGTTGGCCGGAACCCGAAATCCGGGGACAAGGTTAGCGTCCCGGAAAAATGGGTACCGCATTTCAAGGCAGGCAAGGAATTGCGTGAGCGTGTGGATCTTGCGCTCAAATCGGTCTGAGTGACGTTTTTGGTTGAATGAATTAGCACGGGCGGCAACTTTTGTTGCCGCCCTTTTCATTTCGTTGGTTGAGGAGTGGCTGATGCGTTTTGTGCTGTGGAGCCTCAGAATCCTGGTGTTCCTGTTCCTGCTGGCGTTCGCGCTGAAGAATAGCGACCCGGTAAGCATTCGCTTCTTTCTCGATTCGGCGTGGAACGCGCCGCTGATCATCATCGTACTGGCGTTCTTTGCGGGGGGCGTATTGCTGGGTGTTCTTTCCCTGATCGGCACGGTATTCTCGTTGCGCCGCGAGCTTGCCCGGTTGCGGCGAGCGACCCGCGGCGAGGGCAGTGAAGTCCATTCACAAGAGGTTCTTCGGTAAGCGGATACGGGCATCCGGTGGCTCCTGTAGCCAGAGCCAGCCCAAAACAGAAACGGAAGTTGAAGACTCCATGATCGAATTTGAATACTGGCAGCTGCTCTTCCTCCCGGTCTTTTTCGGACTGGGGTGGGCTGCGGCGCGTGTCGATATCCGCCACCTGGTGAAGGAATCGCGCGCCTTGCCGCGCTCGTACTTCCAGGGCTTGAACTTCCTGCTCAACGAGCAGCCGGACCGTGCCATCGAGGCTTTCGTCGATGCCGTCAAGGTCGATCCGCAGACCGTAGAGCTGCACTTCGCGTTGGGCAGCCTTTTCCGCCGGCGCGGGGAAACGGAGCGGGCAATTCGCATGCACCAGAATCTGGTCGAGCGCGACGATCTGCCGCAGGATCTGAAGCTGCAGGCGCTGGCCGAGCTTGGACAGGATTACCTGAAAGCCGGTCTGCTCGACCGGGCCGAGGAGGTCTTCGAGAAACTGCGCGATTCGTCGATGGCGGAAGAGGCCAAGCGCAACCTGCTGGAAATCTACCAGCTCGAGAAGGACTGGGCGAAGGCGGTCGTCATCGCTGCCGAGTTGCCCGACGTCGCGACGCAGAAGGATATCGCCGAGTATTACTGCGAGATGGCCGCGGCGGAGATGATCCGCTCGAAGCCGGAGGTGGCCGCTGGGCATCTCCGGAGCGCGCTCGAGCGCAACCGCAAGTGCGTGCGCGCCAGCCTTCTGCTGGGCGACATCGAAGTCCAGCAGGAATGCTTCGCCGAAGCAATTGCCTGCTGGCAGCGCATCGAGCAGCAGGACCCGGCCTATCTCGCGCTGGTCGCGCAGCGTCTGCTCGATGCTTTCAGGAAACTCGACCGGCGTGAAGAGGGCCTGCAGTTGCTGCGTGGTTATCTCGAACGTTACCCGTCGCTCGATCTGCTCGACGTCGTCTTCCAGTTGGTGCTGGAGAGCGAAGGCATCGAATCCGCGTATGAACTGGTGCGTGCCGAACTGCGGCGCAACCCGACGCTGCTCGGGTTGGACAAGCTGATCGACGCGCGCCTGCTCGTCGCGCCGCTCGAGGCGCGGGCGGACCTCGATCTGGCGAAGGGCATCGTGCAGGGATACACGCGCCGGCTGGCGCGTTACCGGTGCGATAATTGCGGCTTCAAGGCGCGGCAGTTCTACTGGCGCTGTCCGGCGTGCGGCGGTTGGGAAACCTACTCGCCGAAACGCACCGAAGAATTCGATTTGACGCCTTAGCGCGCAGGAAAAACACCATGCAATCAGGAGATTTGTCGGCGGTTCGCCTGCTCATCGTCGGCGATGTGATGCTCGACCGCTACTGGTTCGGCGACGTGTCGCGGATTTCGCCGGAAGCGCCGGTGCCCGTCGTCAAGGTCGAACGCAGCGAGGAACGTCCGGGCGGCGCGGCGAACGTCGCGCGCAATGCGGCGGCATTGGGGGCAAAGGTCTCGCTGCTGGCGCTGGTCGGCGACGACGAGCCGGGCGTGAGCCTCAAGCGCTTGATGAGCGAAGGCGGGATCGACGCCAGCCTGCAGGTCGACGAGGCGGTGACGACGACCGTCAAGCTGCGCGTGATCGGGCGCCAGCAGCAACTGTTGCGCATCGACTTCGAGACGACACCTTCGCACGAGGCGCTGCGCGCCAAGCTCTCCGAATTCGAACGACGCTTGCCGGATTGCGACGCCGTCGTTTTTTCCGACTACGGCAAGGGCGGGCTGACGCATATCGGCGAAATGATCCGGCTGGCGCGCGCCGCCGGGAAGATCGTGCTCGTCGATCCCAAGGGCGACGACTACGCGTGCTACGCCGGCGCGACGATCATCACGCCGAACCGTTCGGAGATGCGCGAAGTCGTCGGGCGCTGGAAGGACGAGGCCGATCTGGAGCAGAAAGCGGCGGCGTTGCGCAACGAACTGGCGCTCGACGCCTTGCTCGTCACGCGCAGCGAGGAAGGCATGTCGCTCTTCCGCGCCGGCGGTGCGCTGCACGAAAAGGCGGTGGCGCGCGAGGTCTACGACGTGTCGGGGGCCGGCGATACGGTCATCGCGACGCTGGCCGTCATGCTTGCGCAGGGCGCCGATTGGGCAAAGGCGATCCACGTCGCCAACGTCGCGGCCGGCATCGTCGTCGGAAAACTGGGGACGGCCGTGGTGACCCGCGCCGAACTCGATGCAGCACTGAACTGAGGAGAATCGCATGTACACCATCGTCACCGGCGCGGCCGGCTTCATCGGCGCCAACATCGTCAAGGCGCTCAACGAGCGCGGCGAGACCGACATCATCGCCGTCGACAACCTGACGCGCGCCGACAAGTTCCGCAATCTGGTCGACTGCGAGATTGCCGACTATCTCGACAAGGACGATTTCCTCAATCGCCTGCTCGCCGGCGATTTTGACGGCGACGTCAAGGCCATCTTCCACGAAGGCGCCTGCTCCGACACCATGGAGAACGACGGCCGCTACATGATGGAGAACAACTTCCGCTATTCGCAGGACATGCTCGACTGGTGCCTCGACGAAGGCGTGCAGTTCCTCTACGCGTCCAGCGCGGCGACGTACGGGGCAAGCAACGAGTTCCGCGAAGAGCGGCCGCTCGAAGCGCCGCTCAACGTCTATGGTTACTCCAAGTTCCTGTTCGACCAGATCGTTCGCCGCCGTCTGCCTCAGGCCAGGTCGCAGGTCGTCGGCTTCCGCTACTTCAACGTCTATGGGCCGCGCGAATCGCACAAGGGGCGGATGGCCTCGGTGGCATTCCATCACTACAACCAGTTCCGCGCCGAGCAGAAGGTCAAGCTGTTCGAGGGCTGCGACGGTTACGGCAACGGCGAGCAGAAGCGCGACTTCGTCTACGTCGGCGACGTCGCCAAGGTCAATCTCTTCTTTCTCGATCATCCGGAAAAGTCCGGCATCTTCAATCTCGGCACCGGGCGTGCGCAGAGCTTCAACGAACTTGCCGTGGCCAACGTCAACAGTTGCCGTGCTCTGGCCGGCGCGCCGAAGGAGTCGCTGGACGAACTTCTGCGTCAGGGGTTCATCGAGTACGTGCCGTTTCCCGACGCTCTGCGTGGCAAATACCAGAGCTTCACGCAGGCCGATCTCACGCGCCTACGCGCTGCCGGCTACAGCGAACCGTTCGCCAGCGTCGAAGAAGGCGTGGCGCAATACGTCGAATGGCTGAGCCAACATGTATAAGACACTTGCAGATTACGTCGGCGGTACGCCGCTCGTTCGCCTGACCCGGTTGCCGGGGGCCGAGATCGAGGCGCGCGGAAACGTCATCCTCGCCAAGCTGGAAGGCAACAACCCGGCGGGTTCGGTCAAGGACAGGCCGGCGCTGTCGATGATCCGGCGCGCCGAATTGCGCGGCGACATCAAGCCGGGCGACACGCTGATCGAGGCGACTTCGGGCAATACCGGCATCGCGCTGGCGATGGCGGCGGCGATGGGCGGTTACCGGATGATCCTGGTCATGCCGGAGAACCAGAGCGTCGAGCG